>CAYYNB010000096.1:0-21956 GCA_964472565.1 uncultured Anaerolineaceae bacterium
AACGAATGAAAATGGCAGCATGCTCTTCATCAAAATTGTAGTATGATGGAAATATCGTTTGGGTTGAACGTCAGGAGGGAAAGGCATGAACGGATTGTTGAGTTTCATGGCAAGCCGCAATGGACGGATCACACGCATTGTTGTCGGAGCCATTCTCGTTTTCATCGCCCTGTCTATTGCCTTTTTCGGTTCTAAAAGCGTTGTCGGGGGAGTTATTTTTGGTATTTTAGGAATTTTACCCCTGATGGCGGGCCTGCTTGATATTTGTTTGTTGGCCCCCTTATTTGGCAAGCCCTATAAAGGGCCGGAACTGCGGGAGGCTTTGGGCGTTCCCGAAAAGACCTAATCCTGAAAGCGTATCGAAGAATCAACAAATGGGGCGGCCAAATCACTTGGCCGCCCTTATTGTGTTGGTACGCCGCACACAGGGGTAAGAGGGGGGGAATACGCACCAACCAGGACAGGGGGAAGTCCTAAAAGCTGATCATAGTATACCGAACATTTGTTCGGTTGTCAAGAGGCAAATTGAACCGTCAGCCGACTGCCCCCGGGTGATCCTCGGCGGGAACGTAGTAGAGCACCAGGGCTTTGCCGTCGGGAACGTCGTAGGTCGTGTAATACGGTCCCTGGAGCAGCGGAAAAGCCACCCGCAGTTTGACCAGCGAGATTTCATCATCCGGCAGCAGGAAAAAGGCCTGATCGACGCTGCGCGGCAACAGATTCAGATCAGCGGCCTGAAAATCGAGCTTGGTGTGGATCAGGACGTTGAGATCGTCGGCCAGAAAATTCATCAGGCGCTGGGCGTCGAGTTGGGGGAGGGTTTGATCGGCCACAATATGAATCTGGGTGGCGGCGGGAAAATCGACGGAACGCAGCAGCGCATCATCCACATCGGCGGTACTGTTGGCTCGCGCTTCGCTGTTGAACAGATCGAGGAAGGGGCCAAAGTAGAAGGCGATCTGATCCGCGACAAGCAGGGCGACCAATCCGGCCAGAAACAGGGTTTTGGTGCGCGCGGTGAGCCAGCGGATCGGCACGATCTGGGGCCAGATGAGCGGCAGGGTGTAGCGGATGCCGACTGCGATCAGCAGGGCCAGCGCCGGGAAAACCACGACATAACGCGGGGTGACGGCGCTCTCGATCAGCACCGCGTTGCCGAGCGATGTGCCGATGAGCCAGGGAAACGTAATAAAGCCGGGGGTGTGCCAGCGCCAGAGGGTGATCGCCACGCCCAGCAGGAAAAAAGGCACGATATACGAGAGGATCAACGGTTCTCTGCCGCCGTAATAAAGATAGTAGAAGATATAGGTGTTTTCCGGGGAGTTGACGTACATCATCAGCGAGTGTTTGAAGTGCGTCACATAGGCGTCAACACGCTCGGTTTTTTGGGTGCGGTTCAGATACCCGTCATCCAGCCGGGTTTTGTCCATGCGATCCAGCAGGGGGAAATCTGTCCCCTGGAGGGTGTAATAGACGGGCATGGCGACCAGCACGAAGGCCAGCAGCAGCAGCAGCGAGCCGCGCAGGGAGGGGCGGGGCCGCCAAAACACAAAGCCCATCAGCAGCCAGCCCACGACTAAGCCGGGATAAAGCAGGCGGCCCCCTTCGTAAAAATATTGGGTCAGGCCGAGCGCAATGCCTGCCAGCGTGTAATCCATCCGCCGCCCGGTGTGAAAGGCGCGGGCGAGAAAACCCAGCGCCAGCGTGCCAAAGAGCGGATCGGCGATGTTGTTCAGACCGAGGCGGCTGAAATGGATGTGTGGCGGGAAGGCGGCGAGTAACAGGGCGGCCATAAGCGCGGTGGTGCGGTCAAAGAGATAACGGGCCAGCAGATAGAGGGCGGGAATGGTGAGGGTACCTATCAACGCACTGGCGGCGCGCATCCCTAAAAAGTTGCGCCCGAAAATTTCGACGGCCTGCGCCTGGAAATAGGAAAAAATGAACGGGAATGAGGCGGCGGTGGGCATGGGTTCCAGCAGGCGGATATTCGGGTATTTCTGCAAATAGCCGATGCCCAGCGCGAAATGCCCCTCATCGATCATCATGCGGACGGCATCACCCAGCTTCCAGAAGCGGATGATCAGGGCGAACATCGTGATTCCCAGGACCAGCGCCAACTCGCGCCAATTGGCGCGCACAACGCCCAGGGAGAAACGCGGAATCCCACCCAGACCGAGCGTTAGACACAGGAGCGCGCCCAGCATGAGCGCGAACTGTTCATGGGGGGGAAGCTGTTCCAGCTTTTCCAGACCGATCAAACCGCCGTTGGATTCGGCAAATGCCAACAACAGTAACAGCCCTACGCTGAGGATCACGGTTTCGAGCCAGCCGTGCCAACGCCGGACATGCGGCACCAGATGGCGGGCGGTCGGGCGGCGGAAGGGCAGTGACCGCGCCGAAAAAATCAGCGCGAACAGCAGCAGCAGCAGCCCCGCGAGCAGGTAATACACCGCGCTTGCGTCGTAATACGCTTCGGGTTGCGGGGTGGGGCGGTAGTGGAGCAGGCTCTCCGGCTGGGGGCGAAAATGATAGGCGCTAAAGCCCATACAGGCGATGCCGCCCAGGGCAAACAGCGCGCCGATCCCGCTGCGGTAAAAAATGAGCAGGGGGATCAGGGTGTTGCGGCTGAGCACCAGAAAAGTGAGGATCGGGATGATTAAGATTGCGATAAAAACGGCGGGAGGAGCCAGATAGAGCAGCGCCGACAGGGCGGCTACCATTAAAATGAACGAGATATACAGGGACGATGGATGCGCTAAAACGCGGCGGGCTGTGGTCACAAATCATCCTTCGATATGATCTGAATGCCGAATACAGTTATACCATTAAGTTGCATGTCAGGCCGATTTTGTGGGGCACGGGGATCGGATGAAGAGGAGAGGGCAGGCGGCGGGGAGGAGTACAACAGCATTACTTGCTCTTTTGCCAGTTTTCCAGTAGTCTCACAGAACGACTCAGATGCTTTTTTCCGATGGGTGTAGCCCGATGACAGATGATCTGATGAACCAACAACTGGGGCCATACGAGCTGAAATCGCTGTTGGGGCGCGGCGGTATGGCTGCCGTCTACCTGGCGCGCCAGAAATCGATGGACCGGGATGTGGCGATCAAAGTGATGGCAAAGGAGCTGGCGGACGATGAGCAGTTTGTCGCGCGCTTCGAGCATGAAGCGCAGCTTATCGCCCGGTTGCAGCATCCGCACATCCTGCCCGTAATCGATTTTGGACGCGACGGGAAGAATATTTATATCGTGATGCAGTTGGTGCGTGGGGGGAGCCTGGATGACCGGCTGCGCAAAACGCCGCTGTCCCTCAACGGTGCCAGCCGCATGCTGTCGCAGATCGCCAGCGCGCTGACTTTTGCGCACGAACAAGGTATCGTCCACCGCGATCTCAAGCCGAACAATGTCCTGCTGGACGAAAAAGATAATGCCTACCTGACCGACTTCGGCATTGCGAAGATGCTGGCCGGAACCAGCAAACTCACGGCAACGGGGAATATCCTGGGCACACCGGCGTATATGGCACCGGAGCAGTGGCGCGGCGAACCGGTGGATGCGCGCACGGATATTTACTCGTTAGGCGTGATGCTGTACGAGATGGTGTTAGGGCGGCTGCCGTTTTCCGGGGAGACGCCGTACACCCTGATGTACAAACATTTCAACGATCCGCCGCCACCCCCACGCGAATTGAATCCGAACCTGAACCCGGCGATTGAAGCGGTGATTCTGCGGGCGCTGGCTAAGGATAAGGATGCGCGCTTCCAGTCGGGGGATGAGATGGCGGAGGCGTTCGATAATGCGGTGCGCGGGCTGCCGCAAGCGGCCCGGCAGACACCTGCTTCGCTGGTGATGGACAAGACGCTGGTGGGGGACGACGTGCCACCGGGTTATGCGCGCACACCGACCCCCGGCGGCACGGTTATGCCCACCATGCCCCCGGTCAGCCCGACGCCATCCGGCATGACGCCGCCCGGCGCATACACCCCGGCCCAGACTCCGGTTCCGGCGGCAGTGCCCGCCAAACGCGGACTTAGCCCGGTGATGATGGGGATTCTGGCGGTGATCGCGCTGGCGATTATCGGCGGGGGCGCGTTTTTGCTGTTTGGCGGCGGGGATGATGACAAGGACGACGACGGTACGAAGGTCGCCCAGGCTACCGCTACGACGGAACCCAGCAGCACGCCCAGCCCTGAACCGAGCGAAGAACCGTCACCCACGCCTACCGAACGGCTGACGATGGCCGTGATCCTCACGGAGCAGTCTACCGTGCGCAGCGGTCCGGGATCGGATTATGCGACGCTGGGCGTGCTGCCGCGTGATGAAGAAGTGGTCATCAATGCGATCAGCGAAGACGGCGAATGGTACCAGATCGTCTTTCAGGGGGATTTGGGCTGGATTTGGGGCGAGACGGTGCGGATTACGGGGAATCCCAATCTTCCGGTGAAACCCTGGCCGACCACGACCCCGGTGCCAACCAATACACCCGAACCGACCGCGACGAATACACCGGAGCCGACCGCGACGAATACGCCGGAGCCGTCGAATACCCCGAAGCCGCCGACCTACACCCCGGCTCCGGTGGTGGCAGTAACGGATCCGGATATTTTTGTACCGTCTGAATTCCAGACCGTGGAGCTGGAAGGGAAAAATGTCACGATGGATTATCCGACCACGTGGCAGGCTCCCACCCGGATCGGCGTGATGTTTACGATGTTCCCCGAGACAGGGACGCATCAATCATCCAGCCTGTATCCGCAGATGCTTGTGGCGCGCGGCACCCCGCAGGAACTGCAAAGCGGCGGGATGACGAGCGATGTAACCAGTTCACTCGCGGCAATCGAACATACGCTGGGCGCGGATTTCACGGGGTTAGCCGAACCGGTCAATAACTTCGCGTATCCGGCCTACCAAATCGATGAGGTGGCGGCGGACTCGCATACCTGGATCTGGTTGATCGAAGTCAGCAGCGATGATTGGCTGGCGGTGGTGGCACTGGCCCCTGCCGGGGAGTATGACGACGAATTCGCATCGGATGTGCTGGATCGGATGTTAAACAGTCTGCGGATCGATGGCGCGCCCCTGGTGGTCAGCGACAACCCCGACCTCCTGAATACCATCCCCGTCGAGTTAGGCACGCCGATCCTGGATCGGTTTGATGACAATACGAATGACTGGCGTTTTGGATCGGTGGTGAACGGCCAGGTTATTCTCGAAGCGCCGGAATTTGACCGCGTGTTCTGGACTTTCCCGGCGACGATTGAAGAGGGCGGCCCGGCCTATTACTTCCAGGTGACGGGCGAACTGCTGCGGGTGCCTACGGCGTGGGAATATGGCGTGGTATTCCGCGTGAAGGACGAATCGAACTTCTACTATTATGTGATCAACAGCAGCCGCCAGTATACGCTGTTTGCGGTCACGGATGGCACGTTTAACGAACTGGTCGGGCCGAACTACAGCGATATGATTGTGACCGATGGCAGCGCCCGTAATACGCTGGGGGTGCTGGTGTTGGGCGATTACATCGAACTGTATGTCAACAACCAGCGCGTAAATATGGTGGTGGATCACAGCCAGCAGACGGGCAACATCCGGCTGGCGGGGTACACCTTCCCCGATGCGGATCAGACGATTCAGGTGGCGTTTGATGATTTCGCGTATCTGCCGCTAAATGTTCTGGAAAATGAAACGCTGACGACTGAACGCACCGCCGCGATTGTGAATGTGAGCGGCGCGGTGGACGTGTGCGAACTGCCCCAGGCCGACGCAACGGTATTAACGACGGTGAACGCCGGCGCGACACTGGCGGCATTTGGGCGCACGCCCGACAACCAATACCTGATGGTGTATGGCAACAACACGATTGGCTGGGCCGAGGCCAGCGGACTGGATCTGGTGATCAACGGCAGCCCGGCGGCGGCAGAAGCGCTGCCCGCGGTGGCCCCGTCCTTATCCGGTCTGCTGATCCAGGTGTGGCCGGTAGTCTGGCCGGATGGCACGACGACGACTCCGCCAGTGGACGCGACCCCACTGCCCGCTGTATCGCTGGTCTATGGGGGCACGGTGACGGGCGAACTGAGCGGCCCGGCGACCCATGAAGACTGGGTGTTTTCTGGCATGAAGGGCGATGTCGTGACGATTACGGCGAATGCAGCGGAAGACAGCCCGAACCTGGATATACTGGTGTCGTTGTATGACGAAACCGAGATGATCCTGACTTCGGATGATGACAGCGGAACGGGCCTGAATGCGCTGATCACGTCGTATACGCTGCCCAGCAATGGGCTGTATACGATTGAGGTGTACTGCATGGCGGACAGCGGATCGTATGCCGTCGAACTGACGAAAAACTAGCCCGATCGGGTCAACGATCAAGGGTTGAGATCCTATCGATCTCAACCCTTTTTATTTTTTGCTAACGGAGTTGCTCGTATAATAAAGAGACAGACTCGACCCACAGCAAAGGATGTTGTGTGATGTATGATGATGATCTGAATCGTTTGGGCGGAGAGAATCTGCCAGAGAAAGCTGACGAAGAGACACCCGAACTCCCGGCGCTCGATTTTTCGATTGGGAGTCTTGAAGAAGAGGATGATGAAACGGTGGTGCTGGCGAACGAGATCGTGAGTGAGGCCCCCGCACCGGATGAAGTCGAAGACGACGAGGACGAAACGGCAGCGCTGCCGAAAGTGAGCCTGTCTGATCACGAGTCCGAACCCGCTACGCCGCCGCGGATTGTGTCGGAAACGCCGCTGGGCGGGGTGGCTCGGCCCTCGTTTATGCCGCTGCCCGCTGCTCCTGTCGAACGCCCGCCTGATCCAATGGTTCCGGCAGTGATTGAGCCGCCCACGGCTGATAAGCTTCCCGTCTGGGAAGAACCGGCTCCGCGTGTGGAAGAAAAAAGCGAAATGTCGCTGACGGAAAGCGAAGCGCCAACCCAGTTTGAAATGCCCGCTGTGCCGTCTGGCATTGAGCCGCCGCTGCCGGATGAACCGCACCGGATCACGTCTTCGTCACCGACCCCGGTATCCCCACCGCCGCCCGCGCCGGATATGTCGAGCCGTGAAACGCTCAAGGATTGGGGCGATGATATATCACCGGAACTGGCCTCGATTCTGTTCAAGGCCGGACCGAGTGGCGGACGCGCCGCACCACCGCCGCCTGCTGGGTCGGCTGTGCCCGCTGGACCTGCTGCGCCGCCCGCGCCGAGTATGCCCGGCGCTGCACCACTTGCCGCGCCCGGACAGTCCCAGATAGGGCCGATTCCGACGCCTGTCGCGCTGCCGCCCGCCGAGCCGATCTTTCTCACCGACGTGGCGCAGACGCAGCGGCTGCCGATCACGGCGGAAGGGATCAATTCCCCTGCGCCGGATGTGCCGCTGGTGGGGCAGGGGCGGCATGTGCGCGTGGAAGAGCCGATCAATCAGGCGCAGCGGAACACGGACACATGGGCCTATCTGAAAACGACCTATCCGCCGCTGGAAGGGCGGCTGGTGAAGTCGGCGCGGATCGTGGAGACCAATTACACCGACGGATCGTGGGCGTGGAGCTACGAGCGGCGATATACGGATGGCGGGTTTGATGTGCGTAAGGTGCGCGCCAGCGTAGATCGGATGTATATCGAGCGGCGGGATGAACTCAAAAAGCGCGATCCGCTGACCGGGAAAATGGTGAAACATGTCGAAGACGCGGCGATGATCTACGCGCCGCCGGTGCAGGAAGAAAAACGAGGGCTGTTTGGCCGCCGTCATGAAGCGCCGCCCAGCGGTCCTAAAGCCTGGCGTCCCGCGACGAAACACGAGATCAAGCAGATGCGGAAGGTCGGCGGGCTGGCGTGGTAGGGTGAACCCCTATCCTCTTTTTTCTCACTCGTGATACCGTTGGCGAAATGGTTTTTGTTTTTTGTAGGGGCAATTCATGAATTGCCCCTACAACTTTTCCGGTATCCGCCCATTTAGCCTGAATCGGGACGCATTCAGGTTAAATCTGCCCCCACATTATCCCCATATCCCGCATAAGGTTAAATGATTCAGGCTAAATAGACCTGCTTCTAACCTATAGCCCGTTTGAAAAAGGGTTGGGGGGCCGATTCGTAGCTGGGGGGTACAAAAAAGGGCGGACCCGTCCGGCCCGCCCTGTGCGTTGGTTACTGCATTGCTCCGGCCAGCGCGCTACACGCCGGGCAGCTTCCACCCGGACGCATGATCGCGTAGCCCGCTGCTGGGTCGGCTCCGTAGGCGGTGAAGTCCACGTTCCAGACGATCATCAGGCGGACTTTGCCGCTGCCGCGTGAGAGCTGCGCCGCACGGCCCAGCCACTGCGCCTGTTGCGCGGCGGTGGTGTTCGCGCCCCACTCGAATCCGGCGGGCAGTGCGCCCAGGCCTTCAGGCGAGAGATAGCCGAGTTCGGTGAAGCACAGCGGACGACGCCCGCCAAAAGCGTTCCAGTAGGTGTTGACCATGCCCCAGTAGTAGCGGGTGTAGTGGCCGCTGTTACCGCGCGGGTCACCGCTGGTCTGGTCGGGCGAGAGGATGCCTTCGTTGTAGTGGATGCCCATGCAGTCGGCGTAGTTGGTCGCGCCGGCAGCCGCCATCTGCTGGATGTATGTATCGTCGTTGCAGCCGCCTGCCGCACAGCCCGCCGATCCGAAGTAGCCGGTGGGCGCGGGCGCGCCGCTGATGACCATCACGCTGGGGTTGCCCGCCTTGATCGAGGCGTAGGCTTTGGAAAGCATCTGGACATAGCTTTGGGCGCTGATCTGTCCAGCGGGCCATTCACGGTCAATGTTCTGCTCGTTCCAGACTTCAATCGCATCCGGGCCGAGGGCCGCGACGCCTTGCAGGAAGCCCGCGAACTGATCCATGTAGACGCCCATGTTCGAGCCAAGCTGCGCCGGATCGCCGACGACGCTCAAAAGGATGCGGAAGCCCTTGCTGTGCGCTTCGTTGATGTAACCGGCGGCGGTGTCGGGATTCTGGCCGAGGGTGTAGCGCAGTTGGCGCTTGACCCACGACATGCCTGCCTGCTTCATCTGATCGGGATAGCCGAAGCTGTCCACCTGACCGCCGAGTTCAAAAGCGCCACCCGTTGAAGGCGGGGCTGTGGGCACGGGCGGCTGAGTCGCGCCGGGGATCGGGGTGCTGGGTGTGGTCGGCGTGGTCGGCGTGGTGCTGCCGCCGGGGATCGTCAAGACCTGACCGACATAGATCAGGTTGGGGTTGGTGATGCCGTTGGCGGAGACAATCGCCTGGACTGTCGTGCCGAAGCGCAGCGCAATCCGCGAGAGCGTATCACCCGCGACCACCGTATACGTGCCGCCCGTCGAAGGCGCGGTGGTGGGGACCGCTGTGCCGGGAAGCGGCGTCGAAGGGGTGGGTGTTGTGCCGGGGGCCGGGATAATGAGCACCTGACCGACATAGATCAGATTAGGATTGGTGATGCCATTGGCGGCGGCGATGGCAGGCCATGTAACGCCATAACGCAAGGCGATCCGATACAAGTTTTCACCGGCCTGCACGACATGCTGTGTGCTGCCGCCCTGGGCTTGTGCTGGTTCGGTGGGATGCAGGCTAGGAACCAACAGTGCAACCAGGAGAAGGCCAAGAATAAACCATCTATAGCGCATAAGGTAAGCTCCTGACTCAGAAGAATTGAAATGGCTGTCTACAATGATAATGGATTCCGTAGATTGCACAACCGGGGGTACAGAAGGCGCAGGGCAGCCGTATGGACAGGGAAAAAATCCATCAATTCACCTAAACGAAAATCCCCCAGGTGGCCGATATAGACGGCGCTGAAAAACCGTATGATCTGAGCAATGTATCGTATAGGGAGGCCAACATGGACTTGCTTGTTAACATTATCATTTGGGTGGTTGTCGGCGCAATCGCGGGGTGGCTTGCCAGCCTGGTGATGGGGACTAATCGCGGGCAGTCGCTGGGTGAGGATATTGTGGTGGGTATTGTCGGCGGTGTCCTGGGCGGTTTTATCCTGGATGTGCTCGACCTGGGCGGTAATGTAGACGGGATTGATATCGCCAGCATTCTGGTAGCGTTCTTCGGTGCGATGGTTCTGCTGTTCGTCCTGAAGGCCGTACGGGGCAGCGCCCAGGTTTAAGTTTAAGCGCCACCAGTAGCGGAAGACCTATGCTGACCGGGTTTATTCCGGCGGCACATGCCGCGCCATATTCCCGTCTGGGGGCGGGTCGGCTAGATGGCAGGTGTCATTCAGGCAGAACAGCGCGAGGCCCTCGGGGTAATCACGCAGTTCAGAAACGGCGGTGTTGTTCATAATCAGGTTAAACCGTTTCTGCGGTTCCAGACCCAGCGCCAAACAGATGAACATGGTCAGTGAGCCGCCATGCCCGACCAGCAGCACGGTTTGATCGGGGTGGCGGCGTTTGATGTCATCGCGCAGGGTCGCCAGGCGGGCGGCAAACTGGGTGAGCGTTTCCGCGCCGTGCGGCACCTGATCGCGATTGGCCTGCCACGCGGCAAACATAGCGGGGTAAAGCGCGCGGACTTCCTGCCAGTCGCGGCCTTCCCATTCCCCTTTGGCAATTTCACGCAGGCGCGCATCGGCGTTTACCGGCAGGTTATGCTGCGCCGCTATCGCCTGGGCGGTGTGCAGGGCGCGCTGGAGATCGCTGGAATAGATGGCGTGGAGGGGTTCGGATGCCAGCCGCGCGGCGACTCGTTCGGACTGCCAGCGGCCTAAATCGCTCAAGGGCACATCGGTGTGCCCCTGGACACGGCCTTCTGAATTCCAGGTGGTTTGTCCGTGACGGACCAGGATCAAACGCATAACTCGCTCATCTCAGCCAGATAAGTTTGAAGGTCGTGGGGCTGGATATTGAGCTGGTTGAGGGTGCGGCGCTGAAGGGGGACTTCTTCGGCAATATACTGGCCGCGCGTGGGGTCATTAAATTCGGGTGCGGTGCGGCGGGACGGGTCCCGATCAATAAGGCGGCAGAGATAAAATAATTGGCGAATGATGCGGTTAGAGGCTGGGCGGTGGTCGTAAACAAAGGCATAACGCACGATTTCGATTGTCGCGCCGAGTTCTTCCATCATTTCACGCGATAAGGCGGCTTCCGGTCCGGTATCGGAGGCTTCGATACCGCCGCCCGGTGCAACCCAGTAGGGTGTGACGCCCGGACGGACCCGCTTAAAAAGCAGCACATGATGTTGATCAGTCAGCAGGATAGCGCGGACGCGCTGGTTAATATCCATGACTAAACCTCCCCGTCGATAGAATTTATTCATTGTACCACAGGCTTGCAACACGGCGAACGCTGCGCTAGAGTCCACTTTGTTTCGCATTCGGGAAAGCTAAACACGATGAAACCCTCTCTCACATTTGTGCATATCAGCGATTCACACCTGGGGCCGACGCGTGACTTCACGCTGCAAGGACCGCCGACGCTGGCGAACCTGGAACGGGTGGTGGATGTGATTAACCAGTTTCCTGTCCAGCCGGATTTTGTTGTGCATACCGGCGATGTATCCAATGATCGGAGCCGGGAGTCGTATGAGCTGGCGGCGGGCGTATTGGGACGGCTCAAAGCGCCGGTTTATTATGTCAACGGGAATCATGATGATCGCGGGTTGATGCATGAGTATCTCGGCGCGCACCTTCACGCCAGCGGTGATCCAAACCACACGATGGATTATTGTTTTGAGGTCAAAGGCGAGCGGTTTATGGTGGTGGATGCATTCGATCCGGCGGTGCCGGTGCCGAATGGGCAGGTGAACGCCGAACAACTGGCATGGATTCGCAGCGAAACCACGCAGGATGGGCCGCCGCTGACGGTGTTTATGCATTACGGGGGATTCGCAATGGGATCGCCCTGGCTGGATGAACATATGTTGATTCTGAACGTCGAGGCGCTGCACCAGGCACTGATGCCGGCGCGAAACCGGCTGCGCGGGGTGTTTCATGGGCATTTGCACCGGAGTTCACAGGTGGTGCGTGATGGAATCCTGTATACATGCGTGGGGGCGACGAGCATTCAATATGCGTGGCGCGCCTGGGATGAAACACCTCACCCCGATCTTACGTTCGCTCCTTCGTATAATCTGGTTCAGTATGCGGCGAATCAAGTACAGGTACTGCACTATGGGTTTTAACAGGAGGCGCGTATGATTTCAAAGCGGTTTGTCGTGTTTGGTGTCCTGCTCGGAACGGCGCTCGGTTTTGGGCTGGGCATGACGTGGAGCCTGGGACAGGCGGATGATGATCCCGGCGCGGCTGTTCAAGCCACTGCAACCCCAATGGTTGTTGCCCCGCTGTCGAGCGAGGCGCTGACGCTGATGGATGCACAGGAAGCGGTGATTACCCAGATTTATGAGGCGGTGAGTCCGTCGGTGGTGCATATTACGAGCCGAAGCCAGGTGCTGGATTTCTGGCGCGGACCTGTTCCGCAGGAAGGCACGGGATCGGGGTTTATCTATGATACGGCGGGGCATATTGTCACCAATAACCACGTGATCGAGGGCGCGGAAGAGATCGAAGTGGTGCTGGTGGATGGTACACATCTGACGGCGGCAGTGGTGGGCGCGGACTCGTATTATGATCTGGCGGTGCTGCAAGTGGATGTGAACCAGCTTAATCTGCCGCCGATTCCGTTGGGAACGGACGAAACGCTGCGGGTGGGGCAGATGGTGCTGGCGATTGGGAATCCGTTCGCGCTGGACCGGACGCTGACAACCGGGGTGATCAGCGCCTTGGGGCGCGTGATCCAGTCGGAAGATGGGTCGATGATCGGGAATGCGATTCAGACGGATGCAGCGATTAATCCGGGCAATTCGGGCGGGCCGCTGCTCGATACACGGGGACGAGTGATCGGGGTCAACACAGCGATTCAATCGTCGTCGGGCGGATCAAACGGGATTGGGTTTGCGGTGCCGATCAGCACGGTGTATCTGGTGGTGCCAAAGCTGATCGAACAGGGACGGTATCCGCATCCGACGATGGGGATCAATACGGCAGAGTTGGGCTATGAGATTCAGCCGGGCGAAAGCGGACCCCAAAACGGCCTGTTGATTGTCGAGATTGTGCGCGGTGGTCCGGCGGCACAGGCGGAACTCCAGGCGGCGGAGATTCAACAGCGGGGGTGGCAGACGTATCTGGTAGGCGGGGATACCATTGTGGCGATTAATGGCACGGCGGTCACGACACGCGACGAGCTGACACTGTATCTGGAAAACAACACGCATCCTGGCGACACGGTGACGCTGACGATTATCCGCGACGGCGAACAACAGGATGTCCCGGTGGTGGTGGGGGAGTAAGGTCAGGTATCCAGACGGCGCAGGAAAAAGGTGCTGAGCAGGACGATTCCGGCACACACAATCTGGCCGACGATATAACCGTCCGATTGGGGGGAGAGCGCGGCTAAGACGCTAAAGGTGATGAGGCCGATCAAACCCAGAATATCGATCAACCAGATGACGGTGCGGTTCATATATCCTACCCCTGTGAAATTAAAATCTGATTTAAGAGATGCCTGTAGATGTCAAGATGACGTATAGGATTGGAGTTCCATAGTCACTGGTTTCAAAATAATGTTATACTCAAAAATGTAAAGAGGGAATACCCGACACTGGTGATGGGGAATAGGCATGTCTCAACAGCGCGGACTGGTTCAACGTTTGATCGCTTTTCTGAAACGGCCCGATATTGAGCAAGCGGGGCCTGTTCAGAATACGTATGATGATTATGCGGCGCGTGAAGCAGCGGCGGTTGCTG
Organism: uncultured Anaerolineaceae bacterium; assembly: GCA_964472565.1. GTDB lineage: Bacteria > Chloroflexota > Anaerolineae > Aggregatilineales > Aggregatilineaceae > DATAMF01. The sequence continues at coordinate 13,747 of CAYYNB010000096.1, forward strand.
CTCCGGCGATTGAAGTTGTGGCGGATAACGCTTCTTATGTGACAGAAATGCAGTCGGCGGACCGCTCACCGACGCACGGATCGCGGCTGGATGCGCTGCTGGTGCGGGCGCTGCAACAATTTCATGCGCAGCAGGGTTATGTGATCCGCTCGGAGCAGGATGGTCGGATGCAGTACTGCACGGGGCGGGATGCGCAGGGACGGTATATTTATCCGGCGGAAGCGGACCCGGACCGGCGCGCAATTTTCCTGGCGCTGGATTCGGGCGAGTCACAGTTGTTTGTGCATACGGCAGACGACAACACACCGATTGCGGTGCTGTGCGGGCCGCTGTATGCGGGCGAAGAAATTATAGGCGTGTTGTACCTGGATAACCCGGCACGCAGCCGTTTGCACCGGGGTATTTTTGATGTGTTTTGCGATCAGGCTTCGCGAATGCTCGCGGAGGGAATCAGCTAAATTTTATTTTTTGCAGAAAAATGAGGCGGGGCGGTTTGAATAAAACTGCCCTTTTTTGTGTTGGGCATGCTATACTGCATGGCTAATTTATTCGCACGGGAGGGATTGAAGGATGAGCATTCGTTTTGGGACGGATGGCTGGCGAGCCGTGATTGCCGAAACTTATACGTTTGGAAATTTGCGGCTGGTCGCACAGGCAGTAGCCGATTATATCAATACGGAGTTTGGCGGAAACGGCCAGCCGGAAGTGGTAGTTGGGTTTGACACGCGGTTTCTGTCGGACCGGTTTGCAATGGAAACGGCGCGGGTGCTGGCGGCGAATAATGTGATCACGTGGCTGTCACGTACGGACGCACCGACACCGGCGATCAGCTATAACATTCTGCACAAAAAAGCGGTGGCGGGCGTGGTGATCACCGCGTCGCATAATCCGCCGCGTTATAACGGGTTCAAGCTGAAGGCGGATTACGGCGGATCGGCGCTGCCGTCGCAGTGCGAACGGGTGGAACTGCTGCTGGAAAAGTCGCAGCGAGAAGCGCGCGGCCCGAATTTGATGGATTATGAAAAGGCTATCGAAGCGGGTCTTATCCGGCGGTTTAACCCCACCAATGCTTATTATGAACATCTCGAGTCGCTGGTGGATATTGACAAAATCTCGCAGGGGGAACTGCATATTGTGGCGGACCCGATGTACGGCGCGGGGCGCACGGCGATTCGGGCGATTCTGTCGCGGTCACGGTGCCATGTGACGGAAATTCGCGGCGAGATGAATCCAGGATTCGGCGGTATCCACCCGGAGCCGATCCGTAAGCACCTGGAAGCACTGGCGGCGGCGATCCAGGCGCAGCACGCGGACGTGGGGATTGCGACGGATGGGGACGCGGATCGCGTTGGGGCGATGGATGGACAGGGCAACTTTGTTGATCCGCATACGATCATGGCGCTGGCGCTGCGATACCTGGTGGAGAAGCGCGGCTGGACGGGCGACGTGGTGAAAACAGTGTCTACCACGATGATGCTCAACCGGATCGCGGCGAAACACGGGTTGACGCTGCACGAAACACCCGTCGGATTCAACCATATTGCGGATTATATGATGAACGGGAATGTGTTGATCGGCGGCGAAGAATCCGGCGGGATCAGCATCAAGGGGCATATTCCCGAAGGTGACGGGATTCTGATGGGCCTGCTGCTGCTCGAAATTATGGCGGATGCGCGCGTGCCACTGATCGAACTGATCAATGATTTGCAGCGGGAGTATGGGCCGACGTGCTACGAGCGCACAGATTTTCATCTGCATGTACCTGTGCCGAAGAAGGAAATGGTCAACCGCCTGAGCGCTAAAGCACCACAGTCGATGGCAGGGCAGACAGTGCGCGAGATCAAAACGTTCGATGGGATCAAGTTCGTGCTGGCGGATGATAGCTGGCTGCTGATCCGTCCGAGCGGGACGGAACCGGTGCTGCGGGTGTATGCCGAAGCGCCATCGGGCGATGTCGTGCGCGAACTACTCGCGGCGGGGCGGCAGTTGGTGGGCAGCGATATTCTGGCGAAATAAAGGGATTGGGGCCGCGAAATTTCCGCGGCCCGTTCTGTGTTACAATGTGGCTAAACTGGTTGAGTCGGTGAGAATCGGTATGGTATCCACGCGCACAACTTCTGAAAGTCCAGTTTCGGCTGAAGAATACCTGGATCGTTATGCGGAACACTACTACGAATGGGCGATGGGGGAGATCGAAAAATTGTCTCCGGTATCCGAAGCTCATGATCTGCTTACCGCCTATCTGCGCCAACTTTTGGATGCCTATTTTGCCCTCAACCCAATTGGACGCGTCCGCGCCCAGCCTTTTGTGATGCGGTTGGAAACGCTTCAGGTTTACCGCGAACCCGATTTACAGGTTATTTTGAGCAGCAATCCAGGACAGTTGACCAAAACGGGGATGATTGGCCCGGCTGATATTTGTATTGAAGTGGTTTCGCCTGAGAGTCTGGAACGCGACTACGGGCGCAAGTTTGGTGAATATGAGCGCGGCGGAGTAGGGGAATATTGGATTATCGATCCGGTACGGCGTGATGCACGGTTTTGCCGTTTGCAAAGCTCCAAACTTTACACGTCTGTCTTACCGGATCAGCAGGGGAGCTACCAGACGCCGCTGCTGCCGAAATTTGCCTTGCAAGTACCTACTTTATGGCAGGAACCGCTACCCGACATTGTGGCAGCGGTTCAAGCTGTCGAGAAGATGCTGCGGGCCTAGCGTTTGCTGATCAGGCCCACAACCCAGATCACGATCAGCGCGCCGACAAACGCCACCAGCAGATTCCCTAAGCTGATCGATGCTTCTAAGATGTCCGGTAGACTGATGTCCAGCGCGTCGAAAACGTAACCACCGACGACGGCACCGATGATGCCGATCACGGTGTTTGTCACCCAACCGCCGGATTTTTTGTTGCGTCCGGTGATGGACATCGCGCCGGTTCCCGCCAGCGCGCCGATGATGATCAGGGCAATAATCTGTCCAAGTTCCATTGTTTCCTCCCGTATGATCAAAGACCCATCTCTCTAATGTAGTGCGGAATTGGATTCTCGACCATAAGCTGATCGTCCGTGAAGCATAGGTGGAAATCCGGTCAGGGGGTTTGTATAATGGGGCTGTCTGGCCGTTGAAGGAGAGCAAAGATGAGCTTTTGGAGCGAACAGCGGGTCATTGTAACAGGCGGCGCGGGCTTCCTGGGGCGGAATGTGGTACGCGAGTTAGAGGCGTGCGGGGCGAAAGAAGTCTTTATCCCCACGCTGGAAGCGTATGATTTGCGGCGCGAAGCCGATGTGCAGCGCATGTACCAGGATTTCCCGGCGACGATGGTGATTCACCTGGCGGCGACGGTGGGCGGGATCGGGATCAACCGCGAGCATCCGGGCAGCTTCTTCTACGATAACCTGATGATGGGCGTGCATACGATGGAATATGCGCGGCAGACGGGGGTTGATAAGTTCGTGGCGATTGGCACGATCTGCGCGTATCCGAAATTTACGCCGGTGCCGTTCAAGGAAGATGACCTGTGGAACGGGTATCCTGAAGAAACGAACGCGCCGTATGGACTCGCAAAAAAAATGCTGCTGGTCCAGGCGCAGTCGTACCGGCAGGAATATGGATTCAATGCGGTGTATCTGCTGCCCGTGAACCTGTATGGGCCGGGCGATAACTTCGATCCGCGCTCGTCGCATGTGATTCCGGCGCTGATCAAAAAGTGCGTGGATGCACAGGAAGCGGGCGAGAAGCAGATCGTGGCGTGGGGCGACGGCAGCCCGACGCGGGAATTTTTGTATGTGGAAGACGCGGCGCGGGGAATCGTGATGGCGGCGCAGAATTACAACGATCCTGACCCGGTGAACCTGGGATCGAGCAATGAAATTTCGATCCGCGATCTGGTCAATCTGGTGGTGGAACTGACCGGGTTCGAGGGCGACGTGGTGTGGGATACGAGCAAACCCAACGGCCAGCCGCGCCGTAAACTTGACGTGACGCGGGCGAAGGAACGGTTCGGGTTCGAATCGACTACCGATTTCCGCGAGGGGCTACAACGGACCATCGCGTGGTACCGCGAAACACGGAAGTAAACTTCAGCAGGGCGATCCAAACGGGTCGCCCTGTTATTTCCCCCTGAAAAAGACTCGTTTTATACTGGAACACTGGAACAAAAATTTTCAAACAGGAGAGGTGCTGATATGTCGAAACGCGCGATTTACGTCATCATCCCACTGGTCATTATTCTCATTCTCGTGCTGCTGATCGTGGTGGCAAGCAAGGATAAGGATGAGGGCGATAAAAAGGAAACCGTCCAAGCCACCGCAACCGCTCAGCCGGTGGCGGGTGGCGGTGAAGCAGAATCGGAAACGGAAGCCCAAGCACAAGAATCACAAGAAGACACGACAGCGGGGGAAAGCAGCGCTCCGGCGGGCGTGCCGCGCGTGATCGTATGGGAGCAGGGCGCGGGCGGCGGGCGGCTGGTGGCGTATGAAGGCGGCGCGATGCCGCAGGAATTACGCGCGTTCGCGGGGGGGAATGTGTCGGATGTGAAACGGTGCGGGCATGATTACCGCCAGCCGAACGGCGTGCTGATGTATGCCGGTGGGGCGCGCGGCGATCTGGTGTATTATCCGCTGGATGGCAGCGATGATGGGGTGATCGGGCAGACGGCACGGCTGACCTGCGCGGGGCCGGATACGGTGCGCGTGGTGGGTGATGTGGTGGCGTATATTCGATTTGATGACACGGCGCGCAGCTTTCGGGCAGGAAACGCCGTGATCTATGACCGGGCGCAGGGGAAAGAAGTGATCACGCTGGATTATACGGCGGCGCTGGAAAAGGCCGGAAACAGCCTGCTGCTGGTGCGCATGTTCCCGAATGGGGAAGGCAACGCGGATGAAGCGAGCCTGGATATGTGGGTGGACGGCAGCCGGACAACGCTCGCGGAATTTAAGCCGCTGCAACCGACGGATGAAGTAGAAGCAAAATGCATGTTCATCAGCGGCACGGTGGCGCAGGTGCAGCAGGTCGCATATGTGGCCTTCGGGGAACGGTGCGACAAGGGCGGGAGCCGCGTACGGGTGGTCGCGGTGCCGCTGGCGGGCGGCGGCAGCACGGAGATGATGGCGGGACAGGCGAGCGGCGATTTTTACCCGGATAATTTCAGTGTGCGGGTGTTAGCGGCGCAGGATAATTCGGGGGTGCTGATGGCCGTGCCAAGCGGGATGGAGCGGCATGTGGTGCGGCTGTTCTGGCTGGCACCGGATGGGACGGTGAGTCCGGTGGCGGATTATGCGCTGTCGGACCGGCTGGGCGACGCGGCACTGGAAGGGCAGCAGATGCAAGTTTCGCCGGATGGCCGCTGGCTGGCGTATGTGGAACTGACGCTGGCGAAAGAACAGACGCTCAAGCTGATCGACCTGGCGAGCAGCGGCGGATCAGCGGTGGAACTGGTGGACCTGGGGCCGAACGAGCTGGTGGTTGATTACCGCTGGGGCGCGGGCGGGCGGCTGTTTTTTGTGACCGGGAATAATGAAAGCGGCGCGCTGCGCGTGGTTGTGCCGGGGAGCGATCCGCAGTTGGTCCTGCGCGGACGGTTCAGCAGTGTGGAACCGGATGCGGCGGGGCAGTATGTCGCGGTGGCGGAATGGGTGAAAGACCCGGAGAAGCCGGATCGCTGGTTGAGCGAGGCGGCGCTGGTGGATTTGACGGGCAACCGGATCGCGCTGGCGGCGGGCGGCCAACCGGATGTACAGTTCTGGGTGTTGGGGGTGGAGTAACCCCTATCTCCCTAACCCTCTTTCCCCGCGCGCGGAGAAAGAGGGAATTGGGTTGCGGAGATTGGACGAAAATCGGGGGATCGTCCCTACGGGGATTTCAACACAACAGATGTGGTGGTGGCGGACAGCAGGCGGAGAAAGTCGTCTTTGTCCTGCGGGGTCCAGGTGTCCCAGGGTTTTTGCAGGGAGGCCCAGAGGACGGCGCGATCCTGGGCGGCTTGCTGCGCGGCGGTCAGGATGGCGGCATCATGCGTGAGGACCAGCAACCCTATTTGATCGCGCTCGGCCTGGGTGATGGCGTCGGTGACGTGAATCCGCACCTGATCGGCGGAGAGGGTCACGCCGATAAAAACCATATTGAAGACGGCGGATAAATCCTCGTGCAGTTTGTCAATGTTCACAGGGGATTTGATAAATTCGAGATCGATCATCGTCAGCTCACCTCACGCACGCCGAAAATTACGGGCATATTGGCCGTACTGATCAGGGTTCCGGTGCCGCCGGACACCCGGAAACGCAGACGGTAGAGATGCTCCCCAGCGGATATTCCCGATGCTAACAAGACAAAGGACAGCGGCGTGATGCCTGTGCCATAGACATAGGTCAGACCGTTGGCCGGACCCTGATCCACGCCGTCGATGCTCAGGGTGAGCATGAGGGAATATGCGCCGCTGGTGTTGGCAACCGCATTAAACCAGATCAGTACATCACCACCGGCTGTGGTCAAGGTGATTTTCAGGTTCGTGTCATCGACGGTGACAAACGCGGTGCTGGTGGTGGTGTAGGAAGAGGTATTCAGGCGGACGATCTGCTGGGAGGGCGGCTGTTTGAGGGCCAGCAAATTGTCGCGCAGATGGGTATTAAAGTCGGTGGCCGTGACGAGTTCATCAGCGGCCCAGGTTTTGGGGGCGGTCCAGGTCATATCGTATTCTCCTTTTCAGAGGCCAAGACGAGTGGTCGTGTTCAATTCGCTATAGGTGGATTGGCCGAGCAGCCAGTAGGTTTTTTCGTCGCAGCGTTCGAGGTGCAGAGTCACGGTGTAACCCTGCGTGGAGAGGTCGTAGTCGATGGCGCGGAGCCAGTGCGCCAGGGCCGACGCGCCGGTTTGCGGATCGGTGATCACGATTTTGTCCAGCAGATTGAGGCTGAAGAGGTTCACGCCGGAGAGGGTGTCACGATTTTGGACGGTGAGCGACTCGGCGGCGAGCGAAGGATTTTTGTAGCGGCCCAGCAGAAAATCGGCCAGCAGTTCGCCAAAGTTCAGATCGGACTGCATGGGGAGATCGTAGACGCCGGCGCGCTTTTCGTAGATGGCCTGACTGGTGGAATCGCTGCGCTCGATGGTGATGGGATCGTAGGTGCGGATGGGTTGGCCGCGCACACGAAGCAGGGTGACATACAGCGGGCCGCTGGCGTTGTTGGTCAGGGTGATTTTCAGGCGGGTGGCTTCGGTGGTGGTGGCGATGGAAAAGGCAGGATCGGTGGTGTAATTGAAGCCGGAACCGTTGGGGGCATCGTTGACCAGATAATCGGTGGTGGGGGCGGGCGGAATGACATCTACCGCACCGCAGCGTTCGCCGTTGGAGTCGTGGAACAGGGCATGGATCACGCGCTGCTGCATGGGCGCGAGGCGCAAGGTGGTTTTGGCCCGCCAGAGTTCCGTCTCCGCGCCGATAGTTTCGACGGGGTAAATTTTCACCTGGACCAGATTGGTCACATGGTTGATGTCCAGAGAAAATTTGAGGTCCGAGAGAGCGGAGGCATTCAGAGTCAGCGCGGCGGTGATGGATGGATTCTGACGCTGGGCACGGGTCCAGAAGGTGGCGGTGCCGACGCGCTGGATGAAAAAACGGCCCCAAACGGCATCACTGATCTGGCAGAGGGCGTCAAGGCAGGTGGTCTGTTCGGGAGTCCAGGGCTGGCCGTAATGCTGAAGAAGATCGCCGTTGTCGCCGTAACTGGCGGAGGGCGGGGTGTAGGCGGCGGCTACGATGTCGGCAAGGGCGTCCGTTACGGGATAGGTGGAGGCGTAGGGCGTGCCGAGGCGCTGGCGGGCGAGAAGAGTCAGACCATCGACGCAGGTGATGGTACACTGACGCAGGCCCAAACCGCCGGAATCGGGATCGAAGCGCTCGATCAGGCCGTGAAACAATGTCCAAGTCTGCGCGCCGGACTGGGCACGGATGCGGACGGGGCGGCGCGGGAGCAGTTGGCCGTACAGCGGGCTATCGACGTTGGCCGGGCTGAAGCGGCGGGTGCGATTGTCGAGCGTCAGGATACAGTGGCCGGGTTCCGCGACGGCGGCGGCGGGGGCGGCGAATCCCTGGCGGGACTGCATCCGGCGGAGATAGGGCGTCTCGTCGGACCAAGTGCCGTCCCAGTCGATGTCGAGTTTAAAGGTGGTGGACATAGTTTCTCCTCGTTTGGCGTCCCAAGTTCAACATTCT
>CAYYNB010000097.1:0-21877 GCA_964472565.1 uncultured Anaerolineaceae bacterium
GGCATCGCTTCGGGCACTATCAATCAAAAATAGCCGGGTGTTTTTGTCGGGGCGCGGCGTGAATCGCCCAATGGGTATCAACTTAAGCCGTCCGAAATACAGGCGTTTTGTAGGGGCGCTGCTTGCTGCGCCCACTTCTCCCCTTTCTCCGCGCGCGGGGAAAGGGGCCGGGGGATAGGGGTGAACATCCTTAAATTGACGCATATTGGGCGAGGCGTGAATCGCCCCTACGATTCTGCCCGATCTGACAGTGCTATCCATCAGTGCCCTGTAAACTGGCGGGCAGCGGCATCCCGCTCACCCACGCGCGGATCATCGCGCTGAACAGATCAGGAGCCTCGACGTTCCAGCCGTGCCCCACACCCGGCGCAAGTCGTCCCTGCGCGTGGGGCATCAGCGCCGCGATCACGCCCACCGCTTGCGTGATGATTTTTGATTCGCGGCTGCCCGCCACAACCAGTGTCGGGTTGTTCACCTGGCGAAGCGCCGGTGGTACGCGAAAAACTGCCGCTTCTTTCCAGATGCGGCGGTAGGCCTCCATCGACATCGCCAGCAGATTATCGATAAATGCCGCCTGCATATCCGGCGTCAGGTGCAGCGCTTCAGCCTGCCGCTTCACCAACCCCCGCCGCCGCAGCAGGATCGACATCAGCCACAGTTGCGGCTTGAGCAGCACCCGGTTAGGCATCGGCGCAGCCGTGACCCCGCTCAGAATGACTCGATCCAGCACCGGGGCATGCCGTTCCAGCAGCACCAGCGCGACATACCCGCCCAGCGACAGCCCGACGATATGCGCGCGTCCGTGCGTAGCCTGCGCCTGGATGATCCGCGCGATCTGATCGGCGGTGTTTCCAAGCGACACCCAGCTTTCCTGGTTGCTCTTGCCATGACCGGGCAAATCAACCGTCAAACAGTGGAAATCGGTCAGCGCGGCGGTTTGTCTCGCCCACATCCAGCCGCTGGCCCCCACGCCGTGCAAAAAAACAAGGCTGGGTGCGCCCGGTGTCCCGGTTTCCTCAACATACAGTGCCATCGTTTTTCCTCTTTTAGGAATTAACCATTCAAGTTAGCCATCGAAGTTAGCCATCCACGACCATGACAAAATCGAACATTCGTGCTATTATAGATGGAGGTGTTTGCTTGATGAATCCCGCGCCGTGCCGTCTCACGACGCGAAAATGCGCCTCACGACGCGAAATAAGCCTTTTTTCCCCTCAGACCCGTTCCAAAGGGGGGGAGGGGGATCAGATCAACCATGAGGAAATGATGATCGAAATCATACCAGACAACGTCGATTCAGCCCTGCTCTATTTTCATACCCGCGCATCATCGGGGAACGAGATCGCGCCGTTTATCGATGATCTCCGCCGCGAACTGCCCCACACCTACATTTGGGCAGGTGACGGCGGCATCTCGCCCGAACCGCTCATGGGCGAACAGGTCAGTTATGCCACTGGGAATCACCGCTTTTGGTTCGTCTTCCCCATGCGCGGCAGCGGCAGCGCGGATTTCGCCGCCATGACCGAAGCCGTAGGTGCCGTATTAGTCACCTGCGGCGGTTACATGAATACCTTTGTCGATCAGGTGCTGGCCCGTTTTCAGCTTCCGGCCTCGCGCGTGGTGCTGTGCGGCCACCAGCACGGCGGCTGTGTCGCGCTAGCCGCCGCCATGATGCGCCGCCACGATCCGTTCGCCCTTACCGTCTTATTCGATCCCTGGCCGCTGGAAGCGCTCTATTTGCAGCATGAACATAATCTGCCCAACACGCAGGTTTTCTGCATCGATAATCAGTGGGTTCGTGAGCGTGAAACGCAGCGCGGCGCAGAAACCCCGCTCTACCGGGTCTTGCAGCGCTATGGCATCCAGGCGGACGGTGTGACGCTGCCGGAGGGCAAAGACCAACCCGATCAATTCATGTTCAGCGCAGCCGCCCACCAGATCAAGGCCCGGCTGTCCGAACTTTGAGAAGGACAAATCAAACACGTTATGTAGGGGCAGATTTACCAACCTGCCCCGCACAATTCAATCAATCGCCTGCGACCACCACCGGCTGAGCCGCTTCCCGTCGAGGTTGAATGGCATCTGCGAACACAAAAATGAGGCCGACCAGCGCCGCGATCATCGCCAACGATACGCGCAGCGACAGCGCATCCGCGATCATGCCCACCAGCGGCGGCCCCGCGAGAAAGGCCGCATATCCAATCGTCGCCACGCCCGCCAGCCCTCGGCTCGACGAGATGCCCGGTGTGTTGCCTGCCGCGCTGAACGCCAGCGGGATCACGTTCGCCAGCCCGATCCCCACTGCCGCGAATCCGAGCAGGACAATAGGCGTTTCCGGCACCAGCACCGCCAGCAGCAGCCCCAATCCGGCGATCAGCCCGCCGAACCGTACAATCCGGGTGGAACGGATACGGCTGGTCAGCCAGTCGCCCGAAAAACGTCCGATAGTCATCATGATCGAAAAAGCCGCGAACCCAAACGCCGCAACGCTGGCTTCGGTGCCCACGATCTTCTTCAGATACACCGCGCTCCAGTCGCCCATTGAGCCTTCGCCCAGGCCGGAGCAAAACGCGATCAAGCCAATCGGCCACAGCACGCGCGCCGGAATCTGGAACGGCGCTTCACGTTTGCCGGTAGTTTCTCCCTGGATATCCAACATCGACTGCGACGCAAACACCGCTAATCCACCGAACACCACCGAGACTATCGCAAAATGCACCGGCAGGCTCACCGCTAACTGGGCCATCACCGCGCCAATTGCTGCCCCGGCAACGTTCCCAATGCTGTATGCCGCGTGGAACGAGGACATCAGCGGTTTTTGGCTGCGCCGCTCCACCTCGACGCCCTGCGCATTCATCGCCACATCCATCGCACTTTGGAACGCGCCCATAAACAGCAGCCCGGCCCCCAACGCCAGCGGATGCGGCATAATCGTCAGCAGAAAACCAGCCACCGCCATGATCACCGCACCAAAGGTGGTGACCTTCCGGCTGCCAAACTGTGCGATTATACTGCTGGTGAGCGCCAGCCCGACCAGCACACCCACCGATCCGCACAGCAGCACCAGTCCGAGTTCACCTTCGCTCAGATCAAATTTAGACTGGAATTCTGGAATCCGCGCCACCCAGTTTGCGAACAGCGCGCCATTAACAAAAAACATCGTCAGAACAGCGAAACGTGGAGTTTTCATGATTTCCTACGAAAATAAGGCCGATCCAAGAAGGGCAAAGAAAATCTTGGCGCAGCCTAAGTGCCCCATCAAACCCCATGAGTCTACCACGTTCGCCGCTCAAATTCACGGCTCAAGTTGGGCCTGTGCCACCAGATATTTGCAAAACAAGAGAATTATAACTATAATAATAGTGTCAATACAAAGCGCCAATCAGATAGATTAAGGCGCAGGAGTGCGTGATGGACCTCGATACAGTTTCCACCAAACATATCAACGAGTTGGAGAATCTGGTAAAAGACCTGTTAACCGCCATGCGTAAGGCCAAGCTCCAAAAGGACCCATTGGGCGAGCAACTGCGGCAGTTTGAACAGGAACTTGGGGATGTTCGACGCCAGCGTTTTGATGCCGCCAATCCCGACGATTTTTATCGCTGACAATCAAAAACCCGCCTGCATTCAGACGGGTTACGATTCGTTTTTTATCCGGGCTGTTATGCCGGACACGCCCCCATCGTATCACCGTGCGCCTCGTGCGCAGGCCATGCACTGATGGGAATAGTCATTGTTATTTCCCCTTTGTGGCAGATGGTGATCATCTCTTCCTGCGCAGGCTCTTCGGCTGGCGTATCGGCTGGCGCGACTTCGGCAGTCGGCTCCGGTGCCGGCACACTCGTCGGCGGGATGACCACCGGCGGCTTCAACGCCTCAATCGCAGCTTCCATGTCTTCCGGCGTACCCGGTGCGTGAATTTCAATCGGACGCGGCAGCAGTTCAAGCGGCAGACTCAGAAGATGCTCCACTGCATATGGCTCCGCGCGGGTCGCCGGGCCGGTCACGCTGAGATCAGCATCCACCGGCAGACTGGCCGCAAACCCCGCCGGAATCAATGTTTCTTCACCGTCTACCGTCACAAGCGCGTGGCCTTCGACCACCTGCACGATCATTTCTCCGCCTGGTTCCGCCTGGAAGTACACCGTTGATCCCAGTTCAACCCGAACCCCGTTGATCAGCAGCGACACGTGCGCCATGCCTTCTGGCGTCTGCACCAGCACGCCGCTGTCCGGCGCTTCGGCACACAGCGCGTCATTCATGCCGCTGCGCAGTTTGATCGCCCGCATCGGCCCAAATCCGGCGGTGGCTTCCTGCACAATTTCGAGGCCGTTGACATCCTCGGTACTGCTCACCAGCGGCGCGTATACCCAGCCGAACCCGCCATCCTCCAGACTGACCCGCAGCCATGAGCCATCCGTATTCCGTCCGTTCGCGCTCACCGCATCGCCCGGTTCCAGCTTGCCGATCACCAGTGCATCGGGTTTCGGCTCGCGGCGCACATTCACCCGGCTGTCCGCGCTGATGGTGACATCGAGTGTGCTGCTGACCACCACCTGATTTTCGATCTGAACATCCCCAAACAGCAGCAGCGTGAAATCCTCTTCCGCGGCGGCTTCCCCTTGCAGTTGCATCAGCGCGATGCCCCAGCTTTGCGACTCCAAATCCATGCCGCTGGCTTGTAAGGTCCGAATATCCACCACATCCGCCACATCGCCTTCAGCCTCAAATTGGAACCCGGCGACATGCGCCTGTGCCTGTGCATTCAGCAGGTTGTGACCATAACACACCTGGTTCCGACCTACCTGCTGGCACTGTGCATCCACCATCTCAAACGCGGTGCGCACGACTTCAGCGCACGACGCATTGATCAGCGTAGTGGACGTATTGGATTCTGATCCAACAGGTGTAGATACTCCCAGGATCAGCAGCAATGATAGGATAACTCCGAAAACTTTCATGACGATCCCCTGCTATCAGGAAACACTTAATATCCCAATGCTCTCCACAATCAATATTTATACCGCGTAGAGGCTTCCAATATCGCAAAAATAAAAAGAAGACCGGGAAACTGCCCGGTCTTCATTAGCTTATCCTTCAGGGCACGGCCCGATTGTATCGCCGTGAGCCTCATGTGCCGGCCACGCGCTGACGGAAATGGTGATCGTGTTACCCTTGTGGCAGATCACCATCGTCTCTTCCGTTGGCGGCGGCGGATCAGTGGGCGGCACATCCGTCGGCGGTACGGCTGTCGGCGGAACCGGAGTCGGCGGCACAGCCGTCGGTGGAACGTCGGTAGGCGGCACAGTCGTTGGCGGAACCTCTGTATCCTCGGCGGGAACAGTGGGTTTCGGTGCAGGAGTCTTTTTACCGTCGTCGTCTTTAGGCTTTCCGGTTTCTGTCCCGGCATCCGTTTCCGTTCCGGTTGTGGTTTCCACGTCTTCCCCGGTTTCGGACTCTGTCTCTGTTTCTGTCTCTGCCTCTGCCTCTATGTCAGCAGCGGTATCTTCCACATTCTGGAAAATGTCAATCGAGCGCGGCAGCAGTTCAATCGGCAGACTTTTGACGCTCGCCATCCGGTACGGCACAGCCTCACTTGCGGGACCCGTCGGGCTGAGCGTGTCATCCAGCGGCACGGACGCTTCAAATCCGGCCTCGATGGTGGTGGTATCTTCGCCTACCGTCAGCGTGGCGTGTCCTTCGACTACCCGCACGATCATCGCTTCGCCCGGTTCCGCCTGGAAATACACCGTCGATCCCAGTTCCACCTGAACCCCGTTGATCAGCAGCGAAACCTGGGCCATGCCTTCCGGTGTCTGGATCAGCACGCCGCTGTTCGGGGCCTCCGCGCACATCGCATCATCAATCCCGGTGCTCAGTTTGATCGCCCGCATCGGGCCAAATCCGGCGGCCTCGTCCTGCACCACTTCGAGCCGACTCACATCCTCGGTGCTGCTCACCAGCGGCGCGTATACCCATCCGTACCCATCCGGCAAACTGACGCGCAGCCACGATCCATCCGTAATCCGCCCGTTGGCGCTTACCACATCGCCCGGTTGCAGCTTGCCGACCACGTCCGCATCGGTTTGCGGGGCGTTTCGCACGTTCACCTGGCTGTCGGCCATCACGGTGACATCAAACGTGCTTCCGATCACAACCTGGTTTTCGATCTCAACATCCCCAAACAGCAGCAGCGTGAGGTCCTCTGGCGCAGCGCCCGTGAGTTCCCCTTGCAGTTGCATCAACGCAATGCCCCAGCTTGGAGCGGTCAAATCCATGCCGCTGACTTGCAGGTTTTGAATATCCACCACATCCGCCACATCCCCTTCGTCTTCAAATTCAAAGGGGCTGATCTGTGGATGAGGTTGTGCTTTGAGAAGATTATGGCCGTAACACACCTTATTCCGGCCTATTTGTTGGCATTGTTCATCTACCACTTCCAGAGCGGTACGAACGATTTCGGCACACGTCGCTTTAGTGGCAAGATCATCGGTTTCTGATCGTACCGGAGCCGATGCCCCCAGGATCAGCAGCAGCGGTAGAATAAAACGAAGAACCTTCATACGTCCCCTGTATTCCCCCTCGTGATTTTAATTTTATTTTAATCATCCCGTAGCTATTTATAGTATAATGCAGGATTCTATCCCCTGTCCAACACATAAAGAAACCTTCACAAATTTCATATTGCCTTAATTTAACCAGGGAAAAAAGAACCCGGCACGCTCCCTGCAAAATCGCGGCAGCGTTGCAACGGATACCTTGCCGGGATGGAACGAGGTTAATTGTCGAGGGTCAGTTGTTCCAGGGCTTCAATCGTTATAAGCCGGTTGGCTTCGGGCAGTTTACCAAGCAGTTCAGCCACGATTGAAAGCTGGGTGGCTTTCACATGAAAGGCCAGACGTTGAACCTGCTCCCCCAATCGCAGCGCGGGTGGAACCTCCGGTGAGGGGCGATCCAGCGCCAGCAGGCCCATTTTTTCCATCGCCAGCATCAGACTCTTCGCAATCTGCGGGGTCAGTTCCAGGCGCTCAATCACAACATCCGCCCGGATGCCAGGGTTATCATGAACCAACTGAAGGATACGCATCTGCGACATATTCAGTTCTTCGTACCGGCTGATCGCCGGATTGATAACCAGGGTTTTACTCAGGATCAGAAATGCATTTAAAAAACGGGACGCCAGTGCAAAAGAATCTGAGACTGACGGTTGATTTGCCATCGATATTTTCTCCTCTAACAACGTCCAGTTTGCCTCCCCTTCGCTGAGGAAAGGGGTAAAGCAGCCTTATTCAACCAATCTATAACGCAGCGCCAGAACCGCCGCCTGGGTCCGGTCCGCTACACCAAGTTTGCTAAAAATCGCGCTGACATAATTCCGCACCGTGCCATCAGACAGGTGCAGCGTCTGGGCGATTTCAGTATTCGAAACACCGCGCGCGATCAGTTGCAGAATTTCGCGTTCGCGCTCGCTTAAATCTTTGCCAAAGGTAGTCGAAGCGTGGCCGATGCTGTCCTGCGCGATATACCCAAACAGCTTCCCCGCCACGCCCGGATCAACGTGCGTCTTTCCGGCTACCGTGTCCTTAATCGCCGGGATCAGCTTGTTACGCGGCGTATCCTTCAGCATATACCCCGCCGCCCCACTCCGGATCGCGTCGAAAACCCATTCATCCGCGTCATACGTCGTCAGCACCAGCACGCGCGTCTGCGGGAGCTGCTCGCGGATCAATTGAGTCGCCTGGATGCCATTCATCACCGGCATTTTTAAATCCATCAGCACGAGGTCCGGTCCTGTTTTGTGCGCCAGCTCCACCGCTTGCGCGCCATCCTGCGCCAGCCCGACCACTTCGATCTCCGGGTCAGTGCTCAGAATCGCTTCCAGCCCGTCACACACAATCGCCTGATCGTCACAGATCAATACCCGAATCATGGTTATTCCCCTATTTCAACTGCTAAAACCACTATCGTCCCCTGCCCCGGCTGGCTTTCCACGTTCAGCCGCCCCCCGATCATGTCCGCCCGTTCTCGCATCCCTTGAATCCCAAACCGCGCCGCCGACAGTTGTTCCGGCGCAAACCCCAGCCCATCATCCGAAATGGTCAGCGTCAGGTGTGGACTCTGGCGGATCAGTTGGACCGTCAAATGCGCGGCATTCGCATGATTCACCACGTTCGCCAACGCCTCCTGGGCAATCCGGTAGACGCACTGCTCCACATCAGGACTCAACCCGCCCAGCCATTTGTCGATATGCAAATCGAGCGCCACCCCGGATCGGGCCGCCGTTGACTCGACCAGTTGTTTCAGCGCCAACCCCAACCCCAAATCTTCCAGCGGGGTCGCGCGCAAATTTTGCAGCACGCGCCGCGTTTCGGTGAGGCCGGATCGCGTGGTTTCAATCGAACGTTGCAGCCGGACCTGTGCCTGTTCCGGCTTGACTTTCCACAGCGCATCTACCGCCTCAAGCTGCACCGCCAGCGCGCTGAGGGTATGCGCCAGCGTATCGTGTAATTCGCGTGCCAGCCGATTCCGTTCGCGGGTCACCGCCAGTTGTTCGAGGGTCGCCGCGTGATGCGCAAGTTGGGCATTTGCCAGTTTCAGGTCATCGCGCTGTTTTCGCTGCGCGGTCATCAACCGCGCGACCAGCCACCCCACCACCATAAACGTGACCATTCGAGCGACAATCGATCCTGTAACCAGCGGCGATTCAAATTCACCGGCATAGTCAGTCCGATGGATCACCACCACGTTTAACACCGTGATCCCGGTGCTGAACACCAGCACATGCCAAAACCGGTACTGCCAGCCAATCAGCACGGCAGGCAGCAGCAGGACAATCATGCTCCCCCAGATTTGCAGAGCCAGGAATGATTCAGCAGGCAGTTGACGGATGCCGGCAACGTCCAGCGTCTCCCACAGCACCCAAAACGGGCCAACCCCCGCATAGATCAGCGCCAGCGGCAAAATGATCCGTTCATATTTACTGCGCACCAGCGGCACCAGCAGCAGCACCATGAGGATCAGCGGGTCCAACAGGTCCGCCAGCCGGAAATTACCATCCGGCGCAGCAAAACGGGCCACCGCAAAAATGACCGAAAAAAACAAACGCAGCCCGGTGAACAACCGGAACACCGAAAATAGCCCAGGTTCAATTGCTCTCATGCTTCGATCTTACCCGTTCTCGCGCCCCTTTAATATAGTCCGCTGTCACCTGACCATATGACACGGGTCATGAGTTTGTGATCTGATTAATGACACGCCGCCCACTGGATCATGACGCGGGTGACTGCGTAAACCCGTGCTTTTGGACTACAGTCAAAGATATGTGTTCACAACAACCAGCCAAAGGAATAGCTATGAGCGGTCCTTTCGTTACAACCCAGGGCCTCGTGAAACATTACAAAACGCCGACCGGGGCGCTTGAGGTGCTGCGGGGAGTTAATGTCGAAATCCATCCAGGCGATTTCGTTGCCATCGTCGGGCCTTCCGGCGTGGGCAAAACCACCTTTTTGAATATGATCACAGGCGTTGATACGCCCACCAGCGGCACAGTCGTCGTGGGTGATCAATCGCTGACCACCACCCCCTCCGCGAAACTAACGAAGTGGCGTGCGCGCCATGTGGGCATTGTCTTTCAGTTTTTCCAGCTCCTGCCCACGATTTCGGTGGTCGAAAATGTCATGTTCCCCATGGATTACGCCAATGTTCACCAGCCTCGTGAGCGGCGTGATTATGCCCTCAGCCTGCTGGCTCGCCTGGGCATCGAAGATCAGGCCAACAAACGCCCCGATATGCTCTCTGGCGGCCAGCAGCAGCGCGCCGCCATCGCCCGCGCCCTCGCCAACAACCCGCCCCTGATCATTGGCGACGAACCGACTGCCAACCTGGACCGCATGAGCACCGAAAACGTCTTTAACGTTTTTCAGGACCTCGCCAACCAGGGTTCCGCCGTCATCATCACCACCTATGACCGCGACATCGTTGCCAACATCCCGGTAGTTTACGAGCTTGAAGACGGCCTGCTGCGCGAAGTCAAAAACGGCAGACGGTTACTGGTTTAATCAGACGAGGACACTCATGAATCGATCAACGTGGCGTAAAATCTGGGGCGACCTGTGGACTCGCAAGGGCCGCACCCTGTTAGTTTCCATCAGCATTTTTATCGGTGTGGCGGGTGTCGTCACCCTGATCACGGCGGGCGATCTGCTGGTCAAGCAGTTGCAGGAAGATGTTAAGGCCGACAATCTGCCCATGACGCAGATTTACATGATGATCCCACCCGATAAAGGCGACGTAGAGTTAGATAATCAGGCCTATCTCGACGATCTGCAAACCACCTTCCCGGCCATCACCGCCGTTGAAGGCGCGGCCAACAATCCGTTTTATTGGAAGTTTACGGACGAAAACCGCTTCCACGAAGCCCGGCTGTTCTCCTATACCACCCCCTTAACCGACAAAACCCTGGAACCGATGCGGCTGGTCAAGGGTGACTATCCGCAGGCGGGCCACAACCAGATCGCGGTGGAGCAGCGCATGGCGGAAGACTTCGACCTCGAAGTTGGCGATCAGATCGATCTCCGCATGCTGGGCCTGGATGAATTCCCCACCCAAACCTGGACAATTTCCGCGATTGTCTTCCACGCCTACAATGACGCCAGCAAGTTGGCCATGTACGTGCCATTTGAGGACACCACCGCGATCTCCGGCATCCCCGGCTTTAATATTTTGAGCATCCGGTTCACCGACTTTCCAACCGCCAAAGCCTCACAGCAGGCAGTCCAGGCGCATCTCAACGAAACAACTCCGTATGCCGCCGTTTTTGTGATATCTCAGGACCCGGCCAAGAATCAGGTCATTGAAAGCACCGAAGACTTCCGCACCATTTTGTCCGTACTGGCGATTGTCGCCATGCTGGTCTGCGGCTTCCTCGTGCTGAACGTGATCAGCAATCTGGTCAGCGAACAGCGGCGGCAGATCGGCGTGATGAAATCGCTGGGAACCACCCGCGTCGAAACCTTCCTGATCTACGGCGGCATCGCGGCCTCCTATGGCCTCATCGGCATGATTCCCGGTGTGCTGGTCGGCATCCCGCTCGGCTATGAAATGGCGATGATTGTGGGCGATTTTGCCAACACGCTCATCGACTCCTTTGCCGTGTCACCCATTGCGATTATTTTAGGGGCCTCGCTCGGTCTGGCTGTTCCAATTATTTCAGCCTTTGTTCCCGTCTACTTCGGGACGCGCGTCTCCATCCTGGAAGCCATGACCGATCTGGGCATCGGCGGCAGCTACCGGATCGGCTTCCTCAGCCGCATCGTAAAATCGCTGCCCGTCCCGCTCAACATCAAACAGTCGCTCAACAACCTGTTGCAGAAAAAAGCGCGGCTGGTCCTCACCGTCATCACCCTGACTCTGGCCCTCACTGCGTTTATGGGAGTCTCGGCGGTTTTCGTGCGCATCAATGAGGTCTTACAGGATATTCTCGACCAGTTCGAGTTCCAGGCCGTTTTCCAGACCACCCAAAGCCAGCCCCTGGAAACAATCGAACCGCTCATCATGAATAATGTGGACGGCGTGAAGGAAGTTTATCCCGGTTCGGCGTCCATCGTGCAGTTGCAGGGCTACGTTTCGCCGCAAAATGAATCCAATCAGGTAATCGTGGATGGCGTGGTCACGGATCGCGGTTTTGAAGAAGGTGACTTTACGAAGGGGCGCGGCTGGCTGGACGATCCCGAACGAGACGGTGTGGTGCTGACCAACGACATCACCAACCAGATTCATAAAACCGTCGGTGATACCATCACCCTCACCGCCAACGGCGTGGATCAGACCTTTGAGATCATCGGCATCATGAACTACCCCTTCCCCATCGCCTTCATGCGTTGGCAGGACTTAGCCGAGTTCACCGGCTTTACGCTGGACGGACAGCCGGTCCCCAACGCGTTCTATGTGCTGGCCGAGCAGTCCGATCCCACCGCCCGCGACATGGACAAGCTGATCGAACGCATCAACGATACGTTAGTTGAGAAGGGGATCACCGCCTCGTTCACCAACATGGTCGAAATCTCCGACATGGCCTCCGACGCCATTCTGAGCATCGGCATTGTGCTCAACGTCGCCTCTGCCATCATGGCTGCGGTGGGAGCCATCGGCCTGATCACCACGCTCTCGATTGCCGTCTTTGAACGCCAGAAGGAAATCGGCGTGATGCGCTCCGTCGGGGCCAAATCGCCCACCATCATCATGCAGTTCCTGGTCGAAGGCATCCTCGTCGGTGTGCTGGCCTGGCTTCTCGCCGCGCCGCTCAGTGTGGGGTTGGCCTGGTTTCTGACCAACATTTTGCCCTTTGGCGATTTTATCGAGTTTGCCTACCCGCCTGTTCTGCTTCCCATCGGTTTTGTCGGCATCCTGATCATCGCCACCATTTCGAGCGTCTGGCCGTCCGTGTCCGCCGCCCGCAAAACCGTATCGAACATTCTGCGTTACCAGTAAAAGGATGACCGCGATGGATAATCTGATCTCGCTGCAACAGGTTCAAAAAATATACAAGATCAAAGGCGGACTCGTTCACGCGCTGCGCGGTGTCGATTTCGAGGTCAAGTCCGGTGAGTTTGTCGCCCTGGTTGGACCCTCCGGCAGCGGTAAAAGTACGCTCATCAACATGATCACCGGCATTGACCGCCCCACCAAAGGCGAAGTGTATATCGGCGGCGAACGCCTCACCCATATGGGTGAAGATAAAGTCGCAGGCTGGCGCGGCAAAAATGTCGGCGTGGTCTTCCAGTTTTTCCAGCTTCTGCCGTCCCTGACCGTCATGGAAAACGTCATCATGCCCATGACCTACGCCGGAACCTTCAAGGGCAAACGCCCCCAGCGTGCGATGGAACTGCTCGATCTGGTTGATCTGGCCGAAATTGCCGACAAATACCCCAGCCAGATTTCCGGCGGCCAGCAGCAGCGCGCCGCCATCGCCCGCGCCCTTGCCAACGATCCGCCGCTGCTGGTTGGCGACGAACCCACCGGCAACCTCGATCTGGTGTCGGCAGGGCTGATGTTCAGCCTGTTCGAAGATTTAGTGGCCCAGGGCAAAACAATTGTGATGGTCACGCACGATAAAGACCTCGCCGGGAAAGTCCCGCGCGTTCAGGAAGTGCGTGATGGCCGCTTGCTCAGCGCTTCCGAAGTCGATCAGCGCCTCATGGCCCGCAAATAAACAACCCACGCCCTGCACCGTTGAATTGTTAGCCTCAGCGGTGCAGGTTTTTTCCGGTTATTTTCCCCCACTAGTCTTCCAAGTTAACCATCCGAGTTAACCATCGAAGTTAGCCATCCAAGTTAGTATGTGAATGGTGATGACAAATCGAACATCTGTGCTATCCTGGGTATTAGTGCTGGTTATGCTTCCAGGAGGAGTTATGGCAGTGAACGCGATTCGTGCCCCCGTTCAGGCGGTCAAGGCGCTCACCGAATCGGGCCGCGTCGGAGGATATCTCGTCGTCTGGGGTGATCCCTCTCTGCCCGATTTGCAGGGCGAATATTTTACCCCCGCAACTGATCTGGGTCTGGACTGGTACCCCCGCCGTCCGGTCCTTTACCATCATGGCCTCGATGGGTCGCTCGGCCCGGTCATGATCGGCCATATCGAAGTGATGCAGCCCGACACCACCGGCGTCTGGGTCGAAGCCCAGCTTAATCTGCACCAGCAGTGGGGCCGCGCCGTGTTTGATCTGGTGCAGCAGCAGGCCCTCGGCTGGAGCAGCGGCAGCCTCCCCCATCTGGTCGATGTGGCACCCGATGGACAGATTCGCCGCTGGCCGATCGTCGAAGGCAGTCTCACGCCCACCCCCGCCGAGCCGCGTTACACCGACGCGGTAGCGGTCAAAGCCGCTTTTCGTGTTTTAGGTTTATCCATTGATCGGATTGAAACTGAAGGAGACACCATGGATCATCTGACCGAAGGCATCAAGCGCCTGCCCGCCGCCCAGGCCGCGCCCCGCCCCACTATCGAAGTGCGCACCAAGTATGACGAACTCTCCGCGATTGACATGGCTTTCATGCACACCTGGCTCAGCCGCACCGGGCAGTGGTCGCCCTCCACCGCCTTTATGCGCGAACTGGCCTCCAAAGCCTATACCGCTGTGGATCGCGGCGAGTTGGATGCCGGGGCGCTGCGGGCTTTGCCCATCAAATCCAACGAACTGATGCACACCGATCACACCGGCTACGGCTCCGAATGGGTGCCCGACATCTGGTCGAGCGAACTGTGGCGCAAAGCCCGCGCCGAAAACGTGATTCTTCCCTTATTCAGAGTTATAGAAATGCCGTCGAACCCATTCGAACTGCCGATTTCCGGCACCGATCCGGTAGTTTATTACGTCCCCGAAACGCAGGATGAGGACGATCTGACGCTCGCCGCCAGCACCAACCCGATCCCGGACAGTCCGGTAGGCAGCGGCAAAGTCACCCTGACCGCCAAAAAGCTGGCGCTGCGCGTCGGGTTCTCCTCCGAACTCGTGGAAGATTCCGCCATCCCGCTGATCGCCCTCTACCGTGAGCAGGCGCTTCGCGTCATGGCCGACGCCATCGATCACGTGCTGCTCAACGGCGACACCGAAACTGGCGCAACCGGCAACATCAACACCGACAACGCCGCGCCCGGTGCCACCGCCAAATATCTGGCCTTCGATGGACTGCGCAAGTTGGGATTGGTGACGAATACCGCCAACAAGAAGGATGCCGCAGGAACGCCCACCGTCGCCCTGCTGCGCGATGCCCGCTTTTTGATGGACCCGCGTTATTCCCTGCGCCCCGTAGACTGCGCCTATATTGTCGATGGCAGCACTTACGCCAAGCTGTTGAGTGAAACCAATGTCGCTACGGTGGATAAATTTGGTCCGCACGCCACCGTGCTGACCGGGGAAATTGCGAAAGTGGATGGGGTGCCGGTTCTGGTTTCCGCCGAAATGCCTTTAACCCAGGCCGACGGCAAAGCCGATACCTCCGGCAACACCAAAGGACAGGCCGTCTGTGTCTACCGTCCCGGCTGGATTGTCGGCTACCGCCGCCGGGTCGCTGCCACGATGGACTACCTGCCCTACTACGACGCCTATCAGATGGTGGCTACCGTGCGTCTGGCCTTCGCCCGCTTCGATACCGAAGTCGCCAGCACGCTCTATAACATCACCGTCTAAGCGTATGGAATCAGCCCTGTCTCGGCGCTTCTTCGCCTTCCGCCGCAGGCAGGGCACCCCGCTCGAATGTAATGCGCATTCGCAGCGTACCCAGGATCAGTTCGTCGCCGGATGACACAATGTATTCCTGGAAGGCGAGCAGCCGTTCACCATTGCAGTAGGTTCCGTTCGCGCCCGCCAGATCCGTCAGGATCAGATGGTTGCCGCGCCGTTTGAGCAAACAGTGGCGGCGCGAGATACCGTGCTGATAAGCCCGGTGCGGCGTCAAATCGACATACTCTTCCCGCTGCTCTAGCAGGCCGGGCGGCATCGGGACTTGGCGACCCAGAACAACCGCTGAATCAATTGCTACAGCCAGACAAGTGCCGGAGGGCAAGAGTTGCAGCATCACATGCGCATCCGCATCGAACTGATCCAATCCGTCCGATTTAGAGAGGGGCAGTGTAATGGGTCTTTTCTTCAAAAAGAGGGTAGTTGACGATGATTCCGGCTCTTGAGGCATAATTCCGATATCCTGCTTCAATATGGGAGACGTTTTCACCTTATTATAGAACTATTAGAGGCCCGATTGCAAATAGTCCAAATGGCTCATTCAGCTAAAAAATAAGGTGAGATGCAGCCGGCCCAAAATCATCTTATCGCCGTTCGCAATCAGATAACGTTCGTTCGGTTGCAGCAGCACATCGTTCAAATAGGTGCCATTCGCGCTGCCCAGGTCCATCGCCGCCAACTGCTCACCCACCCGTTCCAACAGGCAGTGCTGGCGTGACACACCTTGAGCATAAGCATGAAAATCGGTCAAGTCCACCATATCATACTCAGCCGACCTGCCGCGCCCCAAAACAACCGGTTTGTGGATGCCATGCGTGATGCAGTCCCCGGCGGGCAGCACTTGGATGATCAACGCCGCTACCGCATCAAACAGCGTCGCCCCCTGGTGATCCGATGGCAGCAGAATCGGCGGGCGCTTCAAAATATTCGTTCGCATCGGCTCCGCCCCTGTCAACGCCCCCTGACAGGACGGGCATACCACCGCTTGAGCCTCACAATAATGTCCGCACGCGGGGCATCGCACAGGCGGACGGCGGCTGATAATCGTATCGAGGTTGTCGCTCATAGAAACGTCTTTTTCGGGCAAGATCAACTACCTGGCAGAACTAAAAGAAACCGATATATGCAAAGACCCTAAAATCAGCCTGTCACCCGCTGCCAGCACTTTTTCATGGTGCGGCAGCAGCGGCTCATTGTTGACATACGTCCCGTTACGACTGCCCATGTCCGCGATCAGCAGACAGCTTCCGCGCCGTTCCAGGCGGCAGTGTAACCGCGACACACCATGCTGTAAAGCATTGAAGTCGGCCAGGTCCACAAATTCCAGGTCCGGCGGGCCATCCCCCCGCCCCAGAAAGGTCGGATATTCAAGGGGTAGTGTCAAACAATCTCCCGAAGGCAAAAACTGGAGCAGCGCCTGCGCATTCGTTTCAAAAACCGTGCTGCCCTCTCGATCAGGCGGCAGTGTCGTGGGCCGCCGGATCAGGGTGCCGGTTTTGGGCTTGGCAGGCGTCTCGGTAGCAATCGGATGGCCGCATGCCGGGCAGTAGGTTTCCTGCGCAGGCACATGCGAATTACATTGTGGACAGCGGTTAAACCGTTGATCCAGGGGGAGCGTTTTTGACGATTGCATATCTCATGCCCTTATTACCATTCATCATATCAGAACTTCATCGCTAGTGTACAGAACGCCATGTGAAAAATTTCCGAAATTCTATCCGTTTTTTTACCTCAGGAGGACCTTGTGAATACCTATGTCACCCTCGCTCAACTCCGCCGTTATCTTGGACTCACGCCCGCCCAGACCACCGATGACGATCTGCTGCTCCTATTAGCGCAGGCGGCCTCGCGGATCATCGACAGTTATACCGGACGTCACTTCTATCCCAAACGGGCCACACAGCATTATTCCTACACAAACCCATCGTACCTGTTGCTAATCAACGATCTGCTGACCATCCATCAATTGACCAATGGAGATGGGTCAACCATCACGGCTTACCACCTGCATCCCGCCAATGAATCCATCAAGTCGAGCATTATACTGGATCGAGGTGTGGTCGTCTTCACCTATCTGTCCGACCCCATCGACGCCATCACCCTTGATGCGACATGGGGCTTCCATCCCGACTGGGATCATGCCTGGGCATCCTCCAGCGCTTCCATCCAGGACAATCCCCTCTCCGCCAGCGCCACCACCCTCACCGTATCCGATGCGGATGCCGCCTTTTCGCCCGGCCAACTCCTCCGCCTCGCCGATGAATATGTGCAGGTGTTGGCCGTCGATCCGGTGGACAACACCCTGACTATATCACGCAGCGCAAACGGCACCACCGCCGCCAGTCACCCCCAGACCACGCCGATCAGTATCTATCTCCCGCCCGCCGACATCCAGCAAACCGGCCTGCGCGTGGCGAGTTGGCTCTATAAACAAAAGGATGCGGGTTTTGTCCAGATCGCGTCCACGCTGCGCGGTCAGATCGCGGTTCCCCCGGCCCTCCCCGATGATGTCCAGCAAATTCTCGCGCCATATATCCGTGTGGTTGTTCTATAGGAGTCTGCGTGATGGGAGCCTTACAAACCGCCCTGACCAATTTAGTCGCCGTCTCCGTTTCCGGTGTGACTTCCTACCCCCTGGATGCCACCCCCGATTCCTTGACTACTGCCCAACTTCCTGCCCTGGTGCTTCTACCCGAACTCAGCGGCGAATCATCCGGTCTGGAACCCAATAGGTTTAGCGCGGGAGATGGGTGTCTCCAGGTGCAGATCGCACATGTGCTGCTGGTCGCCCCTGTCGCCAGCGGCTTCGGCATGCGCGCCCATCTCCCCACCCTGATCGCTTTAATCGATACCTATTTCGCGGCCCTTGCCGCCGATCCCCTGCTGAACGGCGCGCTGAGTGTGGGCGTACGCTGTGGCTTACGTCTCGGTGTGACTCGTTACGCCGGTATAGAATACCACAGCGCCACTTTTCTCCACACCTGGACTCTCAACCTCTAACAATACTCTGGCAATCGGGGCGTACAGCGCTACGCCCCACCCATTCCACGATCAGCGGCGCGAGTTCCGCCTCGTTCCCCAGCATCTCCATCGCATGCCCGCTCCGCCCATAAAACCGGCTGAACGTCTCGCCCACCGCCAACCCGGTGAGCACCTTCACCGTATGCGCTGAATATGAATCCGCGTGACTCACCGCCATCAACACGGGCCGGTCCCCGATTCCCGCCAGCGCGTCTTCCGTCGTCGCCCCGCCATAATTCAATCCCGGCGACAGCGCCACCGCCGTCACCACCTGCGGATCAAACGCCATCCCCCGCAGCGCCATATTTGATCCTACGCTCCCCCCGATCAAACTGATCCGCGCCGGATCGATCCCCGCCTGTCCGCGCAGCCACGCCAGCCACGCCGCCGTATCCCCGTCCGCTTTCGACCAGTTGATCGCGCCGCGTGTTTCCCCGTACCCGCGCATACTGATCACCAGCACCGCGTACCCCGCCGCGCGCAGTTGCGGGATCAACCCCGCCCAGTTCTGATCGGCCAGTTCCCAATCAAACACCAGCACCGCGGGAGCCAGTTCCCCCACCGCCGGGTAAAAATCCCCGGCCAGCATCAAGCCATCCGCTGCCGGAATCGCCACCCGCTGCGGTCCTTCTTGGGCTTCCACCGGAGTCCCCCACACCAGCGCCGCGATCAAAACCAGCGCGATGATCGTGTCCATTGTCCCTCGATTTCCCACACCACCAGCCGCCCCTGATCATGTCCCGCCGCCAGATACCGCCCGGAAGGTGCCAGCGCCACCGACTCCCATCCCGGCTCATCGATGTGCGCCAATGCCTGCCCGCTCATCGTGTGGACCGCGATCGACTGGCCTGCATAGTCGCCCGGTGCATACGCCCACACCGCATCGGCGCACGCCACGCGCGGCAAAGCCTTGCCGTCCGTGCTGAGCGGCATCTGGAACAGCACCTCGCGCGTGTCCAGCGACCAGATTTGTACGAGCGTGTGGAGCGCGGTCCCCTCTTCCAGCGCCACACGCAGCCCCCATCCCGACGCCCCCAATCCACACACCGCTTTGGTCCCATCCGGCGAAATCGCCACCTGGTAGAGCGGTTCGGGGAACCGGATCGGGCGCGCAGGCCGGACTTCGTTCCCGTTTCGCCACACCCGGATTCCCGTATCCTGCACCACAATCAAATCGTGTTTTGGGGGATCACACCACAACCCTCGCACGTTGTAAATCGTTTGGGGCAGCACCTCAACCCGCCCATCCGGCACATGCATCAGCGCCGGATGCTCCCGTAATATCCCGATCAGGCTGCGGCTGTCCGCCGCAAACGTCAGCGCCTGCGGTGGATTTTCACATGGGATGTGTGCTTCTTGGAAACGCTGATCCCACAGCTTGATATGAGCGGGGCCGGACGGTCTGCCGTCGGTCAATTCGCTGCAAGTCGCCGCCAACCAGCGTCCATCCGGCGAAAACGACAGCGCATGGATAAAATGGTTGGCTGCGAGAACAGTGCTTTTCCGCGAGGGGGGGCAATCATACAGGGTCAGCCTACCGGGGCGCGTCACCACAGCGATATACCGGTTGCTCATGATGATCTGATCAATCGGATCGTCACTCACCTGTTGTTCAAATACTTTTTTGAGCATCTTGGTTATCTGACTTCTCACCAGCGCTAAACATGCCCCACCCGATCTTCCCCCTCTTCCAACTCGGTTGGAGTCGGTTGGCGAGGGGGTGAGGTTCGTAGGGGCAATTCACGAATTGCCCCGCCCGCTTGTCTCCCCGTCCTGCCTGCGGAAAGAGGCCGGGAGATAGGGGTGAACCTATTTATTATGCTTTATTATGCCGGTCCAGCCACGCCACAATCTCCTGCGGCATCGTCTTTTCCCGCCCCAGCATATTCGTGCCGTGCGCGCTGCCCTTATACAGCCGCACAATCGAATCGCCCTCCAGCAGTGCCGCCAGCGTCTTCACAGCGGTAGCGCTCTCGGAATCGCCCTGCCCCGCCATCAGATACACCGGGCGGTTGCCGATGGTCTCAATCGCGTCTTCTGTCGTCACCCCTGCATAATTCAACCCTGGCGACAGCGCAATCGCCGTGACGATCTGCTCATCCGCCGCCATGCCGCGAATCGCGAGGTTGCTGCCGATGCTCGCCCCGATCAGACTGATCCGCGCCGGATCGACTTCCGGCTGTTCGCGCAGCCACGCCACCCACAGCGCCGTATCATCCTGCGCCAGTTCCCAGTCGCGGGTACCGCCCGTCTGACCGTGCCCGCGCAGATCAACAGCCAGCACCGAATACCCGCCCGCCGCCAGAGATTCGATCACCGCTTTCCAGTCGGCGTTCGATCCGTTCATCTGGTGCATCAGCAGCGCCGTCGGTGCGCCGCTTTCCGCCGCTGCATAATAATAGCCGAACAGCACCTGCCCATCCGCCGCCGTGATTTCAACCGCTTGCGGCTTCAAATCGCCTTGAGCGCTCACCGTACCCGCCAGGGCGCTCACCAGGATCACCATCAATAACAAAGAGCGTTTCATCAGTTTTCCTCCTAATTATGTGCATCCAGCCAACTGATGATCGATCCGATCAGTTGGCGATCAAACAGAAAGAAATACGTGCAGCACGCATCATTATCATACAACCGGACCTGGACATCCCCCTGCGCCACACCCAACAGCGTCCGTACCGCGTCCGCTTCTTCCACCGCGCCCTGTCCCGCCGCCAGGTACAATGGGCGCTCACCAATTTCGACCACCGCTTCTTCAGTTTTGACGCCCATCACATCCAGCCCGACGGACAGCCCGACCAGGGTGACGATCCGCTCATCCTTCGCCATCACCCGCAGCCCGACATCGGCCCCGATGCTCGCCCCGACAATGCTCACCCGCTCTGGATCAATCCCCGGTTGTGACCGCAGCCAGTCCAGCCACCGCGCCGCGTCATCTTCGCCCAGCACCCAGTCGATTGATCCGCCTGTTTCGCCGTGCCCGCGCAAATCCACCGCCAGCACGCCGTACCCCGCCTCCACCAGCGCCGGGATCAAATCG
Source organism: uncultured Anaerolineaceae bacterium (assembly GCA_964472565.1). Classification (GTDB taxonomy): domain Bacteria; phylum Chloroflexota; class Anaerolineae; order Aggregatilineales; family Aggregatilineaceae; genus DATAMF01. The sequence goes on from CAYYNB010000097.1 coordinate 21,298, forward strand.
ATCCAGGCTTCCTTCTGGCTCCCGCCGTGATGCATCAACAGCACCCCTGGCACCGGATCGGTGGTGTCAACGGTGGGCGCATAATACAACCCGATCAGCGCCAACCCATCCGATGCTTCCAGTTCGATCCGCTCACCATCCGAACGTTGTGCAGCGGCTGAACGCACCACTAGCGTACTACAAAGCAAAACCAGGACAAGGGCTATTCGTTTAAACATGATCAATCTCCTGAAAAAACGGCCACAATGCCATGTTATACGCCCACCCTTCGCTTGAATGATCACTGGCTCACCATCCGAGTTAACCATCGAAGTTAACCATTCAAGTTAGTCACTCACGACCATGACAAGCTCGAACATCCGTGCTATTCTGAGCATATCTGAGCATATCTGCACCTTTACAACCTGCCGCACCCGCATTGCTTCCCTTCCGACCCCTTCCGGCTTACGGAGAAAGATCGAGGATGAGGTCCGTAGGGGCAATTCACGGCTTGCCCCGCGCTCACGACGCGCCATCCGTAGGGGCACTGCTTGCTGCGCCCAACTTCCCCCTCTTCCAACTCGGTTGGAGAGGGGGACCG
>CAYYNB010000098.1:0-3689 GCA_964472565.1 uncultured Anaerolineaceae bacterium
ATTTCCATGCTCAGTTCTTCGCCAATATCCACCGCCGCCCCGATCTGAATCTTGATCGACTCGGCGGTTGGTTCGCCGATCACCAGGCTGTATTTGCGGCGAATGTAGTTGATAATGGCTTCGTCCAGGCGCTGGCCGCCCATCCGTACACTGTCGGCCACCACGATGCCATTCATCGCCAGCACAGCGGCCTCACTCGCACCGCCGCCCAGGTTAAAGATCATATTTCCGGCGGGCGTGCTGATCGGCAGACCTGCGCCCAGCGCTGCCAGCAGCGGTTCCGGCAGCAGATAAGCCGTGCGTGCCCCGGCGCGAACCGCCGCCTCGTGTACCGCGCGCTTTTCGACGCTCGTCACGCCGTAGGGTACGCTGAGCATCACTTCCGGCCCGCGCATATTCATCCGGCTGCTCACTTTGCGAAAAAAGTACCGCAGCATGGCCTCGGTCACTTCATAGTCTGCAATTACCCCATCCCGCAGCGGACGCACTACTTCGATATGTTCGGGGTGCCGCCCGTACATATCACGGGCCTCCTGCCCCACCGCCACCACGCGCTCTTCTTCGACGGTGAGCGCCACCATAGCCGGTTCTTGCAGCACAATCTGCCCATCCGCGTAAATCATCACATTAATCGTGCCAAGATCAACGCCTAATTTTTTAGTCAGAAGCCCCATCGTATTTTGCCTCTTTGCGTGTGTACCGTACCGCAAGCCGATAACATACCGCAACGCGCGCCTTTGGGCGAATCATAAAAAAAGGGCGCATTGTCGCTACGCCCCTTTGGTGATCTTTAGTGGTCATCACCCACAGTTCGTATACGGTGCCGGTCAGAACCCAACCGGTTCTGCACCCGTGCCATGACTTCGGCACGGCGCAGTTCCTGCTGAATCTCGGCGCGCTGTTCAGGCGTCGGATGTTCGCTCATCAACTGCTGGGCACGATCACGCGCGGCGTTAATCTCGTCCTGGCTGATCTCCGTCGCGGATTCAGCATCTTCCGCCAGGACGATCACCTTATCCGGGCGCACATCGACCACCCCGCCGTACACCACAAAACTCACCACGTCGTCATCTTCGATAATGCGCAGTTCACCATAGGCCAGCGTGGTTAAGAGCGGCGTGTGGTGCGGCAGCACCCCCATTTCGCCTTCGCTGCCGGGGATGATAACCATCGTGGCCGAGTCGGTGTGATACAACTGGCGGACCCGCGAAACGACCTCTACTTCGAGTGGCATATTTTCGTTCCTCTCTGGAAGGGCGATGCATGGATCGCCCGTTCCACATTACGCCTGGGCTTCGGCTTCGCGGTGACGCTGCAACACTTCGTCGATAGTTCCGGCCATATAGAACTGCTGCTCGGAAATGTGATCCAGTTCACCGTCCAAAATCATACGGAAGCCCCGCACGGTTTCCTTGACCGGAACATACCGTCCTTCGCGCCCCGTAAACTGCTCACCGACGAAAAACGGCTGGCTGAGGAAGAACTGGATACGGCGGGCACGCGCCACCACCGCTTTGTCTTCGTCGGAAAGTTCATCGATCCCCAGAATGGCGATGATGTCCTGCAAGTCCTTGTAACGCTGGAGCACGCGCTGCACATCACGCGCCGTGCGATAATGTTCCTCACCCACCACCAACGGATCCAACACGCGGCTGGTGCTGGACAGTGGATCAACGGCGGGATACAAACCCTGCGCCGCGATTTCACGATCCAGCGCTACTGTACCGTCAAGGTGCGCGAACACCGCCACCGGGGCCGGATCCGAATAGTCGTCGGCGGGCACATACACGGCTTGCAGTGATGTGATCGAGCCACTCTTGGTGCTGGTGATCCGCTCTTGCAGATCGCCCATCTCCGCGGCGAGCGTAGGCTGGTAGCCAACTGCCGAGGGCATACGTCCCAGCAGCGCCGATACTTCCGACCCGCTCAGCGAGAAGCGGAAAATGTTGTCGATAAACAACAGCACATCGCGCCCCTGATCGCGGAAATATTCGGCCATCGCCAGCCCGGTCAACGCCACGCGCAGACGGGTGCCGGATGGTTCGTTCATCTGCCCGAACACCATCGCCGTCTGTCCGATCACACCGCTCTCCTGCATTTCGCCATAAAGCTGTGTGCCTTCGCGAGTGCGCTCCCCGACCCCGGCGAACACTGAAAAACCCGCGTGTTCCTTCCCAATCGAGCGGATCAGTTCCATGATGATAATCGTCTTGCCGGTACCCGCGCCGCCGAAAATGCCAGCCTTGCCGCCGCGCCGGAAGGGAGCGATCAGATCAATCACTTTGATGCCCGTCTCGAACATTTCAACCGCAGTGGACTGTTCATCAAACGAGGGGGCCGAACGATGAATCGGGTAATAGGTTCTGGCCTCAACCTCGCCCTTACCGTCAATGGGATCGCCCAACACGTTGAAGATACGCCCCAGCACGGTTTCCCCCACCGGCACCATAATCGGCGCGCCCGTCGCAAACGCTTCTACCCCGCGCTGCAAGCCGTCGGTGGTGTCCATCGCCACACAGCGCACGCTGTCATCACCCAGGTGCTGCTGCACTTCCAGGATCAATTCACGCTTGCCGGGACGCGGCACGCGGATCGCGTCATAAATATTGGGCAGCCCTTCGTCCGCCAAGAAGTGGACATCCACCACACCGCCGAGAATCTGAGAAACGCGCCCTTTCGCTTCTTGTTTAGTTACTGCTACCATGCTCGTCTCCTTCACGTGCCGGACCTTTTCCGTTATCGCTGGTCTTCAGGGCTTCCACGCCGCCGATAATATCCAGTAATTCATTGGTGATTGCCAACTGTCGCGCCTTGTTAAATTGTAGTTGCAGCGAACCGCGTAGTTCCTCTGCCGCCTCGGACGCATTCCGCATGGCGACCATCCGCGAGCTGTGTTCGCTCGACAGACTCTCGCGCAGAGCCTGCAAAATCTGTAGTTCGGTGAAACGCGGCAGCACTTCGTTCAGAATCCCTTCTGCATCCGGTTCATAGGTGTATACCCGGTGACTCTGCTCTGAAGCAGGCTTCGCTTCCACCAGATCCATGATCGAGCGTGTGCGGGCCTCGAAGGGGCGCAGCGGCAGCAGCGGCAACACGCGCGGCTGCTGTGTCACCGTGTTGATGAAATTCGTGTACGCGATAAACATTTCATCCACCGGCACGCGCAAAAATTCATCCAACACAACCTGTGCAATCTGTGCCACATCGCTCAGGTTCGGATCAGCCGGCAGGTGTGAAAACTCCGCCACAATTTCCTGCTGTTTCAGGTGGGCCGGCGCGTTAGGGTTTGATTTCTGCTGTGCGATCCACCGCCGAACCGCGTCGCGGCCTTTGCGTCCCACCGTTACCCAGCGCACTGGGACACCATATTCTTCCGCAAACCGGGTCGCCCGGCGGATGATATTCGTATTATAGGCCCCCGCCAGCCCACGATCCCCGGTGATCAGCAGCACGCCGATCTGGGTCACAGGTTCGCGCACTTCGAGCAGTGGGTGCAGCGGAGTCCCCTTACTTTGTGAAGCAATATGAACCAGCACCTCATATGCAAACTGCGCATACGGACGGCTGGACAACACCGCCGACTGCGCCCGCCGCATACTGGACGCCGATACCGCTTCCAGCGCGCTGGTCACTTGATTGATACTTTTTACTGAAGTAATACGGCGCTTGATCTCTCGTGCAGTCGCCAT
>CAYYNB010000098.1:3789-21563 GCA_964472565.1 uncultured Anaerolineaceae bacterium
CGTTAGGCGTTCGCCTCGGCGTAACGCGCATTCCATGTCTCGTTGAATTCGTCCAGTGCCTTCACGAAGATCGATTCGATCTCATCCGTCAGTTTATAGCCTGCATCCGCGATCTGTTGTTCCAGATTCGAGTAGGCGGTGTGGAAGTAGTTCAAGAACTGGACTTCCCAATCGCGCATATCAACCAGCGGTACCTGGTCTGTCTTGCCGCGTGTACCGGCGATCAACAGTGCCACCTGATCAGCCAGCGGAGTCGGCTGGTACTGCGGCTGCTTCAACAGTTCTTGCAGGTGCTGCCCACGTGACAACTGCTGCTGCGTCGCCTTATCCAGCGATTCGGAGCCGAACTGGGCGAACGCGGCGAGGCTGCGGAACTGCGCCATTTCGAGCTTCAGGCGGCCCGCCACTTTACGGATGATCGGGCGCTGGGCGTCACCACCCACACGGCTGACGCTGATACCCGTGTTAATCGCCGGACGAATACCCGCATAAAACAGGTCCGATTCCAGGAACAACTGCCCGTCGGTGATCGAAATAACATTGGTGGGGATATAGGCCGACACGTCGCCTAACAGCGTTTCGATGATCGGCAGCGCGGTCAGACTGCCGCCGCCTTTTTCTTCTGAAAGCTGCGCGGCGCGTTCCAATAAACGGCTGTGCAGATAAAACACATCGCCGGGATACGCTTCACGTCCGGGCGGACGGCGCATCAGCAGCGAAACCTGGCGGTAAGCCCAGGAATGCTTGGACAGGTCATCATAGATGATCAGCGCGTCCTTGCCGTTTTCCATGAAATACTCGCCCATCGCACAGCCGGAATAGGGCGCAATATATTGCAGCGCGGCGGGGTCCGATGCCGACGCATTTACGACAATGGTATAGTCCATTGCGCCAAACTTTTCCAGAGTCGCCACGACGCCGGCCACCTGTGAGCGCTTCTGCCCGATGGCGACGTAGATGCAGATCATGTCCTTGCCCTTCTGGTTGATGATCGCGTCCAGGGCAATCGCGGTTTTTCCGGTCTGGCGGTCCCCAATGATCAATTCGCGCTGACCGCGCCCGATGGGGAACATAGCGTCAATCGCGCGGATACCGGTCTGCACGGGCCGATACACGTTGCGCCGCTCCACCACACCAGGAGCGATCCGTTCCACCGGGTAGCGATCCGCCGCATTGATCGGTCCTTTGCCGTCAATCGGCTGGCCCAGTGCATTCACCACGCGCCCGATTAGACCCTCCCCTACCGGGACCGAAATGATCTGCTCGGTGCCGCGCACTTCGTCGCCTTCGCGGATGTCGGTGTATTCACCCATGATGATCACACCCACATTGTCCGCCTCAAGGTTGAAGGCGATGCCCATCACGCCGGAACTGAACTGCACCATTTCTGAAGCGCGGACTTTTTCCAACCCTTTCACGCGCGCAATGCCATCGCCAACCTCATCGACATACCCCACATCGACAGCTTTGACTTCGCGGCGAAAACCTTCGATCTGTTCTAAAAGTCCCTTCGTAATATCTTGCGTATAATCCACCATCTGTTCTCCTCACTGGAACGGTTACACTGCTGGAACCACGCTCAGTCAGAACGTGAGATTACCTGATATAATGATTTAGATCGGACGAGTGGCAAATATGCGTGGCTGTGGTGCGCGCCGACATTGTTAATTTTAGAGCAATCAACGGAAAATTTCAAAAACTTTTGATATTTATTATCCAGCCTGATGGTCATTCCGCTGCACTCAACTGCACAAGATAACTCCAGGCATCCATCAAAAGTCCTTCGCAGGTAATGGCGTTGGCTTCCAGGTTCAGTTCCTCGCCCTCAACTTCAATCCGCTTCACGGCCAATCCTGTATTTTCCAACAGCAGGAGAAAATCTACCGGTGTATAACAGCGGATAGCTTGCGCCAGGGCATTTTCTGGATGAAGCGTGGGCTGCCACTCGTCAATCCATCGGCATTGCACGGGATCAAAGTGATAGCGCCGCACCATCTCAACCGATTCCGGTACACCTTCCAGCGGATCAAGCTGTTCCTCTGTTCCAGCGCTGCGGGCGGGTTTGATAGGGCTGAATACCTCGATCAAAGCCGAGCCGCCGGGGGCAAGCCAATCCTGGGCAATGCGCCGGAACAAGCGGCGGTGATCAGCATCGGAACCAACGCCAAAGCCATCCCAATAGCAGACCACATCGAAACGCTCAGCCAGTTCGACGCTATAAAAATCAGCTTCCAGAGTCGTCAGCGATCCCTGATAAGGAACAGCGGCGAGTTCTCGCGCAAGCTGAGCATAAATCGGGCTGAGTTCGACTGCGGTAACACGGTGGCCCTGCTTCGCTAATGCCGCCGCTGTACCCCCCGCACCAGACCCCAGTTCCAGAATTTTTTTCGTTCCTGCCCCGCACAACCGCTCGACAATTTCCACACGGGCCTGTTCCAGTTCGGGAGCACCTGCATCAGCGCCCCACCATTTGCCAGCCTGTGTATAAAAATCTTTCACCCAGGCAGTTGAATAATTTCCCTGCTGAAAAAGTGACATTGGTTTCATGTTTTCTCCGAAGAGTAGAAGATGGCATACCCCAATTAGCAGTACACCTCATAGTGTTTGACCGTTGGCTCAAATTCTATCAGGAAGTCGTGATCTTCGGGATAGTATTTTGCGCGCAGAATGTCATCTCCGGCAAACTGGCGGATCGCGTCTTCCGATTCCCAGAACGTCAGCGTGATAAAATGCGCCTGATCGCCCTGTATGTCGTGCAAAATATGCACGCTCAGGTTTCCCGGCACCGATTGATAGTCAGGAATCGCCCGCTGCTTCAAAAACTCCAGATACGCATCCGCCTTGTCAACCGGCGTGATGCCGTGCCACATCCGCGCGATCATCGTTTATTTTGCCTTGTTTCTACCCTATTCAGGCTCACTCGCCGCCGTTTTCATTTTCGGGGTTGCGCCCCGCCAGCCGCGACACCTTGCGACCACCGCCCAGCCCCACACTCCGCTGGTACGCCGCCCAGATCGCCCGCGCGACCACCGTCCGCAGACTGCCCTTTTCCAGGTGATAGATCGCTTCGGCGGAGGTGCCGCCCGGACTGGTGACTTCATTCCGCAGCATCGCCGGGTGCTGCCCTGACTGCGCCATATATTCCACCGAGCCACGCATGGTCTGGATCACCAACTTTTCGGCCACATGCCGCGAAAAGCCCATATGCACGCCCGCATCAATCATCGCTTCCATGAACAGAAAAATATAGGCTGGCCCTGTGCCGCTGAGCGCCGTCGCCATGTCGAGATAACCCTCATCATCCACATAAATCTCTTCGCCCAACGCTTTCAGCAGCGCCCGCGCCTGTTCCCGCTGCAAATCGGGCACTTCCGCTGTGGCCGTCCACACGCTGATCCCCTGTCCAATACGAGCCGGGGTATTCGGCATCACGCGCACCACATAAGCGTTCGCCAATCCATCGGAGATCATGCGGATCGGTGCGCCGGCGACAATACTCAGCACCAACGAGCAGGTCCGCGCCCCACCCCACACTTCGGGCAGCACCGCATCCAACACCTGGGGTTTAACCGACAACACCAGAATATCGGCTTTAGTCGCCGTGTCGAGGTTATTCGATGAGATCGTGATACCATATTTTTCGTGTAATTCATCCAACCGCGCCGCACGTGGATCGGCGGCAATAATCTGTTCTGGCGCGATCAATTTTTGTTTGATCAGCCCATGAATCATCGCCTCGCCCATGTTGCCGCTGCCAATAAATCCCACGTGTATGCCCGAAAACATGTGTTCCTCCCCATGTGAATATGACGCTTGGCTGTCGTCAGGCAAGCGTACTGATAACACCCCTTGCCATCTGCGCGCTGTAATGTTAACGTGGAACTGTCAAATGCGCACCGTCAAGGTGCCCCTAGACATGAAAGGAAATTCTCTCGAATGGTCAAACGACTGGTACTCCTGGCACTCTGTGCTGCCCTTCTGCTTCCACATTCAGCCCGCGCGCAAGACGGCGGCGACCCGATGGTTGATGCGCTGCGTGAAGCGGGCTTGATTACCGATCTCAATCTGAGCCAGACGAATGAGGACATCACCGCGACTCTTAACTGGGCCTATGCCGATGTGAATCAATTCCTCTTCGAACTCACGATTGCCGGAACCGAAACTCGCATGATGCCGAGCGTCATGTTAACGGATGCAGCGGGCAACATCTTCTCGCAGGCCCAGACATATTTCACGTCGGATACATCCGGCGCGCTGGTTGTCAGCCTGGCCTTTTATCCCCAAACCTACAATCTGGATACGGGTGTGGTGGATACCGAATATTTCCAGACCCAGTACGGCGACTTTCCGCCCCCGACTCTCGACCTATTTCTGAGCCTTCAGATCAGCGAAACCCTTTCCTTCAATTTCGAGTTTACGGTGGACCTGTTCGGCGCGCTGAAATTTGAGCCGAATATAGTCCAGAGTGCAAACGGCGTGGATATGACGCTGCAAAGTGTGAAGGTCACGCCCTCCAAAACGGATGCGACTGTCTGCTTTAACCTGCCTACCAATGCCGACTGGCAGCCAGAAGCAAGCCTGGTGCTAGGCGACCAAACCGGGATGCTCGCCGGTTGGGGAATGACTCAGCGCCCCTCCGTCAATGATGTTGCGCGCTGTTTTAATCTCAGCTTTAATGCCTTCTCCAACGGCCAGCCCGCCACACTGACTCTGACCGTAGACCGGCTGCGTCTCTCCGAGCCGGAAACCCGCGAATACTGGGAAGCGGTGCGCGATGCGCTGCTGGAATACGGCATCGAAATTGAGGTAGTCATGGAAGGCGGCGTGTATTACAACCTGCTCAGCCAGCCGGAAGGCATGACCGAGATGGAAGCCGCCACGATTATGCAGCAGGTCCGCCTGGAACAGCGCGAAACCACGGAAGGCCCCTGGGTTTTCAGCCTCGAATTGAGCCAGCCCGCGCCCTAGATCATGTCTGTATCCAAGCGTTTTTCCCTGATCCTGTGGTCGTGGGGGCCGGTACTGGGGCTGATGTTGATGATGTTTATTTTTTCAGCCCAGCCTAAAACACCGCCGCCTGCCGGAGCCGAGGCCGAAGTCTACTTCTCCGGCCCGGTGCCCATTTTCCCCGGCGGCTGGGACTTTGTGATCAAAAAAAGCACGCATATTGCAGAATATGGCGTGCTTACCTGGCTGATGCGGCGCGCCCTGGTGATCAGGGGTATGGATCACCGCGACGCGCTGCTGCTCGCCATTCTGGGTGCGATCAGCTATGGATTTTTAGATGAACTCCACCAATCGGTTATTCCGGGGAGAAGTTCATCGCTGCGCGATGTTGGATTCGATACGCTGGGCGCGCTGCTCACTATCCCCTTCGAGCGGCTGCGGCAGCATTACGGATTCAGGTAAAACGTCATGTGCTGGAGGTGCGCCACCGGGTCAATATACTGGACCTGCACGCCCTCCGGCACCGCTAAGGTGATCGGTGCATAATTCAGGATCGCCCGCACGCCACAGCTAACCAACTGGTTGGCGACAGCCTGGGCTGTCTCAAGCGGGACGGCGATCATTGCCATTTTGATTCCCCGCCGCTGAATTTCTTCCGCCATCTGGCTGGTAGGCAGCACTTTCATTCCGTTGATCTCTTCGCCAATTTTCGATGGATCATCGTCGAAAAGCGCAGCCACTACGAAGCCCCGCGCCGCGAAGCCTTTGTAATTCGCAACCGCCCGCCCCAAGTCACCGATACCAACCACCGCCATCGGCCATTGACGATCTACCTTGAGAATATGCTGGATCTGCTCGAAGAGGTAGTTTACATGATAACCCGTGCCCTGCTTGCCAAATTCTCCAAAATGCGACAAATCCTTGCGAATCTGAGCCGAACTGATGCCCAACCGTTCACCTAACTCATGTGACGAGGTATATTCCCTCCCCTCCTGAATCATCCGGTTCAGCGCGCGCAGGTAGATCGGCAGTCGCCCAATCACAATGTCTGGAATCGTCGGTACCTGAGCCATCGGACCGAGGCCTCCTTTTTGGCACAAGGAATGTATAAACGTGAATACTAGAACAATCCTAACACGGTTGTAGCCCAAAAACAAAGGCGTTTCGCGTGGTCTTTCTCGGCGGCTCCTGTTATGATTCGGCGCAGGATGATTTGATCCAGGGAGCAAAAACGGATGAGCAAACATCAAACCCTGACTCGGCGTAACTTTCTGGGCCTGTCCGGTGCGGCGGCGGTCATCGGCGGTATCACCTGCATCGGGGGTGTGTCGGGGTATCTCGCGCTGGACTATCTCACATCGGGCGATCCGGCCACCCCAGAAGTTCTGACGACTGTCCAGACCAAAGGCCCGGTGTCTGATCCATCGCGTCCGGCCACCCTCAAACAGATTGACCGCCCGCCCATCATCCTCCGTGCCGATTGGGGCGCGCTCGAACCTAATCATGAAGCCCAATGGGAACCCGGCTTTTACAGCCTGACCAATTTGGACGGTTGGCGGGAATATGAAGGCGATCTGCGTGCGATCTATAACACGGTAGTCGTGCATCATTCCGTGTTATACGAGACCGACGACTACGGCACGATGCGAGAAATCCAGCTTGAACACATGTATACGCGCGAATGGGCCGATGTGGGGTATCACTTTGGTGTGGGCAAAACAGGCGTCGTTTTTGAGGGCCGCGATTTGATGGTACGGGGCACGCATGTGCAGAGTTACAACTATGGCACAGTGGGCGTGGTGCTGTTTGGCAACTTTGAAGAGGAAAACCCCTCGCAGGAACAAATCGAGTCCGCACGGCGCTTAATCGATTGGCTGGCGCTGCGCCTGGAACTCACCCATCTGGCAGGGCACCGCGATTTTAACGAAGGGACAGACTGCCCCGGCGACAACCTCTACTACTACCTGGAAGCACTGGCCGAATCAGCGGGATTAACGCACAGCACCGACGGTTATACACCGCCGCCCGACGAACCCACTCCCGAATCCTAGCAGCTATTTTTAGCTACAGCCCGCGAAGCCATTTGGTATCGTGCCCGCGCCACCACACAAACAGCGCCATTAACGCCACCGCACACAGGGCACCCAGCGCAAACAGGTAGACACTCGGCTCCCCCTCGCCCGGCAAATCCTGGGGAGGGTAGCCTGTCGCAGGCAGGCTGGTCGGCACGGAAACTTCGGCTAAGGATTGGTGGGTAACAGGGCCAGCCGGTCCCTGCCCGACCAATGAGGCCTGATTGATGAGGCTGCCATTAGGTGGTGCTTCGATCACGGTGGTATTGATGCGCATCTGAACCGCTTCGCCAGGGTCTAAAGCGTCTAGTTGAAAGTTGATCGTCTGCCCGTTGATACTGAACACGCCCCGATCGGCTTCCACACTGTTGATTCGCAGTTCTTTAGGGATAACATCAGTTACGATCACGCCGGTGCCAGTGGCATCACCTGCGTTACTCACCGTCAATGTCCAGGTCAACGGTTCGCCGGGCAGTCCCAACGCACCGCCGACCAGTGTACCCTCATTCGTCAGAACGGGAGCAAACCCGCCATATCGATCCAGGATTGCCGGGTTCGCCGTAACTGTATTAAATGCGCTGGCATGACCAATTCCCAGGCAGAGCACTACCAGAATAATCACACCGTAACAGCAATTTTTTAGGCTCATGCATCCCCCGCACGTTAGCACACACCGGGGTCATTATATACCCTGCCCCGAATCATGTAAAAAATTCTATTTGATACGTTTAGACTCCAAAGTCGAATGAACTTCCAGATAATGCAGCCAGGCATAAGGCGTCAGTTTGCCATATTCATTGTGCGGAATCGTCAGGCTGGTGTCGATTTCAATCCCGGCCAGTTGCTCGATCAGAGCAAGGGTATCCTGGCGTGCGGCCTGAAACGCCTCTTGCAAAGCGGTCCAGTCCAGATCAGCCGCCGGGAGATAATCATCCACTTCATCCTCCAGCAGCGGTTCGCCCAACGCGACGCGCAGCCGCCGCTGGCCCCAGCGTTCGATTCCAATGATATGTACGAGTTGATCCCGGTTTTCGTCGCTGTCTGCCGCCGCTGCCAGGGCATCCAGAATCGCTTCGCCGCTGGTGGACAACTGCGCGGCGTGTTCTTCCAGGGTGAGCTTCTGGGCAGGGCGCTCGATCATCAGTCCGGTTACAGCACTGCGTATCCAGTTTTTCAACCTACTCTCTCCTAACTCACCGCTGACCATCGCGTTTTGCTGTGGTATTATAGCGGCCATTAGCAGCCGCACCCAATTTGCTTGTTCGGAAAGGACAGAGTCTTTATGCCTACCATCGATGAACAGGTCGAAATTTTGATGTCGGGCACCGAATACGGTGATCCGCAGACCAAAGAGAACATGCGCCGCGATCTCCGTGAGCGCCTGGTTCTGGCCGAAAAGCAGGGGCGGCCACTGCGCGTGTATTGCGGCTACGATCCACGCAAGCCCGATTTACACCTGGGCCACACCATCACCATGTACAAACTGCGCCAGTTCCAGGAATTGGGGCACGATGTCACCTTTCTGATCGGCTCCTACACCAGCATGATCGGTGATCCGTCGGATGTAGACAAAACGCGCACGCAGCTTACGCTGGATGAAGTGCAGGAAAATGCCCGCACCTACCAGGAACAGGCCTTCAAAATTCTGGACCCGGCGCGCACAACGGTTCATTATAATCACGAGTGGCTTGAACTGCTCAGCTTTGGAGATGTGATCAAGCTGGCGCAGAACTTCACCGTGCAGCAGTTCCTCACCCGCGAAAATTTCGCCAGGCGCATGGATGCGGGCGAGGCGATCTACCTGCATGAAATGTTCTACGCGCTGATGCAGGCTTACGACGCCTACCACCTGCAAGCCGATTGTCAGGTGGGCGGGCAGGACCAGTTGTTTAATATTCTTGTCGCCGGGCGCAAATTGCAGCAGTCGCTGGGTGAACTACCCCTGATCGCCATCATCATGGGGGAGAGTCTGCCCGGCACGGACGGCGAAGTGAAGATGAGCAAGAGTCTGGGCAACCATATCCCGCTGCTCACCTCGCCCGAAGATATGTACGGTAAGGTGATGAGCGTGCCCGACAAGGCGATGCACATTTACCACAAGCTGCTGTTGAGCTGGAATGACCGCCAGTTGAAAGAACTGGCTGCGCAAATGCAAACCGATCCAATGGGCACCAAGAAAAATCTCGCCTACCAGATCGTCAAAACTTTCTTCGGTGAAGAAGGCGCAGAACAGGGCGCGCGGCATTTTGCCACCGTCATCCAGGGTGAAGGGCTGCCCGACGAAATGCCTGAATACGCGATCAGCGAACCGACTAAGATCGTCGATATTGTGGCGAATGCCGGGCTGACCAGCGGCAAGGGCGACGCCAAGCGCCAGATTCAAGGCGGCGGCATACGCAAAAATGGGGATCGGATCGACAGTATCGATGCGGTCGTGAACCTCGACGAACTGCCCGTCGTGATCAAAGTCGGCAAGCGCAAATTCGTGCGCGTCACCCCGGCCTAGTCCATCCAATCAATCGCCCCGATTATGCACATAGCCGGGGCGATTTGTTTAGCCTATTCCTTACTCGGTGTTCCAGCGTCGGGCGGTTCTTCGCCGCGCCGCCGGGTTAACAGCTTTCGCACACCCACGATCCATGTCGAAGGCGAAATCGACATCAACATCAGCCGCCGCCAGCGCCGCACCAACGGACGCCGGATGTCCGCCAACACATATTCACCCTGGCGACGACCCCACGTCAGATTACGCGAACTCTTGAAGGGCAGCGCCGACCATTCCAACACCACTGCTCCCCATGACAACCCACCGCCAAAACCGACCAGCGCGATCAGATCGCCCGCTTTGATCTTCCCTGCCACAGCCGCTTCGGCTAACGCAATCGGGATCGAGGCGGCGGACGTGTTGCCGTAGCGCTCGACATTACTGATGACCCGATCATCCGGGATTTTCAGCGCTTTGGCGGCATGTTCGATGATCCGCTGGTTCGCCTGATGCGGGATCACCCAGGTCAATTTATCCGGCGTAAGATTGGCCTGCTGAAGCGCATCTTTGATGCTGTCACCGATTACCCGTGTAGCAAAACGGAACACCCCTTTGCCGTCCATATAGATGCGGTGCATCTGGTGTATCCCATCTTGCAGATACGTATCGCGGCTGCTCACAGTAGGCAGGGTCAACAGGTCCCATCCCGATCCGTCCGAACGCATCACGCTGCTTAGAATCCCACCCGGAACTTCGCTGCCCTGAAGCACTACGGCTCCCGCACCATCTCCGAACAGGATACACGTGCCGCGATCCGACCAATCCAGCACACGGCTCAATGTCTCCGCGCCGATCACAACCGCCGTTTGGATCGCCCCGGTGCGAATTTTGCTCGCCGCCATATCCATAGCAAACACAAAACCCGAACACGCCGCGCTAAGATCGAACGCGCCCGCATTAGTCGCGCCGAGCAGATCCTGCACCACACTGGCTGTAGCCGGGAAGATATGCTCCGGCGTAGATGTCGCTACGATAACCAGATCAATCTCGCTGGGCAGCACGTTCGCCACTTCAAGCGCTTGTTGCGCGGCACGCGTCGCCAGACTGGTCGTTGTTTCACGCGGCTGCGCAATCCGCCGCTCGCGAATCCCGGTGCGTGACCGGATCCACTCGTCGTTGGTGTCAACAATCGCTTCCAGATCGGCATTCGACAATACCTGTGAGGGCACTTCCATGCCCCATCCGATGATATGTGCATACCGCATGGTTCGCGGGCGTGTTCCGCTCAACACACGGCTCGGATTCAACCGCCGCGCTGTGGGATCGGTCATGGCTGGCCCTTTCTAACACCTATATCCCCCCGTTTGACCGGGGGGTGAAATTATTTCGAACCGTTTGCCTTAAATTTGCTGAAGATCAGCACCGCGTTGTGTCCCCCAAAGCCAAATGAGTTATTCATGACATGGGTTAGTTCTTTCGACACACCCACCAGCGGCGTATAGTTCAAATCGCATTCCGGATCGGGGTTATGTAGATTGATTGTCGGAGGAATAAAATTATCGCACAGCGTTTTGATCGCCAGAACCGCTTCCACGCTGCCCGCCGATCCCATCAAGTGACCGGTCATCGACTTGGTGGAACTGATCGGCACTTTGTACGCCTCTTCGCCAAAAACAGCTTTGATCGCGCGTGTCTCACTGATGTCATTCAACTGGGTACTGGTGCCGTGTGCATTGATATAGCTGACATCGCCGGGTTGCAAATCCGCTGTCCGCAGCGCGATGCGCATGGCCGCCTGCGCACCTTCGCCGTTTTCCAGCGGGGCGGTGACATGATAGGCATCGCAGGTTGTGCCGTAGCCCGTGATCTCACAGTAGATATGCGCCCCGCGCGCCTTCGCATGTTCCAATTCTTCCAGAACGAGCGCCCCGGCCCCTTCCGCCACCACAAAACCATCCCGATCAACGGCGAACGGACGCGAAGCCCCCTGCGGATCATCATTGCGGCGTGAAATCGCGGTCATATTGCCCAGGCTCGCCATCGCCAACTCAACCAATCCGGCCTCGTTGCTGCCCGCGACCATTGCCATGGCCGAGCCGCGCCGGATGATCTCATACGCCTCGCCAATGCAGTTATTTCCAGTGGCGCACGCCGTCGCAATCGACAGATTCGGGCCGCGCAGCCCCAGGTCCATCGCAATCTTCCCAGCCGGGCTGTCCGGCAGCATCATGGGCAGCAGCAGCGGGCTGACACTTGCCACACCCTTTTCAATCACGGTATAAATGCCATCAATCAGCGATTGTACACCGCCGATTCCGGTCCCCATCAGTACACCGATATCCCAGAGGTTCTCGTGTGCCATATCCAGCCCTGAGTCGGCAAAAGCCTGACGGCTGGCATACATCCCCAAATGCGTCACCCGATCACCACGCCGCGCATCACGGCGGCCAAATTCCTTTTCCGGGTCAAAATTTTTGACCGGAGCGCCAAAGGTGGTCTTCAGGCCACGCTCGGCAAAAGCCGGGATATGTTCGACACCCGACACCCCATTTTTCGCATTGGTCCACGCTTCTTCAACTGTATTTCCGATTGGGCTGATAATGCCCAATCCCGTGACAACGACCCGTTTGGGTTCCACAGGTTAGTCCTCCGCTTGCCGTTACCCGGCAGTCAAACATTATTAACGCAACGTCCGCAATTATACCGTCGCCGCTTTGATATAACACAGACCGAACCGTATGGTTGCACCTCTTTGGTCATGAAACGGTGGGCAATAGGCGATTCATAGTCAGGCAAGCGGGTCGAAGCTCGTGGTAGAACGAAGACTGCGCGGACCGACAAATTCAGTCAAAAAAAAGAGGACCCCAAATGAGCACATTTTTTCAACTCTACCGGGCCAGTTGGAACGAATGGCGGCGGGATGGTACAGCGCTGGCCTGGTCGATGCTGTTTCCCGTCATTATGGCGCTGGCAATTGGCGCGATTTTTTCGCCGTCAGGCAGCACATTCTACCGGATCGGGCTGGTCAACGAAGCCGGTCCCGGAGCCGATATACTGCTCGATGTTTTTACCGAAAACGCCGCCTTTCATATTTCAGACGGCACGCGGTCCGAAGAACTGGACGCACTGCACGAAGGCAAACGCGATGCAGTGGTCGTGTTGAATGCGTCCACAGCCGCCCTGCTCCAGGGTGAATCGACGGAACAGACTCCGGTTTCGGTTTATCACGATCCATCGTCCGCCAATGCCGCAGCCGTGCTGAATGTGATCCAGCAAACCCTGATCACCATCGATGCGCGCCTGACCGGACAACAGCCGCTCCTGGTGATGCAGCCCGAAAACGAGTCCACCCGCCAGTTAAGCAGTGCCGATACCATGCTGCCCGGTGTGCTCGCCATGAGTCTGATGCTGCTCGGCTTGTACGCTACCGCCCTGCCCCTCGTCAGCCTGCGCGAAAAACACATCCTGCGCCGCATCGGAACGACTCCGCTCTCGCCGGGGCTGTGGCTGGCCGCGCAGATCGCCTTTCGTCTGAGTATCGCCGCGCTTCAGTCTGCTATCCTGGTGGCGATCAGCGTCATCGTGTTCGATCTTCCCATGCAAACCAGCGATCTCCCGCTTGTGGCTGGGGTCGTGCTGCTGGGGGCCGCCACCTTTATCACCCTGGGTTATTTCCTCGCCGGATTAGCGAAAACCGAAGAAGCAGTCCAGGGCGCGGCGGCATTAACTTTTCTCCTGTTTACCATTTTGTCGGGCGCGCTGCTTCCGCTCTGGCGCATCCCCGGCTGGATTCGCCCGGTGGTTGATGCGATTCCACTGACCTATCTCGCAGATGCGCTGCGGCAGTCGATGGTCGGCGCATCGCCCGAAAACAGCATGCTGACCAACATTCTTGTACTGCTGGGCTGGGGTCTTGTTTCTGCGATCCTGGCACTGCGCCTCTTTAGCTGGAATCCGCGTAGTAGTTAAGGCCGATCCAAGAAAATAATTCTCCACATCCTGTGGGTTTGACTCCCCTTCCCTGAGGGAAGGGGCAAGGGTGGATGGGGTAAAGAAAACAGTGGTGCAGCCTAACCTGGAGGCTCGGCTCCAAATCGTTTATAATGCGGCACCGGAGGATGGTGAACATGATTCTCGTGACAGGCGCAACCGGACTCGTAGGTCGTCATCTGGTGCCGCAGCTTACCGGGGCTGGCTGGCCGGTGCGGGTCATGGTCCCGCGCCGTTCTATCGCCCGTGTACGGCGTTTTGGCTGGCAGGGTAAAATCGAGATTGCCGAAGGCGATCTGAACGATTCCGAGGATTTGCACCGCGCCATGCAGGATGTCCATACCGTTTACCATCTTGCCAGCGCGCAGTGGTGGGGCAAACGCCGCGATCTGGAACGCATCGACGTCCAGGGCACACGCAACGTGATCGCCGCCGCCCGGTCCGCCCGCATTGGCCGTATCCTCTACCTCAGCCAACTGGGAGCCGAACCCGCCTCCGCCTATACCCTGCTGCGCGTCAAGGGACAGGTTGAAACCCAGGTGCGCCACAGCGGGATTCCCTTCACAATTCTGCGCTGTGGGGTGCTCTTTGGCCCAGAAGATCGTTTTGTGAATGCAATCGCCATGCTGCTGCGCACCAATCCGATTTTTTTCATCCAGCCCGGCACCGGAGACAGCCTGCTGCACCCGCTCTATGTGCTCGATCTGGTCAAGGCGCTCGAAAAAAGCATGGAACAAATCGATCTGGTGGATATGACAATCGAGATCGGCGGCGCGGAGTATATGACTTATCACGAAATGATCCGCACGGTGATGCGCGTATCAGGAGCCAAACGGCTGATCGTCCGGCTCCCGCCGCATACCTTGCGCAGTGTCACCAGCCTGATGAACCGGGTCGTTCCCCGCTGGCCGATGACACCGCAGTGGTTTGATATTCTTGCCAGCAACCGCACCGCCAAACTCGGCAACCTGTACGACTACTGCGGCGTGCGCCCGGTGCGCTTTGAGGATACCTTGCTCACCTATATGCCGCAGCGTCACTATCTGCCCGAACTGGTGCGCTTTATGTTTGGCCGCGCCTATTAAGGCGTGTCCGGGCTGGTCGCGGCCCAATACAACACGGGCAGCGGATCGCCCAATCCAAACAAGTCGGTCCACAAGCGCTGGTAGGTGCCATCCTGCGCCATATCTTGCAGCGTAAAATCGACCAGCGCGCGGAATTCGGCATCGTTGCGCGGCATGGCAAACGAAATCGGCAGCACATCACCGTACCATTTATCCAGCAGTTTCACCTGGTCCGGCTTTTCATAATCACGCATCAGCGCCAGCAGCCGCAGGCTGTCACCGTAGATCGCGTCGATATTCTGCTCTTCCACCATCGTATAGATCGCGCGGTCTTCCTGAAGAATCTGGAACGGATCGGAAATATTGCGGCTCACATTAAAAATCTCGGCCATCTTTTTGATATGATCCGCATCCGGCGCATCGTCGGCGAAATAACCGATGATCCAGCCGGTACCCAGCATATCTCCGAATCCCGTCGTAATCTTGGAGTTCGATGGAACCAGCAGCCGGTCCCCATGATGGATATACGGCACCGAATATTCCGCTCGATCCGCCCCATCCCAGCGCGGGCTGGCTCCCACCGCGAGATCCGCCTGCCCATTGGCAACCAGATCCACCGCATTCATATACGAATTGGGGATATATTCCAGCTTTGCGCCCCACCGCCGCGCCATTTCTTCGATCATGGCCTTGTTCAGTGCGTTGACGATCCGCTGGATGGCGGGAGCCTGTTCGCCCTCGCCCACCAGACCCGCCACCCGGATCGGGAGGCCATCCGCGATCCGCGCTAAGACCGGGTTAGACGGCATCGGAATATCAGTCGGGAAATCGTCCAGTTTGCGAGCATCTTCATACAAGGTGTCATACACCGGCACCAGCAGGTTAAAATCCAGAGTTGTGCCGGGGAACCAGTTGCTGTAAATCTCATCCAAGCGCCCGCTGGCTTTCAACCGCTGGAGCGAGCGATTCAGCAGATTACGAGTGTTCACATCCCACCCGCGCAGTGCAATCGCATACGGTTCGAGCAGCAGCGGCGGATCGACAAAACTCATCCCCTGACGCCCGGCGCGGCGCAGGCTGTCCTCCGGCCCGACCATCCCTTCAACCTCGCCATTCGACAGGGCATCCAGCGCCAGCCCTTCGGAGAAATAGGTGCGGACATCCAACTGCACGCCGCTTTCGGCCATCCAATGGCGCAGGGCGCGCTCACTCCGGCTGCCCACTTCTACCGCGACAGGTTTGCCCGCCATCTGGCTCAGATCAACATAAGGGCTGTCCTGACGCTTGACCATGCGTTCCTGGTTGAGGAAATAGGCATGTGTAAAATCGAGTGCGCCTTCGCGATCCCGCGTCAGCACCTGCTGCCCGATCAGAATATCCACCTGCCCGTTTTGCAGCATCTCCACCGCATTCTGGCGCGTCACCTGCACGAATTCGATCTCAACTTCCAACTCAATGCCAATCGCGCGCAGAATCTCCGCCTCATAACCATCCACTTCCCCATATTCATTCAGCCACGCAAACGGGTAGGCATTATACAGGGTTCCCACACGCAAAACGCGCATCTGCTGCACGCTGGCAAGGCTCGATACATCTGCCACCGCCGCCTGCGGAGTTGCCTGTACGGGCATCGGCGTCGGCGGAACCAGTGTCGGTGCTGGGCTGGTCGGAGTCGCCTGAAATGCGCCCGCGCCCATCGCTGGCATCCCCAGCACCGTTAAACATAACAGGATCATCGCCAGTCCAAATCCTATCCATTTATTCATCGGTTCCCTTCCTGTACAACTCATGCTCCTCAATATACGCGCGCACGGCATCCGTCACCTGATAACGCACGCTTTTTCCGTCCGCGATCTGCGCCGCAACCGCCGACGCTGAAATCTCGATTTGCGGCGCTTCGATCCACAACAGGCGTTCACGGATGCCGGGGATTTGCTGCTCAAGGGGTTCTAATTCAAAGTCCACGCCGGGACGTCGCATCACGCCCAACCGCGCCAATTCGATCAACTGCGCCGGGCGGGACCACGTGGGCAAATTGTGCAGCGAGTCACTGCCGATCAAAAATACAAATTCCGTATGGGGGTATTCCTGGGACAGCAGGCGCAGCATATCCACGCTGTAATGCGGACCGGGCCGATCCATATCCACGCGGGAAAGTACAAAACGAGGATTTCCGGCAATCGCCCGCTCGACCATCGCCAGCCGGTGAAATGCCGGAGTCCGCAGCGTCCCTTTGTGCGGCGGGTCCGCTGCGGGTATAAACAGCACCTGCTTAAGATGAAGTTGGTCGGCAGCCGCCTCGGCCAGAATCAAGTGGCCGAGATGCGGCGGATCAAAGGTGCCGCCATAGATGCCGAGGCATGGACGCGACAAAGATTTTATCCTTTTAGCATGGGCCTCACCAGCCCGCTATTGTACCCAATCCCATCCCCCCTGCCCTACGCTTGGCCTATGCTTAATCATCCCATTCCAATTCCATGTCGCCAATAAAAACGGTATCCCCCGTCCTGATTCCGGCCTTTTGCAGCGCGGCGGTGATCCCCATGGTTTCCAGAATCCGCTGAAAACGATCCACCGCCTGGTCATAATCCCAGTAAGTCATCGCCACTGCACGTTCGATCCGTTTGCCTGACACGCGGAAAACGCCCTCTTCCATCTTCGTGACTTCAAAGGCCAGCGGATCGTCGCCCAACTGGTACACCGGGAGTTCCGCGACTTCCTCTTCGACTTCTTCGGGGAGCGCATCGAGCATATGCAGCGCCCGCAGCGGCACATCGCGCACATTCAGGTGGGTTGCCGCCGAAATTGCCAGCGCTTCATAACCCAGCCGTTTTAGTTCCGCCTGAATGCCAGGCCAGCGCGCCTGGACATCGGGTAGATCCATCTTGTTCAGCACCACCAACTGCGGCTTGCTGCCCAGTTTTTCATCGAACAGCGCCAGTTCCGTGTTGATCTGGTGGAAGTCGGCCAGCGGATTCTCGGCCAGCCCATCCAACACATGCACCAGCACGCGCGTCCGCTGAATATGCCGCAGAAAATCGTGCCCCAGGCCCGCGCCCTGATGCGCCCCTTCGATCAAGCCCGGAATATCGGCAAATACCAGATCACGATCTTCCAGCACGACCACGCCCAGATTCGGTTCCAATGTGGTAAACGGATAATTCGCAATTTTGGGTTTGGCATTGCTGATCACCGATAGCAGGGTAGATTTTCCCG
>CAYYNB010000099.1:0-21455 GCA_964472565.1 uncultured Anaerolineaceae bacterium
CAGCCCTTGCCTGTAACTCCCGGCGCGGTTTGACCCAGTCCTATTTTCAAGGCAGATATTGATTTTAAGACAGTCTTTTTCATAATGACATTAGAAGTGAATGAGGATTGCATTCCGAAGAATAGTAGTTTACAGTAGAACTACTAGCAAGCTTCCGAACTACTATTTTCCAATACCCCTAAATTTTAGGAGGTACGTTTACCAAATCTGACTCAAAGCTAGAGTCAAGAGTTGCACATGGAGGAGCACATGATTCATCTACGTGATGTTGCCAAGCACTATCAAATGGGCGAAGTTTCGGTGAAAGCCCTGGATCAGGTCACACTGGATATTGAAAAAGGTGAATTCGTCGTGGTATTAGGGCCATCCGGGAGCGGCAAAACCACTCTGCTCAACATCATTGGCGCACTTGATGTGCCCACAGCCGGTACGATTCGAATCAATGGAGGTAACTTTTCCCTGGATAAGCAAGCTGATCGATTCAAATTTCGCCGTGAGACCGTGAGCTTCATCTTCCAAACATTCAATTTATTCCCCAGCCTGACCGCGCTGGAAAATGTGCAGTTTGTGCTGGATATGGCTCATACGCCCAACAGCCATGACAAAGCCGTTCAAGTTTTGACCGATGTCGGGTTGGGTGGACGTGTCAATCATTTTCCGCATGAATTATCGGGCGGCGAACAGCAGCGTGTCGCCATTGCCCGCGCGCTGGCGACCGGAAATCCGGTGCTGCTGGCCGATGAACCAACGGGAGAATTGGACTTCCAAACCGGCATTCAGATTCTTGAATTACTCAAAAAACAAGCGGCGGCTGGCAAAACGGTGCTGGTTGTAACCCATAACCGCGAAATTTCACGCGTGGCGGACCGAGTGATCGAACTGAGTAGTGGGCGCATTGTCAGCGATGGTGAGCCGCGCGGTGGTAAAGCGGCGATTACAGAATTGCAGTGGTAGGGAGCATACCATGAAGATGTCACTCTTTTTGCGTTGGTCCTGGCGCGATCTCCGGGAACGCTGGCTGCAAGTATCAGCTATTGCGTTGATCATTGCCCTGGGAACAGGTGTATACGCGGGCCTGGGCAGCAGTACCCCCTGGCGCGAAAAATCCTATGATGACAGTTACGCCATGCTGAATATGTACGATCTGCGCGTCCGGCTGACTGAAGGAAGTTATCTTGAAGGAGATGAATTTCTCAGTGTCGTAAAAGACATCCCCCATGCAGATTGGATTGAAGCAGCCGAAGTGCGCCTGTTGGCACCCACGCTGGTCGAAGTGCAAGACAGTGGTGAGACGATCCTCGTCCCTGGACGGCTGATAGGAATGCGCAGCAGTACCCAGGTGAATGGAATCGACATTAAAAAAGGACAAAGCTTCACGGATGCCGGGCAGGATCAAGCCGTCCTCGAATACCTCTTTGCCAAGCATTATGATCTGCCAGCCGAAGGAACTGTAACGCTGAGTGGAGGAATAAAACTGAACTATGTCGGTCAAGGCATGACACCAGAGTATTTCATGGTGATAGCCAACGAAGTCGGCTTTATGGATGAAGCCAATTTTGCTGTTGTCATGTCCACCCTCGAAACGATTCAGAACTTAACCGAACATCCAGATCAGGTTAACGATCTCGTTCTGACGCTGAAAAAAGGAGCGAACCAAAAGCTGGTTCAATCCGAAATTGAACAGGCATTAGGCCAACAATTTCCTGAAGTCGGTATCACACTAATGCAAGCCAGCGATGATCCTGCCTACGATATGCTGTACAGCGATCTTGAGGGAGATGATCAAATCTTCAAGCTCATTGCCTATCTTTTTCTGGCAGGAGCCGTGCTTGGAACGTTTAATCTTGCCAGCCGGATAGTCGAAGCACAGCGGCGTCAGATCGGGATCGGAATGGCACTTGGCGCTCCACGACACTTGCTCGCAGTTCGGCCTTTACTGGTTGGCGCGCAGATTGCATGTCTGGGCGTATTCTTCGGCATCCTGATAGGAATTCTGATCAGTTATGTATTCGCGGATTTTATGCGGGACATTCTACCGATGCCCGTTTTTGACGCCCCCTTCCAGACCGGCATCTTTACGCAAGCAGCAGTGTTAGGCGTCCTGCTTCCCTTTGCAGCGACCTTGTATCCCGTGTGGCGTGCAGTCCGTGTCCAGCCGATTGATGCCATCAAAACCGGTTATCTGGTAGCAAAAGGTGGAGGGTTAGCCCCCAAGTTGGCGGCAGTTCCGCTTCCGGGCAAAAGTTTTACCCAAATGCCGCTGCGTAATCTGCTGCGTGCCCCTCGCCGGACGCTGCTCACCCTTTTGGGCGTAGCGGTAGCAATCACCACGCTTATCGCCATGATCGGGATGTTGGACTCGTTTTTTATCACTATTGATCAGGCGGAAGACGAATTTTTGCAGGATCATCCAGATCGAATGATCGTCACACTCAACTCATTCTACCCCGCGGACTCACAACCGATAGAGGCCATTCGCCAGCTTCCCGAACTTTCGATGAGCGAAACTGCCATACAGGTTGGTGGTGAACTGCGGCGCGGTGATACCAAGTTTGAAGTGGCTATCGAACTGCTTGACCTGAACAGCAAACTATGGACTCCCACCATCACTGACGGTCAAGCACCTGTTGAGCAGCCCGGAATACTGATCAATGAAAAAGCGGCAAATGACCTGGGGGTTGATGTCGGCGATAAAGTGACATTGAAACACCCGCAGCGCGAAAGTACGTTTTCATACCGGATGGTGGAAACAGAGATTACAGTTGTGGGTATTCATGCCAGCCCACTGCGCTTCCAGGTGTTCATGGATCAAAGCCAAGCGAGTCTGATCGGTATCGAGGGCCTGACAAATATCCTTTATGTCAACCCGGCTCAAGGTGTCGGGGAGACGGATGTGAAGCGAGCCTTGTTCAACCAACCCGGTGTAGCCTCTACCCAAACAGTCGCCTCGTTTACCGAAGTCTTTGAGAAATCAATGGATATGTTGATCGGTTTCATGAGTGTTGTCGTAGTTGCCGTGATGGCCCTGGCGTTTCTGATTGCCTTCAACACCACCAGTATCAACGTGGATGAGCGAGCGAGGGAAATTGCAACCTTGTTTGCTTTTGGCCTGCCGATTCGAACCGTTACCCGAATGACCATGACCGAAAATCTCGCAACGGGTATTTTGGGAACCATTGTCGGATTGATTTTGGGCTTTTTAACACTGACCTGGCTGATGAATGAGCGAATCAACACCATGCTTCCCGATGTCAGCATGACGATCACCTTATCCGCCCTCTCGCTGATTATTGCGGTGATCCTGGGCGTGGTGGTGGTGGCGCTTACGCCGCTGCTCAGTGTCCGTAAAATGTCTCGAATGAATTTGCCCTCGACGTTGAGGGTGATGGAGTAACGCCCGCATCGCTGCTATCGGGTGGTCATGTGCCGCCCGATATTATGATCGTTGGGGATCGTCACTGGCTGCCGAGTCCGGCTCAGTCTCAACTTTCGAACGTTTTATCACGCGCACTTTAGATACACGCATACCATCCATTTCTTCAACACGAATTTCGTAATCGCCAAAAGGGATCGTATCTTTCGCTTCGGGGATCTGTCCTAACCGCTCCGCGACATAACCACCGATGGTTTGAGAACGAGGGTTGCCACCGGGATTTCCAAATCGTTCGATCACATCGTCCAATGTCACCAAGCCATCCAGAATAGCCATATCACCCTGGCGGTGAATCGGCTCTGTTTCAATATCGAATTCATCCTGAACCTCACCCACCAGCTCTTCAAGAATGTCTTCCATCGTTGCAATGCCAGCCATGCCACCATACTCATCCATCACTACCGCTATATGGGTTTTAGTGCGCTGCATCTGCTCCAACACTTTATCCACGCCCACAGTGGTGGGAATAAACAACGGATCGCGTAAGAGCGTTTTGAGATCAAGATGCGCCCCATCGCTAGTCAACAAATCGGGCTGGCGGACCAATGTATCAAATAGGTCCTTGGCGTGAAGAATACCCACAAGGTTATCGAGCGACTCGTAATAGACGGGATAACGCGAATGATGCTGCTGTGCCACGCGCTGCAACACCAGCGGCAGTGGCATATCGATGGAAATGCCGTCCACTTCCACACGTGGCTGCATGACTTCCTGAATTTCGATATCGCTAAAATCAAATACCCGGCGCAGTAAAATTTCCTCGCTCTTTTGCAGCAACCCGGCTTCCTGGCTGGAATGGACCAACATTTCCAACTCTTCGGCAGAGTGTACCTGACTGTGCCCGCCCGCCGGTTCAAACCCCAATGCCCGCACAACCGTATTCCCTACACCGTTCATCAACCGGATGATAGGGCGAAAAACGCGCAGAAACCATGTCGTGGGCCGCGAAACGATAATAGATGTGCCTTCGGGACGATTAAGCGCAATGGATTTCGGAGCCAATTCACCAAACACAATGTGCAGCATCGTCACAAGCGCAAAAGCAACCGCTATGCTCACCGTATGCCCGGCCTTATCGATCCATTCGTGGGGAAGCAGAAATTCCAACACAGGATCCAACAAGTGGGCGATAGCAGGTTCTCCGATCCATCCCAGGCCCAGGCTTGCCAGCGTAATTCCTAACTGGGTGGCGGCAATAAAGCTGTCCAGATGCTCAATGGCGCTTTCAGCCGCACGAGCACCGGCATGCCCCTCATTCGCCAGTTGGGTAATGCGGGTTCGCCGTGCGCCAACCAACGAAAATTCGGCAGCAACAAAAAAGCCATTCACGGCAACCAACAAAAATACGGCTAACAAGCCTAAGACAGAATTCATGATGCGTCCCTCATTTGCTCTCTACAGTTCAATAGTATGGCAGATCTCACAATGACATCACTTTTTCTCTGGATCATAATCAGTGTTTATACTTAGACGTAATCAATTTTATGCAAGGAGTCGACCATGTATATCGTGCATGTTCACTGCCATGTCAAGCCAGAGTTTGTGGATGTCTTCCGCCAAGCCTGTGTTGAAAATGCAACTCACAGTGTACAGGAACCCGGTATCGCACGTTTTGATGTGGTGCAGGATACTGCTAAACCCACCCATTTTGTACTGTGTGAAGTCTACCGCACGCCGGATGATCCGCCCAAACACCGCGAAACCGCGCATTATAAAACATGGAATGAAACGGTAGCACCCTGGATGGCAGATCCCCGATCAAAGGAAGTTTTCGGCAATATCTATCCAGGCGATGAAGGCTGGGGATAACTGTATGCGTTTTGAATTTATGACGGCCAATCGCATCCTCTTTGGGCCAGGAAACCTGAAAGAAACTGGCGCTGCGGCGGCAGCGCTAGGTGGGCGCGCCCTGGTCGTGACAGGCGTCGAAACATCGCGTGCTGATCCACTGCGGGATCAACTAGATGGGCACAAGCTGGCTTACATGCTGTTCACTGTCGAGCACGAGCCGACTATTCCCCTGGTGCAAGCAGGTATCCAAGCCGCGCGCGAATTCGACTGTGATCTGGTGATCGGTTTCGGCGGTGGCAGCGCCATCGACACCGGAAAAGCGATAGCCGCACTGATCACTAATCCCGGCCCGATTGTGGATTATCTGGAAGTGATTGGGCGCGGCGTGCCGCTGTCAAACCCGCCACTGCCGTATATTGCCATTCCAACCACCGCCGGAACAGGTTCCGAAGTCACACGTAATGCGGTGCTGGCATCGCCGGAACATCACGTCAAAGTCAGCCTGCGCAGTCCGATGATGCTGCCGCGCCTCGCTATCGTCGATCCAGAACTCACGTATTCGCTGCCACCGCATGTCACCGCTTACACCGGACTGGACGCATTGACGCAGCTCATCGAACCGTATGTCTCCAGCCGGGCCAATCCGATGATCGATGCGATCTGCCGCGAGGGCATGAGCCGTGCAGCGCGATCTTTGCAGCGGGCTTATACCTATGGCGACGATCCATCTGCCCGCGAAGATATGGCGCTGGCGAGTTTGTTCGGTGGGCTGGCCCTGGCGAACGCGGGACTCGGCGCGGTGCATGGCATCGCGGGACCGTTCGGCGGCATGTTTGACGCGCCGCATGGGGCGACCTGTGCCGCACTGCTGTCGCATACGATGACTATGAATATTACGGCGCTACAAACCCGCACCCCGGATCATCCCGCCCTATCGCGCTATCTCGAAGTGGCGCAGATACTCACCGAAAACAGCCTGGCAACGGTTCATGATGGGCCAGCCTGGGTTGCTGCGTTGTGTGAGGCGCTGCATATTCCCCCACTGCGCACCTATGGATTAGCAGCGAGTCAGTTTGACGAACTTATACAGAAATCACTCGGAGCCAGTTCGATGAAAGCCAACCCCATTCCACTCACGCCGGACGAGATAAACACTATTCTGGAGCACGCACAGTAGATGAAGCGTTGGCAAGCAGACTTTACACTGGCGCTCGTAGCGCTGATCTGGGGCGCGACATTTGTGATGGTCCAGAATGCGCTGGATTCGGTGGAACCGCTTACGTTTGTGGCAATCCGCTTCCTGCTGGCAACTGTTTTGCTCTATATTCTGTTTGCACGCCGGATGCAGGCCATTAGCCGTCACGAATTTATGGCAGGCAGTTTGATCGGCGTGTGGCTCACGTTGGGCTATGCGTTTCAAACGATTGGGTTGCAGCACACCACCACCGCCAAAGCAGGCTTTATCACCGGGCTGAGTGTGGTCATTGTGCCGCTGCTAGCGACTTTTCTGCTGCGGAAACCGCCCGCGCGCAACGCCATCACGGGCATTATCGCGGCGACAATTGGCCTGGGCTTTCTGTCGCTAGATTTGCAGGACGGGCTGCGTGTCGAGTCGGGCGATTTGTGGGTGCTGGCCTGCGCTTTCGCTTTCGCGCTGCATATTGTGAGCGTCGCGCGTTTTTCACCGCAGCATGATCCGATACGGTTATCGGTTATCCAGATTCAAACTGTTGCAATATTAGCCTTTGGTGGCGCGGTATTATTTGAAAAGCCCAGTCTGGATCTGCCTTTCGATGTTTGGAGCGCCATTGGTTTTACAGGCATCGTCGCTACTGCGCTAGCTTTCGGGCTGCAAGTTTATGTGCAGCGTTTTACGACGCCCACCCATACGGCCCTGCTGTTCAGCCTGGAACCTGTTTTTGCGGCGTTTTTTGGCTGGTG
This sequence comes from uncultured Anaerolineaceae bacterium, assembly GCA_964472565.1. Taxonomy (GTDB): domain Bacteria; phylum Chloroflexota; class Anaerolineae; order Aggregatilineales; family Aggregatilineaceae; genus DATAMF01. The sequence goes on from CAYYNB010000099.1 coordinate 7,166, forward strand.
GCTGGCCCACGAAAATATTGGCCCCAAAGAATGGGTTGGGTGCAGTTTGATTTTAATGGGTATGATTATCGCTGAGATTGGCAGCGAAAACGAAGCTGCTGAGGAAAGGTTAATCATTGGTACGGAAACAGCACAATGAACTTTGAGAAACTGTTCTGGGACGCATTAGAAACGGGCGACCCCTCGATTGCGCTGCGGCAGGTTATCATCACGCTGCGCGAAGAGGGGATTGATAAGGATACCCTGATCTGGGAACTCACTGAGTTCCGGGAAAAAACCCGCAATGAGAGCGAAGAAGATGCGGTACTCGGTATCATCGACTCACTGGTCGGCTGGTGCTCGCCTCATCTGCGCATCGATTGAGGCTATGTATCAGGGTGAAAGATGACAATCGACGGTAGAAGAAAGCAGGGAGTTTCGGTAAACTACCCTTGAGAAATAGTTGTTATTAATTATATTTGAGGACAAATCTATGCCCAAAGAAGACCCTCGTATTTTGGAACTCCGCCGCATCCGCGAGCAAGCGCGGCAGGGTGGCGGGGCCAAGCGTGTAGAGATGCAGCACGCCAAAGGCAAACTGACCGCCCGCGAACGGCTCGAAATCCTGCTGGACCCTGGCACCTTTAACGAGTTGGAACCCTTTATCACCCATCAGGGTGATGAGATGGGACTGGCTGATGATAATTATCTTGGTGAAGGCGTGGTCACAGGCTACGGGCAAATCGAAGGCCGCACCGTATATATTTATGCTCAGGACTTCACGGTATTTGGCGGCACACTCAGCGAGATGCAAAGTCACAAAATCTGCCGTGTGATGGATCTGGCGCTGCGCAATGGCACGCCCATCATTGGCTTGATCGACTCCGGCGGCGCACGCATCCAGGAAGGTGTCAAAAGCCTGGGCGGTTATGCCGAAATTTTCCGGCGTAATGCGCAGTATTCGGGTGTAATTCCCCAAATCAGCGTCATGCTGGGTCCGTGCGCAGGCGGCGCGGCTTATTCACCGGCGCTGACTGATATTATTATTATGGTACGCAAGCACTCGTTTATGTTTCTGACCGGACCCCAGGTGATCAAAACCGTCACCGGGGAAGAGATTGATAATGAACAGCTTGGCGGTGCGGACATTCACCTATCCATCAGCGGAACTGCCCATCTAGCCGCCGACTCTGAACGTGAAGCGCTCGTGCTGTGCCGTAAAGCGCTCAGTTACCTCCCATCCAATAATGTCGAAAATCCGCCGTTTGGACTGCCCACCGATGATCCGCTGCGGATGGATGAGGAACTGAACTCGATTGTACCTATCGATCCAAGTGTTCCGTACAGTATGCATGAAGTGATCCAGCGCGTGATGGACAAAGGCTCGTTCCTGGAACTACAAGCGACATTTGCCCGTAATGCGATTGTCGGAATGGCTCGCATCGGCGGGCACAGCGTCGGAATCGTGGCGCAGGAACCCAGTATGATGGCGGGCGTGATTGACATTGATGCCGCCGACAAAATCACCCGTTTTGTGCGCATGTGCGACTGCTTCAACGTGCCGCTGGTGACATTTGTTGACTCACCCGGTTTTCTGCCCGGCATCGATCAGGAACATCGCGGGATCATCCGTCATGGCGCAAAAGTGTTGTATGCTTATTCAGAAGCGACGGTGCCCAAGATCAGCGTGATCACACGCAAAGCCTACGGCGGGGCCTACGTGGTGATGAGCAGTAAATATCTGGGCACAGATGTCAACTACGCGTGGCCAAGCGCTGAAATCGCGGTGATGGGAGCCGAAGGCGCAGTGAATATCCTGTTCAAGGACCAGATCAGCGCCGCGTCTGATCCAGCGGCTGAACGGGCGCGGCTGGCTGAAAACTACCGCGAACGCTTCAATAATCCCTATCATGCAGCCAGCGCTGGCTATGTGGATGATGTGATTGAGCCGCGCGAAACCCGTGCCAAAATCATCGCATCATTGGCTGCGCTTCGCGATAAATATTCGGCTGCGCCGCCACGCAAACACGGCAATATCCCAGTTTAGGAGAGCGCATCAAAATGGGCGAAAATCTTGTTACTGCGCTCGAAATAACCATCGTTGGGATGGGGCTTGTCTTTGCGGCGATCCTGCTGCTGTGGGCTGTGATGTTGGTGCTGATGCGTCTGACGACTAAGTCTGGAGCAGCTGCCCCAGTTGAGTCCGCGCCGCTTACGGTTGATGATCAGGAACTCCGCCGCCGCGCCGCCATTGCAGCCGTCGCAGTTGCCCTGGCACGCGAACAACAGCAGCTTCAGCCCCATGAATTTCCCCTGCCACCGACCGCCATTGTTAGCCCCTGGCAGTCGGTGCAGCGAGGCCGTTTGATTTCACAAAAAGGACCGCGAAAATGAAGGTAATTGTCCGAATAGAGGGCCAACAATTTGAAGTTGAGCTTGGGGATCTGTATGCGCGACCTGTGGTAGCAACGGTGGAAGGCCAGCGTTTTGAAGTGTGGCCAGAAACTATTCCCAGCGCCGGACTGACAGTCCCACAAACACCGCGCGCCACCAGTGAAATGCCCGCCGTGCGCGCTCCGATAACAACAGGCAATGTGCAGTTAGAGAACAACAGTAAAGCAGTGCTCGCACCTATTCCCGGCGTGATTGTAAGTATTGCGGTTGAACCAGGCGCAGAAGTCGAGCAAGGGCAAGAACTTTGCATCCTGGAAGCGATGAAAATGAAAAATGTAATCCGTTCCCCGCGCGCGGGGCAAATCGCAGCCATCAAAGTATCAGCGGGACAGCACGTTAAACATCATGATTTGTTGATGGAGTTTGCTGAATAAACTTAGGACAAAATAGATTATGGATTTTTCTGAACTTATACCTGAGCTGACCAAAGGCCTCAGCCGTTTCACACCTGGCAACGCGATTATGATTGCTGCCGGGTTGATACTGGTGGGACTGGCGGTAATCAAAGAATACGAGCCGGTTTTGCTGCTGCCTATCGGGTTCGGCTGCATTTTAGCCAATATACCCCTCACTGGCATGAGCGATAATAATGGGCTCTTTGATGTCCTCTATGGGGCGGGAATCAGCAATGAGCTTTTCCCCTTGCTGATCTTTATTGGCGTGGGAGCCATGATCGATTTCAGTCCGCTGCTGGCCCAGCCGCGTATGGTGTTGTTGGGAGCAGCCGGGCAGTTTGGTATTTTTGGCACTTTGATCTTAGCGACTCTGCTCGGTTTTCCGATCAATGAAGCCGCGTCTATTGGGGTGATTGGAGCTATTGATGGCCCAACCTCGATCTATGTAGCGACCAAACTTGCGCCGGACCTATTGGCGCCGATTGCGGTAGCCGCCTATTCGTATATGTCGTTGGTGCCGATCATCCAACCGCCGATCATGCGGCTCATGACAACCAAATCGGAACGCCGGATTCGCATGGAATATGCACCACGTCCCGTATCCCGCCGCGCCCTGGTTTTATTTCCGATTGTCGTCACGCTGACTATTGGGCTGCTCGTACCTGAAGCCACACCCCTGATCAGCATGCTGATGCTCGGCAATCTGCTGCGCGAAAGTCAGGTCGTGGATCGCCTACGCCGCGCGTCGGAAAATGAGATCATCAATATTGCAACGCTGTTCCTGGGATTGGCTGTTGGTTCGACGATGACCGCCAATGACTTCCTGAAACTGGATACGATCCAGATTCTGATCCTGGGCTTGCTGGCCTTTGTATTTGATACCGCAGCAGGCCTGGCGTTTGGGAAATTGATGGCACGGATTACGCACGGCAAAATCAACCCCTTGATCGGCGCAGCAGGAATCAGCGCTTTTCCAATGGCGGGACGGTTGGCAGCGCAAGTTGCCCAGGATGAAGATTATGAAAACTTCATACTGATGCATGCGATGGGCGCGAATACTGCCGGGCAGTTGGGGAGCGTGATGGCGGGCGGTGTGCTGCTGACTTTAGCGCTGATCGCGATTTAGGCGGCAACGTTAAAGCGTTGAGCCGATAGCGGTCAGAAGCACAACCAGCAATCCATAGAACATTTCCAACACGCCGATGATCTGAACACGGATGTTCCGGCGGTAGGGTGACAGTCCATACGCCGCGCGGGCGGCAAGGATCAACAAGGCGACAAGCGATAGGATGGATGTGTAACCAGCCAGCGTGAGGACCATAACACCCAAAACCGCCCCAAGGTTGGATAGATAAGTGGGAATCGCTTCAACAGGTTTGCCCTTGTCCAGGCGCAGCCGGGCGCGAATATACAGAATAGAGGGGATATTTCGCGCCAGCAGCACCACCCACAGGAATAGAGCGGTTCGCAGCGATTCCCCACTTGCCAGCGTCATGCATGAGACGGAGATAGCAATTGCACTGGCTCCGGCCAGTTCGGGAAGCACATTGCGCCCTTCGTTACACACATAACCGAACAGTTGCAGTACAGCAAGGGGAACCACCAGCAGCGCCGGAAACAGAATATCAATACCTGCAAGCGTTATCGCGCCAACCAGCCCGACCAACGCCAACAGCCCATAGCCAGCGATAAACTGCTCGGCGGTTTTGGTCCGGGCATAACGTTTGCCGCGCCGCCAATCGGTGAAAGCGATCTTCAGTGGGTGGCGCATCAGAAACGCCCCCAACACCGCAAGCGCCATCATCACACCAGCTAATGATGGGGCAACCAGCAAACCTAATAAAATTGGTTCCAGCAAAAATCCCCAGGAACCATGTTCGGGCGGAAGGGCGATGGATTTCCAGCGCACGCGTGATACGGTTGTTTGAGGAGTTGTCAAGCGGTCATTCTCCTTTACCGTGCCAAGAATATCACAACTCGCCATTTCGAGATGTGATCTAGATCAAGTTCACCCAGTTCCTGGCATACCATACCGGAGATGTGTTCGTTTAATTCACCCACTCAATGTATCCTGTGGATTGGGTATCATAACCGCCTAAACTGTTAATCGCAGCCTGTACCTCGGCGGTAGTGAGCCAAGAGACGATTTCTTGCACTGGCGGCCATTCCCATATTTCATCTAGAATAACCAGATCGTAACGTTCCTTAGTCAAAAATATAAAATCCAAGCCGTAAGCCAGGGCAGTGGCTTCAATACCTACGACTAACTCGGACTGTTCCTCGGCAATAGACCGTGCAACCTCGGAATGCGTAGGCACTGTGTTTTCATATCCCTTGATATGTTCCGGTGCAATTTGCAGGGCGCGTAATTGGCTATCCAACCATACCCGCGTTCCTGCTCCGCGCTGACGGTTGACAAACCGCAGATCAGGCCGCGTAATATCATGCAAACCCGTCACATGAGCGGGATTGCCGGGAGGCACAATCAGCCCCAAACGGCGATGAGCCAATGTGAGTAAAGCCATGCGGCGACCGGGAAGCAATCGCTGTACAAATGGAATATTATAGGTATCGGTTTCGGCATCCCACAAATGGATCCCAGCCAGATCCGTGCGATATTCTGCCAACGCGATCAGCCCACTCAGACTGCCTGCAAATGATAAATCAAATGAACAGCCGGGTGCTTGCGCCGCCAACAGTGAGAGGGCGGGATCATGGCTTCCAATAAAACGCAATACAGGTGAGGGCGGCAGCAGCGGCTCGGTTGACATCACGCGCCACCGATCTAACGCCAATCGCACGGCTTGTTCAATATCTGGTACGCTGTAACCCTCGGACAGAAAATGCAGCAAAAATGCTTCGGCTTCATGGACTAAATTGGCGCGACGCAAAGGAGTTATTTGCTCTACTGGACTTAGCGCAGATACACGTGTGCCTTGCCCTGGACGGCTGAGCGTCAATCCCTGGCGCGCCAATTCCTGATAGGCACGCTGGATGGTCCCCGGTGCGCACTGCCACTGCCGTGCCATTTCGCGCACAGGCGGAAGTTCATCGCCCGGTTTAAGCACACCATATAAGATGTCTTGCCGGATTGTTTCTGTGATCGCCTGATAAAGCGGTGTTTTGTCCACAAGCTCACCCTAACCCATCCTATGCAGGCTGGCTATTCATCCTACAATGGGGAAGGCGATTTTGCCACCCGGATCGCAGACAGCAAAAAATGGCGGGAACTATTTGTCCTTCTCAGGTTTGTCTGGCTTATCGGGTTTATCCTGACCCGGCGGCGACCCGTCATTCCCCTGACCGGGGTTATCGCCGCCTTGTCCGGGCGGATTATCACCCAGTCCTGGGGTAGCACCGTGACCGGGTGGCGTGCGAGTGGGGATTACATCCGGCACGCTGATCGTTGGAATAACTTCATCGACTTCTGGCATAGTTGTTAAATGTGGCTTCGGTGTTTTCGTAGCCTGAGGTGTTGATACGGGTGTTCTGGTTTGCGTTGAGACAATCGTTGGTGTTGGGGTCAGCGTAGGTGACACAGTAGATGATGGCGTTGCTGAAACTTCCCATGTCGGCATAGGTAAAGCAGTTGGTACAATTTCGGGTTTGGTGTTTGGCGAAAGCACCATCGCGCTGGACTGAATCTTAACCACGTCGCTTGCGACGCGACTTAATTCCTGCTGCATTTCCTGACTGGTCAAAGGCAGCGCAAGGTTAATCAAACGTTCCTGTTCGCTGGTAAGGGCGATAATGCGGATGCTAATCTCAATCTGATCTCCAAATCCCCGTTCAAGAAGATGCAGAGAACGATCAAGCTGGTCCGAAGCTTCTTCCAATGCATAGGGATAGATCCGCCCGTGCTCTAACAAAAGCTTCTCAAATTCATCAACACGACGGGCAGCTATATCAACCCGTAATCCGGGTTCTCCGTTGTCCGAAACAACCGCCAACCGTCCCGTTTCAATCGTCCGTTTAACCGAATACAGTGTATCACCCGGCAGCGCGCTCGCGGACACCTGCGCCACACTGCTGACAATTAAAATGAAGACCAGACAGGCGGCTGCCGCATAGCGCAGCCAGGGACCAGGGCGAAAAACCCGGCGCGAAGGTTTAGCTTTGGGGACAGGGGCGGGATGCAGTTCCGCCATGCGGGACCGCAACTGCGCCTCGATCCGGTTTAACGCGACATTACTCAACCGGACATCCGGCCCTTGTGCCAGCCGCTGGGCTGCTACAATTCGCGGATCGGTACTGGCAACCAATTTATCCTGGTAGGGCGGAAGCGCTACATCCAGGTTTTTCATCAGCTCAAGTTCATCGGGGAGTTCGTGGTTCATGTTGATTTCCCCCGCAAATAATGCCGGGACGTTTTGGCCGTTCCTAAGATTTCGGCTAGCGATTTCAATGCACGATGTTGTGCGGTAGCAATAGCGCGCACGCTCTTCTCCAAAATTTGGGCCACTTCCTCGTGGCTTTTACGCTCCACAAACCGCAGGAGCAGAATAGTTTGCTGTTCTTCGCTCAATTGGCTTAATGCTGCCCGCAGTGCATCTAACTCTTCACGTTCTTGAACATTCAATTCCAACGGCAGTTGACCGCTGACTACAACCTCGGTCAATTCTTCTTCGGGATGACGATGCTGAAGGCGGTAATAGTCCGCAATACGTGCGGCGGCAATCCGGTAGAGCCACGCCTCAAAAGGTGCGCCCGTAATCTGGAAATGCCCCAGTCCTTCTATCATCCGCAAAAAAACCTCCGCCGTTAAATCCTCAACAGCATCATTGGTTGCCACCCGATAAGCAATATAACGCGTGATAGCTGGTACATACCGTCGATACAAGAGTGCAACCGCGTCACTATCGCCATGTTGAGCCTGCTCAACCAGGATATAATCCGGTAACTCAGCCATTTTAAATGAAAGATTCCACTTCACTTAAGGATGTATATAAATATAGTTGATTTAAAGAAGAAATAAAATCCTCTCTTGCAAAGTTGGGACCTTTCATAAATTACACCGCACAAAACCGAGCCACATTACATCAACTTTTGTTAATAAACTGATTTGCAGACTATAGTTTTTTTATTTCTCGTATAATCCTGCACACGCATGAATAAAGGAGACTGTTTATGCTAAAGCTCTTTGATTACGATGTGACGCTCCCCATCAAACTCGATCCCATAGAAGGTCCATCCATTCAGAATGTGAAATTTGACAGCCCGACAGGAAATAGAGTCGAAGCATACGTCGTGACACCCCAGGGTGCGGGACCATTCCCAGGAATTTTATGGGTCCACTGGTATGAGCCGCATTCCCCCAACTCGAACCGCACCCAATTTCTGAGTGAGGCGCTGGCCCTGGCAGAAGAAGGCGTCGTTTCTTTATTGATCAGCACCATGTGGACGCCAGTGGACTGGTTTTCTACACGCAAGCTGGACGATGATCATGATTCATCAATCCGACAGGTGATCGATTTGCGGCGGTCCGTGGATGTGCTGGCGTCGCTGCCTAAAGTAGATATTGAGCGCCTGGGGTATGTCGGGCACGATTTTGGGGCTATGTATGGGGCCATTCTCGCCAGCCTGGATAAACGGCTGAAGACATTTGTTTTAATGGCGGGAACATCGTGTTTCAGTGATTGGTTTTTACTCGGTCAGAAGGATCTGCCAGACGATCAACGGCAAGCGTACATTGAAAAGATGGCGAAATTCGATCCGGTGAATTTTGTGGAGCAAGCAGCTCCGGCTTCTGTATTTTTGCAGTTTGGCGATAATGACTGGTTTGTGCCGCTAGAAAAGGCCCAGTCATTTTTTGAGGCTGCCCAGGAACCTAAAAAGATGGAAGTCTATAAGGCACAGCATGATCTTGATGATCGGGCGCGGCATTTCCGGCGGGCATGGCTGCGTGAAAAACTGGGGTTCGGTGAAGCCAACACCTGAAAAGGTGCCGACCTCACCGAAAGGGGTAGGGCTAAATTTTCAGGCGTCTGCGCCGTCGATCCAGATAACCGCCCACGATTTCCTTCATCCGATCCACTTCGACCAGGAAGGAGTCGTGGCCGAACGGCGCATCCACATGATAATACTCGACCGAACGGTCCAGATATTCCAGCACATTTGACAGTTCTTCGGACTGGTATGCCGGATAGAGCCAATCGCTTGAAAAACTGGCAACCAGGAAATCACATTCGGTCCGTTCAAGTGCCCGGTGGAGCGATCCGTAATCCGCGCCGATGTCGAAGTAGTCGATGGCTTTGGTGATATACAAATAACTATTGGCGTCGAAGCGGCGAATGAACTGCCGACCCTGGTAAGCCAAATAACTTTCAACCGCAAATTCGGGTTCAAAGAAAGTATAGGGAATCTGATCACGCGATTGAAGCTGCCGCCCGAATTTGTGATCGAGCGAATAATCGCTCATATACGTGATATGAGCCATCATACGAGCAACAGCCAGCCCTGCATTGGGTGCAGGGCCATCATAATATTCACCGTTGTTCCAGTTGGGATCGGCATAAATGGCCTGCCGTCCGGTCTCGTTAAAGGCGATTTGCTGAGTTGACGAACGAGATGTGCTGGCGAGGAAAATCACCGCGCCGACGCGCTCCGGCGTCTCGACACCCCATTGGAGGGCTTGCATACCGCCCATGCTGCCGCCCGCTACCGCAAACAGTTTGTCGATCCCAAGATAATCCAGCAGGTGGCGCTGCGCCTGGACCATATCGGATATGGTGATATTGGGGAAGCGAAGGGCATAGGGTTTGCCATCGGGCGCAAGCGAGGACGGCCCGGTGCTGCCCTGACAGCCACCGATCACATTGGAACAGATCACAAAAAAGTGATCGGTGTCGAAAATCTTGCCCGGCCCGACGGCTTCATCCCACCAGCCCGGTTTTTCGTCCGGGTTGGTGGTGTGATACCCGGCGACATGTGCATCGCCGGACAGCGCATGGCAGATCAGGATGGCATTGGAGCGGGCTGGGTTGAGCGTGCCATACGTTTCATACGCGACGGTGAAGGGACGTAAGATGACACCGCTTCGGGTGAACAAAGGCTCGTCGAAGTGGGCATACTGCCGCTGCACAATCCCTACAGATCGCGCAGGAGCAGTATGCCCGGTAGTTGTGGTGGGAGTAGATTCCTCTATGATCAGCATGGCACGCGCTCCCGTTTTAACTCACTGCAACCGTTGTAACGCTCTGCGCAACCGTCAGAGCCTGATCCAGGTCCCACAGGATGTCGTTGATGTCTTCGATGCCCACTGCCAGCCGGATGTAATCGTCGGTGACGCCGGACGCTATTTGTTCTTCCGGGCTGAGCTGCTGGTGGGTGGTGCTTGCCGGATGGATCGCCAGCGAACGCGCATCACCGACATTTGCCAGATGGGAGAACAGTTTCAGATTGTCGATGAAGGCGCGTCCGGCCTGTCTGCCGCCCTTGATGCCAAAGCCGAGCACCGCGCCTGCGCCTTTGGGCAGATACTTCTGCGCGCGCTCGTAGCTTTCGTGGTTGGGCAACCCTGGATAATTAACCCAACTGACCGCCGGGTGCTGGTGCAGATATTCCGCGACAGCCTGCGCGTTTTGAACGTGGCGTTCGACGCGCAGCGCCAACGTTTCCAGCCCGATAATGTTCAGGAAGCTATTGAAGGGAGCCTGGCAGCCGCCGAAGTCACGCAGACCGACGACGCGCGCCCGTGCGATGAAGGCCGCCGGACCTAACGCATCGGCAAAGACGAGATCATGATAGGCGGGTTCCGGCTCCACAAAGTTGGGATGGCGTCCGCTGGCTTTCCAGTCAAATTTGCCGCTGTCCACGATCACACCGCCGATGCTCAGGCCATGACCGCCGATCCATTTGGTGGTCGAATGGATCACAATATCCACGCCGAATTCAAACGGACGGCAGAGATACGGTGTCCCAAAGGTGTTGTCGCAGATGACCGGGATACCGTGCGCATGCGCAACTGCCGTGATGCCTTCAAAGTCGGGAACCTGAAGCTTGGGATTGCCGATGGTTTCCAGGTAGATCGCTTTGGTGCGATCATTGATCAGATGCTCAAAGGAGGCGGGGTTGTTATCTTCGACCCAGCGCACCGTGATGCCGATCCGCTTGAGGCTCTGCGAAAACAGGGTATAGGTGCCGCCGTAGAGCGCGCTGGTTGAAATGATTTCGTCACCCGCATTCGCCAGGGTCAGGATCGCAAGGGTTTCGGCAAACTGGCCGGATGCCGTCGCCAGCGCGCCGATGCCACCTTCCAGCGCATTGATGCGCTGTTCAAATACATCGTTGGTGGGGTTCATGATGCGGGTGTAGATGTTGCCTGATTCTTGCAGAGCGAACAGCGCCGCCGCATGATCGGTGTCCCGGAACTGGTAGGACGAGGTTTGATAGATGGGGACAGCACGCGATCCGGTGGTGGGATCAGGGCTGTAACCGGCGTGCAGAGCCTGGGTGTTGAACTGGAACGTGCGATGACCATTGGTGCTTGACATGATGTATTTCTCCTACGCTGAAGCAATCGGACGATGGACTGCGTAGCAGAATTTCCCCTCTGCGCCCCGAAGAAGGAAATAAAAAATCCTTCCCAGAGTGAGAAGGATTTGATCATGCCAGGCTGAATCAAATACCCTCTCATCTTCCAGAATCTTGTTCTGCCGGAATTGGCACCATTCCCACACGGGGGCGGTTGCCGAGGTTTCAAAGGGCCGGTCCCTCCACCTCTCTGGATAAAAGGGGTCATACTGCTGTTCAATTGTTAACTTCGGTAGAGGTTATCATTAGTGGGGAAATATGTCAATAGTTTTTGAAGAAATTCGATTCAAGATGGTATAACTCACGGGAGAATTTGTCTAAAGATCACAAATGTTAGCCGCTTTTAGCGCGCGTATGATAGGATAATTCGCAGTTTCGTATTCTTGTTCAGATGGAGCAGCCATGAATCAAAAACCGATTGACGTCGCTGTATTGGGTGCCACAGGCGCGGTAGGTCAGCGCTTTATCCAGATTTTGGAGGGACATCCCTGGTTCCGCGTGCGAGAACTGGTCGCCAGTGATCGCAGTGCGGGCCAGCGCTATACTCAGGCGGCGCGTTGGGTTTTGACTGGTAATCCGCCCACTAGCGTGGCGGACTATGAAGTGCTGCCGCTGGATGCGGATTTACAATCGCCGATTGTTTTTTCGGCGCTTCCGGCGGATATTGCAAAAACCGTCGAGTGGCGGTTAGCTGAAGCCGGACATATCGTATGCTCGAATGCCAGCGCCTACCGGATGCAGGACGATGTGCCGATTTTGCTGCCGGAAATCAACAACGATCATGCGGGATTGGTTGCAGCACAGCGCCAAAAATATGGCTGGAAGGGCGGATTGATCACCAATTCCAACTGTACAAGCGCGCCGGTTGCGATGGCGCTGGCTCCGCTGCGCCAATTCGGAATTCGGGCGGTGCAGACAGTCAGCATGCAGGCGATCAGCGGCGCGGGATATCCAGGCGTGTCGGCACTGGACATCATGGATAATGTCGTCCCGTTCATCAAGGGCGAAGAGCCGAAAGTTGAAATCGAACCGCGTAAAATGCTGGGTGCATTCGCAGGCGATCATATCGACCTGTTGGACTGCGTGATGAGCGCGACCTGCACACGCGTGCCCGTGCTGGATGGACATCTGGTAACGGTAGCGGTGCGCTTTGAGCAGCCAGTGAGCGAAGAAAATATTCGGGAAGCGTGGGCGAATTTCCGCGGACCGGAACCGGTGCCCGGACTACCCAGCGCGCCGGAGTTTCCGATCATTGTGCGGCAGGAAGATGATCGCCCACAACCGCGACGTGATCGGGATGCGGGCGGCGGTATGGCAACGGTGGTCGGACGACTGCGGCCTGATCCGGTGATCGATGGGTGGAAATTTGTCTCACTGTCGCACAATACGCTGCGCGGCGCGGCGGGCTGTTCGGTGTTAAACGCGGAACTGCTGGTCGAAAGTGGGTATTTAGCCTAACTATTCCTAAGTAAAATGCCCGTCGGTGTGGGGCTGACGGGCATTTTTTTAGTTCGTTATGCACCCCATTGGAAGGATGAAACGGGGCCGAGGGATTCATAACTGATCTGTTCGCCGGTTTCCAGGTTATGGAAATTCAGGCTGCCGGTTATGATGCCGCCGGGATCGAGTGCCGTATCATAGTAGACGTTGGTGTACTGCACAAGCAATGTCCCATCGGGAGCGAGCGCGCCGAGATAGGTAATCGGAGAAGCGCTCACAACCGTCATCGGGAAAAACTGAATTTCTCCCAACAACTCACCGTCGATCAAATCGAAAGTGAACGCAAAGGCGTAGGGCGTCGGATCGCTACTATCGGGAGCGAGCGTCGTACCGACCAGACGAACTAATCCGGGCTGGATTTCATAGGCGCGCTCGACGAACAGCACGCGTTCCGTCAGGCTGGAGAAATCGAGAACGGTTTCCAGCGCGGTGAGATCCGCCGGATCAGCGATCTGGAGATTGAATTCACCAAACACGCCGTTATTGCCATAGACCAGCAGCCGACCATCGGACAGCGGCAGGAGTCCGGTGTGGAGCATGGGCGGAAGTTCCTGGAAGTCACCGCTGGTTATGTCCACCAAGCCCGCATTAACACCTTCCCAGACACCAATCGTCACGATCAGCGAGTTGGCGTTCACAAACTGATCGGGCTGGTAATGGCGCACGGCGGCGCCATCATTCTGATCGAAGGGAACGTTGGCCAGCAGTTGGCGCGGATCACTGCCATCGACACCCATGATCCAGAGGCCGTTATCGGCATACGCGAGCATCTGACCGTCCGGGCTGAACACGGGGTGAGAACCTTCAACCGTACTCAGCGCGGCTAAGGCAATCGGATCAGAACCATCCAGCGGCTGTAACCAGAGTTGTTGTTCGCTGGTATAGGCGAGCCGCGTGCCATCGGGGGCAAGCGCATAATCGACGATGCTGGCTGGCGCAGCGGTGAGCATCTGAGAGGCAGAACCGTCGGCGGGAAGCTGCCACACCTGGATCAGACCGTTGGTGTCGGGCGCAAGAAAATAACCCGGAACCGGTAAGGTCAGACCCTGAGAGCCGAATGACGCAAATCCCAGCAGCGACAGGCCACCAATCAGGAGAAGCGAGAGAACTTTGAACATGGTTTCCACCTATGCATCTTTGAGTCAACACTGAGTCAACACCAAGATTATCGGAAAACCACAACCCGCTGACCTGACGGGAAAAATGCTACTCCTCTACGCGCAGATGACGATTAACCACCGCATTTTTTCGGTAAGCCTAAGTTTGATCTAAGGCTCACCTTAGATCAAACTTCTTTCCCTCAGACGACTCCGTTTGTGGATCTAACCTCCAAAAGTTACCCCCCCTTGGGTCGATGCTTGAGGGAAGACAGGGGGTGAAAATGGGTTGTTTTGTCGAACTTCTGAGTGATCCCCCCCCTCCCGCTTTGA
>CAYYNB010000100.1:0-21420 GCA_964472565.1 uncultured Anaerolineaceae bacterium
CGGCCAGCAAACTGATCGCGGTGATCGGGGTGCTGAGTTCGTGGGTGATGTTCGACACCATCTCACGGCGCGCCCGCTCGAGGCGCTGAATTTCGGTGACATCGCGCAGCGTCAACACCTCGTAGGTGCTGCGGTCCGATTTGTAGATCACTGCTCGCGCGTTGAAAATATGATGATCAAACTCTACCCGGCGTTCGACAACTTCGCCCCGGACCATTTGCGCATCCTGAAGCAGCGTTTCCAGGTCGGGCTGGTTAATGATGTTGAGCAGGTGCTGATTGATCAGGGATTGGCCGAACGTACTCTCGGTAGAGGGATTAGCGAAAAGCACGCGCTGCTCAGAGTCCAGGACGAATAAACTGTCCTCGACAGCGCGGAACAATCCATCTCGCAGATGATCGGCCTGCTGGGTGGCCTGTTCAAGCTGCTGCTGAAAATGTTGGGCACGGAGCTGCAAATCGCGATTGATCGCCTGGACCTGACGCAACCGCCACCCCAACAGCGCTGCAAAACCGAGTATTATCCCTGCTGCCAGCCACGCAATCATCCGATTATCCCTCGAAGCGGTACCCGACGCCGCGTACCGTTACGATTCGCTGCGGATCAGAGGGATCAACCTCGACTTTTTCACGCAGCCAGCGTACATGCACATCGACGGTTTTGGTCTGGCCGCTGTAGTCGTAGCCCCACACCCGTTCGAGCAGCAGATCACGCGAGAGGACCGCGCCCTGGTTGCGCATCAGTGTAGCGAGCAGATCGAATTCTTTGTGAGTCATGCGGAGTTCCGATCCGTTACGCAGCACTTTACGCGCGATCAAATCTAATGTGAGATCCCCGGATTCCAGTTTGTCTACCACGCCGCGTGCCGACGGGGTGCGGCGCAGAATAGCGCGGATCCGGGCAAGAAATTCGCCCAGGCTGAAGGGCTTGACGATATAATCATCCGCGCCAATTTCCAGGCCGACAATCCGATCGACTTCGCTGCCGCGCGCGGTTAACATGACAATCGGGACTTCGGACTCGTTGCGCAGAATCCGGCAGACAGATAAGCCGTCCAGGGTAGGCAGCATGACATCCAACACAATGAGGTCGGGCGATTTTTCGCGGGCCAGGGTGAGCGCTTCGGCCCCGTCGCCCGACTGGACGACTTTGTAATCCTCTTTGCTCAGGTTATAGGCTAAGGTTTTCCGCAGCGTATCATCATCTTCGACCAGTAAAATGGTTTTCATGGGGATCCCCCGGTACTTAAACAGAACACAGCTTAATCTTAAACTGAATTTGTCATTTTGTAAGGGGGTGTTCATTTAAACTTTTTTAATAAAAGAAAAGGGGGGATGGGCATCCCCCCGGATCAGTCGCTAGCCGCCGTTCATGTTGCTGATCAAGGCAGTGGCAAACTCGCTGGTCGCCACTTCTTTGGCCCCATCCATCTGGCGGGCAAAGTCATAGGTCACGGTCTTCTGGTCGAGTGTGCGTTTGTAGGCGTCGGTGATCAGGGTGGCGGCTTCCCACCAACCCATAAATTCAAGCATCATCACGCCGCTGAACATCAGCGAACCGGGATTCACTTTATCCAGATTGGTGTACTTGGGCGCGGTACCGTGCGTGGCCTCGAACAACATAACCTCATCTCCAATGTTCGCGCCGGGGGCAATCCCCACGCCGCCCACCTGCGCCGCGAGCGCATCGGAGAGATAATCGCCGTTGAGGTTCGGCGTCACAATTACATCAAATTCGGTGGGACGGAGCAGCATGTGCTGGAACAGGATGTCCGCAATCCGATCCTTGACCACGATCTTGCCTTCGGGTACCTGGCCCTTGTACTCATCCCAAAGCTGGTCTTCGGTCAGGATATACTCGCCAAACTCCTCACGCGCGACCTCGTAACACCAGTTGCGAAAGGCTCCTTCTGTGTATTTCTGAATATTCCCCTTGTGCATGATGCTGATGCTTTTGCGTTTGCGCTCGATGGCATACCGCAGCGCAAAACGCATCAGGCGCTTGGTGGCATAGGCGCTGATCGGCTTGACGCCCAGACCGCTGCCCTCAAAAAACTGTGCGCCCATTTCTTCGCGCATAAAACGAGCCAGCTTGTCATTTTCAGGAGAACCCGCCTCGTATTCGATTCCGGCATACACATCTTCCGTATTCTCGCGAAAAATGACTACATCGACTTTTTCCGGCTCACGTACCGGGCTGGGAACGCCTTCGTACCATTTCACGGGACGCACACAGGCATACAGATCAAGCACCTGGCGCAGGGTCACATTGAGGCTGCGGAAGCCGCCGCCTACCGGCGTCGTGAGCGGGCCTTTGATGCCGATCAGAAATTCGCGCAGCGCCGCAAAGGTTTCTTCGGGCATATAATTACCATTGTAAATCGAAGCGGCTTTTTCCCCGGCGTAAATTTCCATCCAGGCAATTTGGCGCTTGCCACCGTAAGCTTTTTCAACCGCTGCGTCCCAAATGCGCCGGGAAGCGGTCATAATGTCACGGCCAATACCATCCCCTTCAATAAAGGCAATAATCGGATGGTCGGGGATGCACTGCGGATCATTCAAACAAGTTACTTTTTCGCCAGATGGAACCTGAATATGTTGGTAGCTCATGCGTCCTCCTAGTGGGTAATGAACGGCCTCTTATATTTCCGTGAATATAGCACGCTTTCAAACGCACAAGCAGTGCAAAATAAATAATGGTATACTGCACAAGAACGACGGGGAAGCGGGAAAACTGTGGTTTCACATTCAATAAACGGCTACTGCTTGAGGTGCAACCTTTCCAAGCACAGTATGTGTTGGGCTGCATCCCCCAGTTTATTTCCGCACAGTTCCCCCGAAAGGACAATACATGAGCGAACAGGACCTGTTGCGGGCTATTTGTAATGTGATCCCTGATCTGATTTTTGCAGTTGAACCCCAAACGCTGCAAATCGTGTCGCATAATGACGCGATGCAGAATCATACCTGGGACAAGCCCTATACGCTTTGGGATTTGTATCCAACAGCCGATCCTGCGGCCTTACATACAAAGCTGGATGCAGTTCAAGCGGATTGCCCGGTGGTATTCCGCGCGCCGGTTTGTAACGGTGGGCAGTTGATGGCTTGTGAAACGCGCTTTACATCGGGTGTGATTGACGGGGCTGACTATATTATCGGTGTGGCGCGTCCCCTCACCGAACCATCAAAGGCCGACCAGGAATTAGCTCGCCTGAGCGAGCTTAATCAGAAAATTATCGAGCAAGCCCCGATTGGTATTTTTACTTATGATCGAAAGGGGCAGGTCACTCAGGTGAATTCGGCTCAACTGCGTATTAATCGCATTTTCGATCATGTTCCATCTGATTTCCTGAGAATGCAGCTTTTTGAGCCGAATGGAATCGTTGCCCGTAACCGGCTGCTTGAACCTTTAAAAAAAGTCTTAGACGGAATCCCATTTGTCCAGCAAGTTAATAATTTTATGACACGAACCGAGGAACTTATTGATGTGCGCGTCTATGGCATGCCGCTGCATGGCTCTGATGGCAAGGTCACAGGTGGCTTGATCCTGGTTGAAGATTTGACCGACTATTTTCTGGCTGAGGCGTGTTACCAAACCTTATTTAGAATTCTTCCCGATATGCTTATTCGGATCAGTAGAGACGGAACCCTGATTGATTTTCATTGTCCAGAGGGTTTCACCGCGCCCTATTTTGATCCGGCAAGTGGTTTGGCTGCGCAAAGTCGTTATGTGATTGAACGGGCGCTTGCATCCAACCACGTTGAAATGATGGAACTGGGTGCTCCCATTGGCAGTTCCTATTTCGAGTACGAATTCCGTGCGATTCCCTATGCACGAGACGAAGTGCTGTTGATGATTCGAGATATTACCGAGCGCAAACAAGAACAACAGGCGCTCGAGCGGAGTGAGACCCGGTATAAGGCACTCGTGAATGCGCTTCCCGACTTGCTGCTTCGCGTTGATAAAAACGGCGTGTACCGGGATTTAAAAATGGCTGAAACGATCCCCTTAGTTATGCCGCCGGAAACCTTTCTGCACCAGCCCCTTACCGATCTGTCGCCCGATGTAACCGCCGAAAAACTATTGCAGCTTATCCAGTATACGCTGGAAACCCAGCAGACACAGTTCCATGAATACCAATTGATTCTTGAAAAACGGGTATATCATTTTGAAGCACGGTTTGTGCCGATTGGATACGAGGAAGTACTGGTCGTGGTGCGGGATATTACAGACAACAAACAGCACGCTGAAGAGCTTCAACGGCGTGAAGCCCGCTACCGGGCACTGGTCGAAGCGATACCGGATTTGTTATTTCGAATAGGCCGCGATGGTACTTATCTTGATTTCAAAGTCCCACCCCTTGAAGGGTTATCAATTCCAGGGGATGATTTTATTGGAAAGAATGTCGCGGAGATCGTTCCCCCCCATGTCACCAAACTGGTGATGCCGGTGATTGAGCAGGTGCTGGATACCCGAAAAATTGAAACTGTCGAGTACCAGATTGAAGAACGAAACGGCCCGCATGATTACGAAGCGCGGCTTGCACCGACGGTTGAAGATGACGTGATTGCCCTGGTACGCGATATTACCGGGCATAAACAGAACCAAAAAGTGTTGTTACACAAAACCCGTCTGCTGCAAGGCCTGACCGAGGCCATGATCCAGTTGCTTGAACCGGGCAATTATGAAACAACCATCCTGCGTGTTTTGGGCAGCGTCGGGGAAGCCATGCAAGCAGATCGAGCCATGATTCTTGAGATAAAAGATTCTCAAGGTTCCGGGCTGACCATCTTACCCCGTGGCGAATGGACCAACTCCGCCAGCCCATTTTTGGCCTTATACCGCATAGACTTTCTACGATCTCATCTGCCCATCAGAATCTGGCAGCCGGCGCTGGCTGCGGGGGAAATTGTTAGTGGCCTTCGAAGTAGTTTCCCCAGCATTGACGGCCAGGTGGCAGAACAAACGCAACTCTCTTTTTGTGCGGTTCCCATCATGATAAATGCTGACTTCCGGGGATTTATGGTGTTTGAGGATTGGCATGAGAAGCGAGAATGGACTGCGGACGAAAAACAAGTGCTTAAAACATTGGCAGCCGGTGTGGGCGCGGCCACGCTGCGTCATCGAACCGAACAGGAACTCCACCAGCAGCATGAGATGGCAGAATTTTTGCGCGTGTCGGCCAGCCAGTTGCTTTCCACGCTAGATATGGAAAAAATGTTGCAGATTTTACTGGATCAGATTGCCCAGGTGATCCCCTATGATGCGGCCAATGTCATGCTGATCGAAGAGGGTAAAACTCGCATCATTTATAGTTCGGGTTATGCAGAATTAGGATGCATACTCAAAGACATACACGCGGTTTCGATGGATGTTGAGGCCTCGTACTATATGCGAACCATCCGGGATACAAAAGAGCCGCTGGTATGCTCCGATGTCCGCCACGATCCTGAATGGGTTCAGTTTGACGAGGCTCCGCTGATTGGATCGTGGTTAGGCGCTCCGATTCTGGTTGAGCGAGAGGTTGTCGGTTTTTTTCCCCTCGATTCGATGGTTCCCAAATTCTACGGAATGCATCATTGCGAACGGATCGCGCCTTTTATTCATCAAGCCTCCATTGCGCTGACCAACATCCGTTATTATCAACAGGTCGAAGCCCAGGCCCACAAATTAGATGTGCAAGCCCAGGAGTTAAAGCGGCGGTATGCCCAGCTTGACGCGCTGTTTTTCGCCGGGAAAAATGTCCTGTCCACCTTACAACTGAGCGAAACACTGGATCGGTTTGCGAACCAGATGACTTCGATTGCGGATGCGACCAGCACGATCATCGGCGAATATGAGGCCGAGACAAAACAAGGAAAAATCCTGGCGACGTATGCGGTGGAGGGCGCACGCTGTTTCGATATGTTGCCTCCGCTCGACAGTTTCCTTGATTTCAACAGTGGTGCGCTTCAGGATCAGATTGCTACCCATGATATGTTCCCCCTGTCTGATACAGATATACAACAAGTATTCGCTGCTTATCCGAGCTATCGAGCCGTGATGCACATGGTGATTTTTGTGCCGCTGATTCACAAAAATGAGGTGATCGGGTTTGCGCTGATTGGCGAAAGCCGTCCGGGAGAAAGCCATACCTTAGAGGATCTGTGGGCGTGTAAGATGCTGGCGGACCAGGCGGTGATTGCGCGCAATCAGGCCCGGCTTTTCAGCGATATTCAGGAATTGGAACACGATAAATCCTATGTGATCCGAATGGCCTCGCATGACTTGAAAAACCCGATCACGCGGGTCAAAGGCGCGCTGGCGCTTTTGGAAGAACGGTTAAGCGGACAACTGCCCGATGGTGCCGAAAAATATCTGGCTCAGATCGCGCGTGCCACTGCCGAGATGGAACGGATTACCAGCAATATTTTATCGGTGGCGCGGATTGAATCCCAGCACGAACAAGAGCAGCCCATTTACTGGAAGAGTCTGGTTCAGGGCGTCATCGAGGCGCTGCAAGATGATGTTTTGGATAAGAATCAAATTTTGGAGATGAACTGCGCTGCCGATCTGCCTTCAACACGCGGGGATGCGGGGCAGTTGCGGCAGGCGATTTATAATCTTGTCCATAATGCAGTGAAATATACGCCGACTGGGGGGCAAATTTCAGTCCAGGTATTTGTCCGCGATTATGCCGGAAGCCCGCAACTGGCCGTTGAAGTTCACGACAACGGTATCGGGATTCCGCTGGACCAGCAAGCGCAAATCTTCCAACCCTATTTCCGCGTGAAACAGCCGGGGACAGAAGGTATTTCGGGCTATGGACTGGGTCTGGCATTTGTCAAGCGTGCCGCCGAAGATCACAAAGGTAATGTATATGTGGATAGTGAAGTAGGGCGCGGCAGCCGGTTTGGATTTTGGGTGCCGATCCTACTCTCCAGTTGACGGCTGGGCCAACAGAACATCCAGCGTATCAAAGGCATGGCGCAGATGGGGGATCACAATCGAGCCGCCGACAATTAGCCCCACATTCAAGGCCTCGATCAATTCGGCTTCGTTGAGTCCGATGTCCACACATTGGATCAGGTGGTAATCCACACAGTCGTTGCAGCGCAAAACCAGCGACGCTACCAGCCCCAGCAGTTCTTTGGTGCGAGCGTCTAACGCGCCATCCTGGTAAGCCGATGTGTCGAGATTAAAGAAGCGTTTAATGTTGAGATTATCGGAATCCAGAATACGTGCATTTTGACGCTGGCGTTCCTGCCGGAACTTCTCAAGCCGTGCCCGTTGTTCTTCTGCCATGCCCTCACACTCCTTAGCCACCCGCAATATAAGGAAAAATAGAAATTGCATCGTTCGGATGCAGCAAACTATCCGCTTCCGCGTGGGTCTGGTTGATCGCGAAATGCCAGGAAGCCTGGTGCCCCGCTAAAGCCGGGTATTGAATGACGAGCCGCTGTGCCGCCTGTTCGAGGTTGGTGCCGTCGGGTAATTCGAGCAAACACGCGGCTACTCCCGCGCTGTGCCGCAGGCTGCCGAGAAAATGGACCGTGATTTGCATGACCGCTTACTCCTTTTTGCCCCGCAGCACGGCGGCCTTAAGCTGCCCACAACTCGCCTGAATATCAATCCCGCGCCGCACCCGAACGGTACTGGGAAGGCCATAGGTCTGTAAAATGTCCTGGAAAACCTTCACCCGTTCAGGATTCGACGGCTGACCCCCATAGCCCGCTGTCGGATTAAGGGGAATCAGGTTGACATGACACTTCAGGCCCTTCAGAAGCTGGCCGAGTTGATGCGCCTGTTCCGGCGTGTCGTTTTCGGCTGCGATCAAGGCCCATTCAAACGTCACGCGCCGCCCGGTTTGGTCGAGATAGTAACGGATCGCATCGAGCAGATCGGCCAGCGGCCAGCGGCGGTTGACGGGCAGCAGCTTGCCGCGTTCTCCATCGGTGGCGGCGTGCAGGCTGATCGCCAGTTTGACCTGCAACCCCTCGTCGGCAAACCGCCGGATCGCGGGCACCAGTCCTACGGTGCTCAGGGTGATGTGGCGCTGGCCGATGTTGAGGCCCGCTTCGTCGTTCAGGCGGCGGATAGCTTCCAGGGTGGCGTCGTAATTGTGCAGCGGCTCGCCCATGCCCATCAGCACGACGTTGCTCAGGCGCTCACCCTCGGCTTCAAGTTGGCGCGCAAAAACCAGCGTCTGTTCGACAATTTCGCCCGGCGTCAGGTGGCGCGAAAAGCCCATTTGTCCGGTGGCGCAGAACACACAGCCCATCGCGCAGCCCGCCTGGGTGCTGATACAGGCGGTCCGGCGCTGATCATCATATTCCATCAGCACGCTTTCGATCAGTTGTCCATCGGGCAGCCGGAACAGGCGTTTGATGGTTTGCCCATCACTCGAATGGATTTCCGCATCCTGGACCAAACTGCCCAATTGGAATTCGCTTGCTAAGCGCTCCCGCAGCGGCTGGGGCAGGGTTTTCATGGCGGCAAAATCGGTTATTTTATGCTGATACAACCATTCCCAGATTTGCCGCGCTCGAAAAGCTGGATATTTCCACGCAACGATTTGTTCAGACAATTCCGCTAACGATAAATCATAGATTAACTGCTTTTCCACGAGCTTTCCTTTAGCGCTTGCGCGACATAAAAGCGGCCAGCGCAGCGACCAACACGATCCCCAGCACTGCTAATCCAATCACCGCCCCCGTACTGATGGACGAGTTGCTCTCTTCACTTTCTGAGACAGCCGGAGCAGGCGTTGCGCGCGGCGTGACCGTCGGCAGACTCCCCGGCGGGCGCGGCGTATTGGTGGCGCTTGCCGCCCTGGTCGGCGTCACACGCTCCGCGATTGTCGTCGGCGGGCGATCTACCAGTGAGGTTGAGGTGGCGGTTGGTGTCGCGGTGCGGGTCGCGGTGGGCGTGCGGCTGGGCGGCAGCGGCGTCATCGTGGGTGTGTGGGAGGGGGTCGGCGTCACCGGTGAATAGGGCATCCAGGTGACGGCTTGACCCGCTGCTTCCGTGAACAACCAGCGCGTCCACTTCTGTTCCAGGTCCGTTTGATCTCCGCCGGTTATGGCTGCAAAGGCATTCTCGAAGCCCTGCCCCGGTATGGCTTGCGCCAGATCAAACGGCGCTGTTGCCCCGTACTGATCGGCCAGATATAAGGTGAGCAGATAACTTTGCGCTTCCCACAAGGATCGCTCCTGGAAGGTTGCATCCGGGGGCGGGTCTTCCGTTAAATCATCCATGCCCAGCAGGGTGTCCGTCCGGGCACTCGCCTGGACCAGTTGCAGCGCGCCCGAATTCGGATGCAGGCGGTAGAGCATACCCAGCCCGTGAACGAACCAGGCCGGCACAGTCTGCGTCCCCCAGCTATCCAGATAGGCTTCGCGCGTGATGGTGCTGATCAACAAATCCTGTAAATCGGTATAACTGCGCGTCTGGCGCTGCACAAAGAGGACGCCTGTCTGCTGGTAGACATCCTGGAAAATCTCCACCGAACAGGGATACCGCGCTCCATCCCACCACGAGGTCACGACGGTGCTGCTTTCGCCTGTTTCAGGAGAAATATAGGTTTCACACAACTCAATGCCCGGATCATAAATGGCGATACGGAAGGTCGGTATGGTGCCGGTGCGCCGTGTCAGCAAATCATAGGCGCTCATCACTTCGTCGCGGAGCGATGCGCCGCCCAGGTTTTCATTCGACCAGTACAGGATCAGCGGGGGTTGTCCTGCTGCCTGCCACACCCCATGACGGCTGTCTTCAAAAATGAATTCGTCCGCCAGAGTCGAAACTTCGCCGTCAGTCGTTTCGACCTGCCAGATAAAGTTCAACGGCTCGGTGGGAATAGGAACAGGGCCGCTGGTCAGGTCCCAGGTATAAACCAGGATCGTCGTGGTTTCATCACTCAGGGTTGCATAATCTTCGAGATTTTGGAGGACAAAGGTTTGGCGTAAACCGCTCTCCTGCCGGACATCCAACGTCACCGGCCCAATTTCATCCATCGGGGCGTCAATATCCACCGAAAAACGCAGCACAGCCGGAAAGACGATTTCATAATTCGCCCGGCTGATTTTCCCGGTATCCGGTTCATCGTCCTGCGCCCAAACAGGGGTTGTGAGCACCAGAATCAAACAAACGACTGCTAGCCACCGCATAAGCCCTTCCTTGAGACAGTATCTATTATACCACGCGCCCCGGTAGACATCTTCCGAGGCGCGCGCGGAAAGGCTCAGGATCGGCTTACTGGCCGAAGGGGGTCAGGGTTGGGAAGAAAAAGAGCGTTTCCGTTGGAATCAAGGTGGGAACCTGCGCCGACGCGCCGATCCACACGCGCCAGCGGCTTTCGATTTCGTCCAGCGCTAAGCCTGTTACCTCTTCCAGGGCGGATGTGCGGGTGATGCCGGTATCGAGTAATTCGATCAGTTGGCGGTGTCCGTCCAGGCCATAGTTGGCTGTGAACCACTTCCAGAAGGTATAACCAATGTCATAGCCATCGCGCCCATGATCGCCGCGAATGCTCGGCCCGCTGTCGCGCAGCAGGGGCAGCAGCTTGTTCTCTGCCGCGAGTTGGCGGACACGCCCTTCATAATCATAGGATTGGTAAAGTTCGAAGAAGGTTGCATTACCCTCGTTAAACCAACTCACGCCACCCATCAGGCTAAATTCAGTCTGGTAAATATGCGCGATTTCGTGCAGCACCGTTCCGTAGGCGAGGTCTTCCAGATTCCCACCGGAAACGATCTGGACTGTCGCGCCCCAGTCATCGCGCGTTGTGCCGAGAATATTCGAAGCCGTCACGCCCTGCCATTCTAACCACGCGGCACGATCCCCGAACAGGATGGCGCGCGGCTTGTACGGCAGCAAACCGCCCCATGCCGCGCGGTACGTTTCGCGCTGTTCGGCCATCGCATCAACGGTCATAGGGCCGACTTCTTCCGGTAGGCTCTCCGCGAAAACAATGACATCGTCGCTTTCAGTGCGCACCCATTCACGTGAGGGGTCTTCGTACTCGGCATACTGTGGTTCCGTTTGGTACGAGTTGCCTTCTGTATCCGTCACATCCCAATAGTAGGTCACGCCGACCCAGGGCGGCACTGCATCCGCGCTGGTGGCTTCCCAAACTGCATACAGTGCGCCTGTTTTCGGATCAATCTCGGCGGGGCGGCTGCGCTGTGTGCCAGAGCCAGGGGCGTGTGTCCAAATGATGCGCGCCCGCGAAATCTCACCCGCGCTGCTGGTGA
The DNA here is from genome assembly GCA_964472565.1 of uncultured Anaerolineaceae bacterium. GTDB lineage: Bacteria > Chloroflexota > Anaerolineae > Aggregatilineales > Aggregatilineaceae > DATAMF01. The sequence goes on from CAYYNB010000100.1 coordinate 11,235, forward strand.
TCGTCGCGGTAAATTCAAAGCCAAGCGGATAGTTACTCTGGAAGGTTTGCGTGCCAACCACCCAATCCGCCGGGTCTCCGGGAGCCGCAGACAGATGATGTGGAATCAAAAGCGCCGTGATAATCACGACCAAACCAACCAAACAGGACAAAGTTTTCATAGTTGGACCTTCCCTTACTTCAAATGTAGTAAGTTATACGTCATTCAGGGCAGAATCAAAATATGTAGTTCGGCTGGACCATGTGCCCCCAACACCAATTCCATCGCAATATCGGCGGTGCGGCTCGGCCCGCTGATTACGAGAACGTTACTCGTAGCGCGAAATTGATCCAGCCCTGCTCTTTTCGTCTGTTCGGCCCACGCTTCAAAATTCGGAAGAATCTGATCGGATTTCACGACAGCGACATGTACAAACGGCAGCAGCGACACCAGCCGGGATTGGCCCGGTTTGGAGGCCAGCACCAAACTCCCGGTTCCCGCCAGCGCCGCGTCCACGCCCGTAATGCCCACCCGCACATGGGGATCGTTGGCCGGGGCGGTCTGAATCCCCGCCTGGTGGAGCGCCTCCGCTAATCCAGGCAGGGGGAGGGCATCCCAACTCAAAACCGTTTTATCCTCGCCAATGATTGCCAGTATCCGTTGGAGCGCTTCGTCTGTACTGCGGCATTCATGCACGCTGCAATTCAGTTTTTGGGCCTGCTCCACAAACAGACGGTACAGGTCCGCCTGATCCGTGGGCACCATGTCATGCCGATTTTCGACGGGAGCAAAATCGGCATAAGGGCGTGGGGCGTGTTTCAACCGTTGGAGAATCTGTTCTCGGCTAGTCATCCTGTGTCCCCTTGTGTTGTTTGGCCCACCATTGATGAAACGATTCGGGGGCGAATGGCGGTATTTCGCGGGATTGTGTCCACCCGCCCAGCGGCCCGATAGGCACTTTACGCCGCTTCGGTAACAGTTTGCTGCCCCATCGCCCACCCAAACGCGCCATCCCGAATAAAAAGGGCGTCCGGCTCACAAACGCCCAGCCGCGCATCCCGGCCCGCCAGAAGATCGATTGCTTTTTCTGCTCAACGAGATCATGGCGCAAATCCAACAACAGGCGCGGCAGATCAATATTCACCGGGCAGACCTGTTTACACGCGCCGCACAAACTGCTGGCATAGGGCAGGGGTTTGGCATTTTCTAGCCCGGTCAGCAGCGGGGTGATTACGGCTCCAATCGGGCCGGGATAGACCCAGCCGTAGGTATGACCGCCTACCGCTTCATAGACCGGGCAAATGTTGATGCAGGCCCCGCAGCGAACACAGTTGAGCGCGTCCACGTACTTTGAGTCGTAAATCCCGCTGCGGCCATTATCGACCAGGATCACATACAAATGATCTGGCCCGCCTTTTTCATCAGATTTACGCGGGCCATTGATCATGTGGGTGTAAACGGACATCGGCTGTCCGGTAGCGCTGCGCGGCAGCACCTGGGTGAGGGTGATGTAATCATCCAGCGTCTCAACCACTTTTTCGATTCCCACCAGCGCCACATGCACCGGCGGCAGACTCGTGACCATGCGCCCGTTACCCTCGTTGGTGACAAGGCAAAGCGTCCCCGTTTCGGCAATGATGAAATTTCCGCCCGAAATGCCCATATCCGCCTCAAGAAACCCCTGGCGCAAAATCTGGCGCGCAAAGCGGGTCATTTCGGTGGCGTCATCGGTGGACGGCATGTTGAGTTTTTGCATGAAGAGATCGCGGATCATCGCTTTGGATTTGTGGATCACGGGGGTCACAATATGGCTCGGCATTTCCCCGGCCAGTTGGATGATATATTCGCCTAAATCGGTTTCCAGCACATCAAAACCTTCCGCCTCTAACGCATGGTTGAGACTGATCTCTTCGCTCACCATACTTTTGCTCTTGGCGATACGTTTGATCTGGTGCTGGCGGGCAATGGCGATCACCTGCTCGCGGACCTCCTGCCCGTTGGCCGCCCATAACACCTGAATCCCGTTGGCCTGCATCTTACTTTCGGCCAGTTCGAGCAGTTCCGGCAGGTGCGCTAATGCGCGGCGGCGAATCTGGGCGGCCTGCTGGCGCATCGTTTCGCCGTGCTCGTCCCCATAGGCGAACATGGCAAGGCGGCGCTTGTAGGCGGCGGTATTGGTTGCGTTGGCGACGGCGGCTCCTAATTGCTGGTCACGAATCGCCGTGCGGGCGGCGGCTGAAAAGTTATTCGGATGGGCGGTCATCACGCGGGCCTTTCTGGTAAACCATCGGCCAATACATCAGCGATATGGCGTATTTGTTTGGGCGACTGCTGGCGAGACAACCCGCCCTGGATATGAATCAGGCAGCTAATATCCCCAACAACAATGGTGCTGGCCGTACACTCGTTGATATGCGCGATCTTTTTCGCCAGCATCGCGCTGCTGACATCCGGCATTTTGACGCTGAACAATCCCCCGAAGCCGCAGCACTCATCATGATCGACCAGTTCGGTCAGGGACGCGTTTTCGATGTGGCTGACCAGGGCACGTCCGGCCTGACCTAAGCCCATCATCCGCAGGCCGTGACAGGAATCGTGAAAGGCGAAGGTCTGGGGGGAGGGGAGTTTCAGCTTCAGATCGGTGACACCCAATCCCTCGACCAGGTATTCGGTGAACTCCCAGGTGATCGATGCGAGGCGCTGCGCCAGTTTCAACCGCGCTGGATCATCTGCAAACAGGGTGGGGAACTCGTGGCAGATCATGGCGCTGCACGAGCCGGAAGGGACGACAATCACTTCCGCATCCTGGAAGACATCTAAAAAATGGCGTGCCACCTGGGCTGCTTCGTGTCGATAGCCGCCGTTATAACCCGGCTGACCGCAGCAGGTTTGGCGGCGCGGAAAATGGACCGGAACCCCCAGATGTTCCAACAGCCGGACGATTGAGATGCCGATGGTCGGGGATAACCAATCAACCAGACAGGTGACAAAGAGTGAAACGGGTTTGCCTTGAGGTGAAGATCGGATCGTCATGGGGTACTTCTTCCTAAATCTTTTGCTGGACTCAATGAAGCGGTAGATGTTATAGTAGGGTTAGTTTTGTTCATTAATTGCTTTCGCTTTATTTTGTATACGAACATACTCCAGGGTTCAAAAAAAATCAATTGAAACTCATCTGAACCCCACTGTACCAGGAGAACATGCTGCTTATGACCGATCTCCTTTTTCTGGAAGAACGCCGCCGCGCGATTCTGGACCTGTTGGAACAGCGCGGACGTATTACGGTCAAAGAATTAAGTGATGAAATGCAGGTAAGCGAAGTCACGATCCGCCAGGACCTGCGCGCGCTGCAAGATCAGGGACTGCTGGAACGCACCTATGGCGGTGCGGTGTTATCCGGGGGCAGCGCTGGCCTGAAAGAGCTGTCGTTTCATCTTCGCCAGATAAAGATGAGCGCTCAAAAATCCGCGATTGCTGCCCAGGCCGCCGCCCTTCTTCACGACGGCTCCAGCATCGCCCTGGATTCCAGCACCACCGTTTATGCCTTGCTGCCCTATCTGAAAAAATTTAACAATCTGACGATTGTGACCAACAGCCTGATGGTTGCTCAAGGCTTTTTGGATAACGATGACCGGCAGGCCCGCGTGCTGCTGACCGGGGGACGGCTGCGCCGTGACTCAATTTCCGTGGTTGGAATGCCCGAAAGTCTACCGGATGTGAATTTGAACCTGTGTTTTTTCAGCGCGCGCGGCCTGGTCGAAAACATCGGCGCAAGCGAAATTGATCCCGATGAAGCCGCGCTCAAACAGGCGATGCTGGCCCGCTGCGTGCATGGGGTGCTGCTGATGGATGGCAGCAAATGGGGCAAAGTTGCCCCGTTCACCATCGCGCCAACTTCCAGGCTCCAGCATATTATCACGTCCGCCGATGCGCCCGCGTTTCAAGTCGAGCGTTTTCGGGAACTGGGCGTGCAGGTTGACGTGGTGGCGGTCCATTGACAGCCACCGGGCGATCTTGTATTCTGAAACTCAATAAAAGCAAATGAAATTTACTTCTGACAGGACCTATGGAAAAAATTAGCGTTGTTGCCGTTGATCTCGGCGCCGAGTCCGGGCGGGTCATCGAAATTTCATTTGATGGCAAACGCCTGGAACAACAGGAAATTCATCGTTTTCCCAACACGCCGGTTCGCGTTCACCAGACCACCTACTGGGATGTGCTCCGCTTGTGGCAGGACATGCTGACCGGAATCGAAATGGTTGGGCCACGCGCCGCCAGCATTGGCATCGATACATGGGGCGTGGATTTCGCCCTGCTGGATCGGGATGGCAATCTGCTCGCTAACCCGGTTCACTACCGCGATCCGCGAACGGATGGGTTAATGGAATGGGTTTTTGAGCGCGTCCCCCGGCGGCAGGTGTTTGAGTCCACCGGTGTCCAGTTTATGCAGTTGAACACCCTCTACCAGATCGCTAGTTTAGCCAAAAATCACAGCCCGCTGCTGGAAATGGCCGAAAGTTATCTGGCGCTGCCTGATCTCTTCAACTATTGGCTGACCGGCGCGCGCCAGGGCGAGTTTACCCACGCCACTACGACCCAACTCTATAATCCGCGCGCCAGGAACTGGGATGGGGATTTACTGGACGCGCTAGGCATCCCCCAGCGCCTCTTTCCCGATCTCATCCAACCGGGCACCCGGCTCGGTGATTACAACGGCATTCCGGTTATTGTTCCGGCCACCCACGATACCGCGAGCGCGGTGTTAGCGGTCCCCACAACGACAGATAATTTTGCCTATCTGAGCAGCGGTACCTGGAGTTTGCTGGGGCTTGAACTGGATCATCCGGTGATCAGTGATGCCGCTTATGAGGCCAACGTGACCAACGAGGGCGGCGCATATGGTACCTTTACCTTTCTCAAAAACGTGGTCGGCCTCTGGATCGTCCAGCAGTGCCGGGCCACATGGCAGGCGGCAGGAACCCGCTACAGTTATGAACAGCTTGCCCACGAAGCCGCTGCTGCCGAACCCTTCCGCAGCTATATTGACCCAGACGATCCGGTCTTTCTGAGTCCAGGGGATATGCCCGCGCGCATCCGGGAATACTGCCAGAGGACGAGTCAGCCCGTGCCTGAAAGCGTCGGCCAGATGCTGCGCACGGTCTTTGAAAGCCTGGCGTTTAAGTACCGCGTTGTGCTGGACTGCCTGATCGAATTGACAGGCAAACAGGTAGATCGCCTGCACATTGTCGGCGGCGGCGGGCGAAACGCGCTGCTCTGCCAGATGGCCGCCAATGCCACGGGGCGTCAAGTGGTGGCGGGGCCGTTTGAGGCTACGGCTTTGGGGAACGGCATTGTGCAGTTAATTGCATTGGGCGTGCTGGACAACCTCAGCCAGGCGCGCGAAATTTTAAGCCGCACCCAGGAAACGATTGTGTACGAGCCGCAGCAGGCAGACATCTGGGACGAAGAATACCAGCGGTATCGGGAATTGGTGCGGTGTCAATAAAAGGAGCTTTTAGAAATGGCAATTGAACAGGCCTATCGGCTGGCGCAGGAACGTTATGCCGCTTTAGGTGTAGATACGGATCACGCGCTTAACCACCTCGGCCAGATTTCTATCAGCCTGCACTGCTGGCAGGGTGATGATGTCAGCGGATTTGAAGCATTGGGTGCGGGCTTGAGCGGCGGGATCGCGGCGACGGGCAATTATCCCGGCAAAGCGCGAACTCCGGCGGAACTGCGGCAGGATTTAGATAAAGCCTTCAGCCTGATTCCGGGAACCCATCGCCTGAATCTGCACGCGCTCTATGCTGAAACCAGCGGCCAACGAGTTGAACGCAATAACCTGCAACCGGAACACTTCGCCGCCTGGGCCGATTGGGCCAAAGCCAACCAGCACGGCGTGGACTTTAATCCCAGTCTTTTTTCGCACCCCCTGGCCGCCAGCGGCTTCACCCTGAGCAGTTATGACGAAGGCATCCGCCGCTTCTGGATCGAGCACTGTATTGCGTCGCGCCACATTGGGGCCTATTTGGGTAAAGAACTTGGCACCCCCTGTATCACGAACATCTGGATTCCCGACGGCTTCAAGGATACCCCTGTTGACCGGGCTAAACCGCGCGAACTGCTGCGCGATGCACTGGATCAGGTTTTGGAAGAACCCATCGATCCCCTTTACAACCGGGATTCCGTTGAAGGAAAATTGTTTGGCCTGGGGTCCGAAAGTTATGTGGTCGGTTCCCATGAATTTTATTTAGGGTATGCTATCACCCGTAAAATTTTGCTGACCCTCGACAGCGGACATTTTCATCCGACGGAAGGCATCGCGGATAAATTGTCGTCCGTGCTGCTGTATCTGGATGAAGTGCTGCTGCACGTCAGCCGGGGCGTCCGCTGGGACAGCGATCATGTCGTCACACTCTCCGACGACCTGCAAAGCATCATGCAGGAACTGGTGCGCGGCGGATTCTTGCCCCGCGTCCATATCAAGTTAGACTACTTTGACGCCAGTATCAACCGGATCGCGGCCTGGGTAATCGGCGCGCGGAATGCGCAGCGCGCCCTGCTGCTGGCCCTGTTGGAGCCGATAGCCCAAATGCGTGATCTGGAAATTCGGGGCGACTATACCAGCCGCCTCGCGTTGTTAGAGGAACTCAAAGGGCTGCCGTTTGGGGCGGTGTGGGATTATTTCTGCTTACAGCATCAAGTGCCCACCGCTTTTATGAACGAAATTAAGGCCTACGAGTCTCAGGAACTAACCAAACGTAACTAAGGAATAGGATGTCGAATGAAGTTTCACCTGTTACACCCCCGCGTTCAGTTGGTCACGATCATGAACCGGATTTACTACAACGGCATGACCACGTTATCCGGGGGGAATCTCTCGATCCAGGATGAAAACGGCGATATGTGGATCACACCCGCCGGAATTGACAAAGGTAATCTCACGCCGCGTGATATGATGTGTGTGCATGCCGATGGCACTATCGAAGGCCCGCACCGCCCATCGTCCGAATATCCATTCCACCGCGCGATCTACAATCTGCGGCCCGATTTCCGGGGGATTGTCCACGCCCATCCCCCCGCACTGGTCTCGTTTAGTATTGTCCGGCAGATACCCGATACCCACATCATTCCCCAGGTGCAGCGCGTGTGTGGGCAGGTGGGTTATGCGCCCTATGCGCTGCCCGGCAGCGAACAGCTTGGCGCGAACATTGCCGCTACATTTGCCGAAGGCTATAACGTCGTGCTGCTTGAAAATCATGGCATTGCGACGGGCGGCCCCGACCTGTTGACCGCCTTTCAGCGCCTGGAAACGCTTGAATTCGGCGCGCGTACCCTGCTCCGTGCGTGTGGGTTAGGGCTGGTCAGTCGGTTGGATGATGCACAGTTGGCCGCCTTCGACACCGATCACCATCTGCTGCCAGAATTTGTGCCCGCGCGCCCCAGCAGCGAAGAATGCATCCTGCGCCAGCAAATTGTCGAAACCGTTCGCCGCGCCTGTGATCGCCAGTTGATGATCAGCACCGAAGGTGTGGTTTCTGCGCGCGTCGATGACCACAGTTTCCTGATCACACCCACCGGCATGGATCGCCGCAGCCTGGAAATCGAAGATATTGTGCTGATTCAGGACGGCCAACGCGAAGCGAATAAACTGCCCAGTCGCTCGATTCGCCTGCATCAGGCCATCTATGATCAACATCCTGATCTGGGCTGCGTGCTGACCGCTCAACCGCCGAACGCGACAGCCTATGCGATCTCCGATGTGCGCTTCGACACCAAAACGATCCCCGAAAGTTATATCATGTTGCGCCGTGTGCCGGCGATCCCCTATGGCACGCTGTATGCCAAACCCGAACAGATCGCGGCGGTGGTATCCGAACGTGTGCCGGTAGCGTTAATTGAAAACGATTGTGTGCTGACGGTGGGACGGCATGTGTTAGCGGCGTTTGATCGCCTCGAAGTCGCTGAATATACCGCGCGTTCGCTGCTCGATACGGCAATTATCGGCACGCTGGTGCCGATGGGCGAACAGGAGATTCGGGATTTGGAAATCCACTTTCCTTAAGCAGAGTTCAGGGAAGCAGTTTTGACCTGCTTCCCTGGTATTTTGTGTTTAGAGGCCCGCTTCTTTACGCAGAATAGCGGCTTTGTCGGTGCGTTCCCAGGCCACATCCAGATCGTTACGGCCAAAGTGACCAAAGGCTGCCACCTGGCGGAACTGCGGCTTGCGCAGATCGAGGTTTTGAATAATCGCAGCAGGGCGCATATCGAAGTGTTTGTTGATCAGTTTGACAATCTCTTCGTCTGGAATGCAGCCCGTGCCGTAGGTTTCAATTGCAATCGACAGCGGGTGCGCCACGCCAATCGCATACGACACCTGTAGCTCAAAACGTGCCGCCAGCCCTGCCGCGACGACGTTTTTCGCCACATACCGCGCCATATAAGCCGCCGAACGGTCCACTTTGGTCGCGTCCTTACCAGAGAATGCGCCGCCGCCGTGTCGCGCCACGCCGCCGTAGGTATCCACGATGATCTTACGTCCGGTCAGTCCGGCGTCGCCCAACGGCCCACCCACCACAAAACGCCCGGTGGGGTTCACAAAGTAGTGTGTATTTTCATCGAGCAGTTCCGCCGGGATAATTTCGCGGACCACATGCTCCAGAATATCCGCCCGAATCTGCTCCATCGAGATTTCGGGGGCATGCTGCGACGAGATCAAGACCGTGTCTACGCGCTTCGGCTTGCCGTAGGAATATTCAACCGTAACCTGAGTCTTGCCGTCAGGCCGCAGGTAATCCAAAATCCCATTCCGCCGGACATACGACAGGCGGCGGGCCAGTTTGTGCGCCAGCATGATCGACAGCGGCATATATTCCGGGGTTTCGTCGCACGCAAAGCCGATCATCATGCCCTGGTCGCCTGCGCCAATCGCATCAAGCTGCGCTTCGGTCAGCTTGCTGCCATCGCGCACTTCAAGCGCCCGGTCCACGCCCTGCGCAATGTCGCCCGACTGTTCTTTGAGCGACACAATCACGCCGCAGGTATCCGCATCAAATCCGAATTTGCCGCGTGTATACCCGATGTCGCGCACCACACTTCGAACCAATGAATTGATGTCTACATATGTTTTGGTCGTGATCTCCCCCATCACAACCACCAGCCCGGTTGTAACCGCCGTTTCGCACGCCACGCGCGCCATCGGGTCATCAGCCACGATAGCATCCAGCACCGCGTCCGAAATCTGGTCACAAATCTTATCAGGATGGCCTTCGGTAACCGACTCAGATGTAAAGAAAAATTGCGGGGAGGTCATAAAGGTGGTATTGCTTTTGCTTTCACTCACAGCAGTTCTCCTGTATGGGATTGTAGGGGATCAAAAAACCCCCCGTCACACTCTACCAGGGGGCGGCATCACACAGAAGGCCTGATACTCTCAGGTGCGCAAGGCAGTGGGATGTGCCACGCTCTCATCTTCCAGAAGCCTGACGGAATTGGCACCTTTTTTTAGCCGGAAAAACTAAAAGAGGTTGCCGCGACTTCACGGGGCCGGTCCCTCTGTCGCTCTGGATAAGAGTGTGAGAATTCTCGAATATCACTCATCATACCTTGTGCAGCTACAGATGTCAAAATCCGCCGCGAATGGTTGAGTATCTTATTCCCTTGAAAATAAGGTCAGGCGGCGGTAGCGGGTTCAAGAGTAACCTTTAACCCCAAGTTCTCAAGCCGCTTGACCAACTGCTTCTGAAGATACTCCTGTTTGCGTTCATCAAAGTAATTACTCCCAAGATCAACATAAACGGTACCGCGTTGGATGATATGAAAAACAATAATCAGAATAGATCGGGCAACCGCCACGCTTGCCCGTTTCTTGCCGCGTCGAGCTGAGAGACGCTTGAATTGGGCGGCGAGATAGTTGTTTTTGCTTTTGCCCGCAGCATGGGCGGCCTCAACCAAAGCTGTTTTGAGATAGGAATTGCCTTTGTTGGTTTTCGAAGAGCGGTTGCGCCCGGCGCTCTCGTTTTTACCCGGAGCCAGCCCTGCCCACGAGGTGGCATGATTGGCCGTCGGAAAGCGGGTCATATCGGTTTCCAACTCAGCAATGATAACCTGGGCAACCTTCTCGCTGACACCGGGTATGGTCCAAAGCCGGTCAACCAAGTTGCCCGCATTAAAAGGGAGCATCCGCCGGGTAATCTCCTGTTCG
>CAYYNB010000101.1:0-21387 GCA_964472565.1 uncultured Anaerolineaceae bacterium
ACGCTTGCGCTTTTGCTGCTTGCTTTCCTGTCACTCTGCTGTTGTTAAGGTGCGTGCTCCATTGAACCGGGCTTAGGGAACAAAAACGCCGAGTGAAAACCACATCGGCGGGGCATTGACACAATTTGAAAACTGAGTTTTCACCTTACTACTGTGTCTGTCCTAGCCCCTTTCCTATCGTTCAATTTTTGGAACCTGCAACCGCATTGCGGTGCGTTGTTCTCATTGAGCGTGGACAAATCTTACCACCCTTTAATGGGGGCGTCAAGGGCAGATTCAAAACAAGTCTTATACTCATTTTAAACCTGCGCCCTCACCTACTCCAGGCTGTGTCGCCCCTGAAAGGCACGCAGCAGAGTAACCGAATCGACATATTCCAGATCACCCCCAGTAGGCAGGCCACGTGCCAAACGAGTCACGCGAACACCGGTTGGTGCTAGTTGACGCTGCACATACATAGCCGTTGCATCGCCTTCCATACCTGGATTTGTCGCCAGGATCACTTCTAGCACTCCCCCCTGCTTCACCCGCTCGACGAGTTCTCGGACCTTCAAATCCTCTGGGCCGATTCCCTCCACCGGTGAAATCGCGCCGTGGAGCACATGATATCGCCCTTGATAGGCACCTGTACGCTCAACAGCGAGTGCATCCAGCGGATCTTCCACCACAACAACCTGCGATGCATCCCGATGCGGATCAGAGCAGATCGCGCAGGGATCATCTTCAGTGATGTTATAACATACCGAACAATAACGCGTTTTCACCTTTAAATCGTTTAGTGCATCAGCCAGTGTAAGCGAAAGCTCATCCGGTGCACGCAATAAATAATAGGTCAGGCGTGACGCCGTTTTCGGCCCCACGCCGGGCAAACGAGATAAGGCATCGATCAATCGCGTTACGGGCTGCGGGACTGCTTTACTCATCTACTCTTTCCGTTTCGCCGTCTTGATAGTTTGTGTCATCGCCTCGACCAGCGTAAGCGGCACATCACCCGAAAAAGGTTCACTACGTGCCACCACCCAATTTACCGCGTCAAAACCCAACGGCCCCATCACGACCACTGATTGCCGATTGCTACCATCGTTGACAGTCATGTAAAGGCGCAAATATACTGCTTCGGCGGCATCTTCCACACACGGCATGCTGCTATAGGTAAGCGTCACCTGCCAGGGAACCAAGCGCTGGATTATCGTGCTTAAATCCAGCTTGCGCAGAAATTCGCTGTCACAATACCAGTTCTGATCGAATATCTCGCGCACTGATTTGATAGTCACATGATAAACTGGAAGATTGCCGTCTGTTGGAACCACACGAGCTGCATTGTCGCTAAAATTTACTTCCCAACCCTTTGATACAGCAAACTGGTATGTATTATCCGCATCCGAAAAAGTGCCAGGACCCACATTCGACGGCTCTTCATCCACAAAAAGCAGCCAAACCAGTAACCCGACAAGAATCAGAGTAACAACGACCAGCGCCATAATCAACCAGTTCATTGCCGCAGATCGGTGTCGAGTGGTCGAACGTCGCGCAGTGGACATATTTCCCCTGCTTCAGATCTAGAACAACCCGCTCAGACCGGGCGGCAACATCGAGCCAAGATTCCCGGTTGCATTATTCATTCGCTCCGCCGCCAATGCCTGACTCTGTTCGATTGCCTGATTCACCGCGGCAACGAGTAAATCCTGTAAATCAATCAGCCATTCTTCGTCGCTGGTATCAATCGCATCCGGGTTAATTTTGATCGCCTGCACCCTCTGCCCGCCGTTAATTTCAACCGTCAGCGCGCCGCCACCAACACTCACGGCGATAATTTCACTTTCCAAAGCAGACTGTGCCGCAGCCATATCATCCTGCATCTTCTGAATCTGCTTCATCAAAGAGGCCTGGTTGGGCATGCCACCTGGACGCCCGCCGAATCCACCCTTTTTAGTCATCGTTTTTCTCTCCTGAATCTAATAGATTTTCGCAGTTACTCATCCACATCGGTAATTTCACCGCCGAGTTCATTAATGCCATAAGCGAGAATATCATCGCCAGCGATAATGTCTTCGATGTCCTGGTCATATTTACCCGAATCGCCAATCACAATCACATTCACTTGTAAGGAAATTCCCAGGACCTCGGCCAACACTTTTTCGAGCAGTTGGCGCTTATCGGGTGCTTCCAGTTTTCCCTTAAAGAATTCATTCCGCGCGCTGATGATCAGGCGATTTTTCCGAACTTCATGCGGTGCGGCATGATCCAACAGCGGCGGCAGTGAACGATCCAGGTCTTTGGCGACCTTCTGTATTTTACCCCACTGTGCCTTAATATCGGAAACTTGAAGGGCGCTTCCCGGCACAGGAGGCGCAGGTTCTGCTGGAACACTACTGGCATTTGGTTTACGTGTTGGCGCAGGCAGATCATCCTGTGTGCGCATATAACGCGGCACAGGTTCCTCCTCAATCACAGGCTTAATACTTTCGACAAATGCCAGTTCCAGCGGGAGTTGAGGCTGCCAACCACCCTGCCATTCTTGAATTGCATTATTAAAAACACGAACTGCCTGTAACAGCGCCTTCCGCCCAATCACATCAGACTGTTGTTCGATCACAGCACGCCGCTCAGCCGTCGTTTCGACCAAATTCGAGCCGCCCATTTTAACCAACATCATCTGCCGTAAATATTCAACCACCTGCCGCCCAAACTGCCGGGGATCAGCCCCTTTATCTACTGCGGCATTGATTAAATCCAAGCCTCGCGCCGCATCATTTTCGATCAAACACTGGACCAGTTCCGCCACATTCCGTCCGCTAGCCGTCCCCAACACTTGTTCCGCCATTTCCAGCGAAATATGCTCGTCCGGGTCCGCCAATAGTTGGTCCAGCAAACTCACGCTATCACGAACACTCCCCGTCCCCTCGCGCGCAATTAATTCCAGCGCCCCTTGATCAATCGACACGCCTTCTGTTTCAGCAATCAGTGCCAGCCGTTCCACGACTTCACCCAGTGATACGCGCCGGAACTCGAACATCAGACAGCGGCTTTTAATCGTCGCCGGAACCTTGGCGATTTCGGTTGTTGCCAGCACAAAAATAGCGTGGGCTGGCGGTTCTTCAAGTGTCTTGAGCAGCGCATCAAAAGCCGCCCCCGAAAAACGGTGAACTTCATCGATAATATAGACCTTATATCGTCCTTCGGTGGGCGCAAAACCAATTTTATCTCGGAGATCGCGCACATCATCCACGCTGGTATGCGAAGCCGCGTCAATTTCGATCAGATCGAGGAAACGGCCCTCGTTCACCGACACACAATAGCTGCATTCATTGCAGGGGCGCTGGTCGGCAACCGGATTTGTGCAGTTCACCGCCTTAGCCAGCAAGCGCGCGGTTGTAGTTTTCCCCGTACCACGTGGCCCGCTGAACAAATATGCATGGCGAATGCGATCTTGGCGCAGTGCATTACGCAGTGTGCGAGTAATATGTTCCTGGCCGATCATGTCGTCAAACGACAAGGGCCGCCATTTTAAATAAAGCGCCTGTGCAGGCACAATCTGCTCTCCCTCTACTCATCGTCAACCTGCTAGTGTAACAAGCGCTCCAATTGATGCGCAAATCTCAGCTTTGTTTTTAGCTTCAATTATTCTGTGAGATTTGGATGCCCCCTAATCTCATACCCATGATATAATCAGGATCATATCGGTGGGCGCAAGGAGACTACTATGGGTAGTTTTGGCACTTCAGAATTATTGATCATATTGGCAATTGTCATTTTACTCTTTGGCATCGGGCGCGTTTCTCGCATTGGCGGTGAAATGGGAACAGCCATCCGAGAATTTCGCAAGGGACTAAAGGGTGACGAAAACGAGAAACAATCTGCTGCTGAAAAGAAGGAATAAAGACTTCTGCGGAGTGAGAAATGCCCTCACTTTGCTGATTTGCTTATGAGGGCATTGATCTTATTCTGCGGCTAAAGTTGTTTCGGCAGCAGGCGTTGCAGCAGATAATGTTTGTGGTGATGATCCGACGCGAAAGTTAGCTTGAACCTGCCCGCTGGCATCGGTGAGAGTGACAGTTTCCCCTTCGGTCCAAACCGCTGTATCCAGATTCCAAAATAAAGCAATTGGGGTATCCAAGCCCTGACGTGTGTAGATAAACAGACGGCTCCCCTGCTGGATTATATATTCTGGAAAGCGGAAGGTATTACCTTCATCGTCCGTCAATGTCCAGCTTTGTAAGTTGAGCCGATCACCGATATTCCGTAATTCAACCACCTCATTATTGGGATCCCCCCAACCCTGAACATTGACGATCACAATTTGGGCATTGGAAGCCGTAGGTTGCAGGGTGACAGTCGGTACTACGCGTGTCAAGGCAAAGGGTGTATTCGATGGAGAAGGAGCGGGTGTAGGTGTATAAAGAAGCGCGCAGCCCTCGTTCGGTATAATCAGTGTATCCCCTTCACGGATAAAATCATCCTCACCCAGTCCGTTTGCAATCATCAAATCACCCACCAATACACCATATTCCTGTGCAATAGTGATTGGGAATTCACCCGCCTGGACTACATGCCGGATACACCCATCTTCTTCGGCGGCAGCATCAACCACTTCCGTTTGGTTTACAGCAACTTCCGCCGTATTTCCCCCCGGTGGAGGATTGGTTGGAATAGGTGGGAGGCGTGAGGGATCGATAGTCGGCAATGGTGTTTCCGGCGGAATTTCTACCCCGCTGCTCTGTTGCATAGCCACCGTCGTAGAAGCACTAAGCGTTTGGGTCTGAAATCCCAAAGCTCGTGCAGTGCCATCATAGGTATCAATCATCGACTGTTGGGCCGCGATCGTGCCCTGGTACTCTTCAGGAAGCAGCGCGCCTGCGGGCCATTCCGCTTCTTTATACAGCACCTGAGTGACAATTTTCGTTTCAGGGGTATTCGAATCATCAGGGCCAAATACAGTGATGACCAGAAACGCCACCGATAACGACACGATCACGTTCACTAGAATAAATCCGATCAGTACCCGACGGCTCATACCTGTCTCACCTCTACGTCTCCGCCTGGAGAAAGATAACTGTTTCATGCGATTCAAACATCAGCTTATAAGTAACACAGTCATCTTAACACACGCCAGCACATTGGAGCAAAGAAGAACCCATTTGCAGTAAAATAAAGACGAAACAAGGAGAATACTCATGTCTGAAGAACAACATCGCATTTTACAGATGGTCCAGGATGGCATTATCACCGCACAGGAAGCTGAAACGCTGCTCAAGGCGATAGCGACGCCTGAATCCATGGTTGACGATGAAATCATAGATGAAATTACAATGGTAGAATACACACCGAGCGGAGGCGAAATCGAGACTTCCATTTCAGTTCCTCCCAAAAGTAAAACGCCCGATATGAATCAATTTCGCCGTCACTGGGAAATCCCCTTCGCTATCGGCATCATCCTGACGGGCACAGGCGGAATATGTATTTCGAGCGGAGGGCCAGGGTTGCTTGTTTTTGGTGGATGGACCATCTTTCTTGTCGCCATTCTGATTACGCTGCTGGGGTGGTGGAGTCGCACGTCACCCTGGGTCCATATCCGCATTCGGGAACGCGCTGGAAACCGCTTCTCGCTCAGTCTACCGCTTCCCCCTTATGGATTTTTGGAGAGCATTCTGCATTTCTCCAAGCGTTTTGTAGACAAAGAAACCGATCAAAACCTCGATCTCGCCATTTCATTCCTAAGCACCATTAAAGACAATCCATCCGACGAACCGATCAGCATTGATATTGATGACGAAGATGGCGATCAAGTTCAGGTATTCGTTGGGTAGTCGCACGAGACATCCACGCTAAGACTGTGTATATTTGAATACAGTCTGAAAATAGAAGGATGGTCGCACGGATGACTTTTTTGAAACGGGTGCTGCGAGTCCTTTGGTTCGTGGTTCTATTTGGCGTAATGATCTATGGCCTCAGCGCGACAGGTTATGTCGCACTGAGGTTATTAGTGGGCGAACGGTGGGACACCATTGCCTTCGCCAATAACTTTGTTCCCTGGTGGGCACTCGGTGGACTAATTGCTGCATTGATAGCAATATTTTCCCGATGGCGTTGGCCCCTACTCGCTCTACAAGCTCCGATTCTGATTCTTTTCGTCGTCGTATACGGCGAATTATTCTGGCCGAATCGGGATGCAGCCGAAGCCGGGAACAATATACCGCTCACCGCAGCCACCTATAACACGCTGTCCCTCCAATCCGATCCGCAGCAGGTGCTCACGGTTATCAATGCGTTGGATGCAGACGTCATTGGTTTGCAAGAAGTTGGTCCCGACTTGGCCGATCTCCTAGCCCAACAGCAGAAATATCCTTATCAGGCACTGCACCCCGCCGAGTCAGAACATGGTGTTGCCCTCCTAAGCCGCTATCCCATTCTCGAAGAGCAGGTCTTCTCCCCATTCCAAAAATATGTCCGCCATCTGCGCGTCCTGGTCGATATAAACGGCACACAGGTTGCCATATATGTGGTTCATCCCCACACGCCTCACCCCTATTTTCCACCAACCGCCTACAACACTCAATTTCGGGACGAGCAACTGGCCGCCCTGCGCCAACGCTTAAAAACAGATACCATCCCTATCCTTGTCTTATGCGACTGCAACACAACAGATCAAAGTGATGCCTACCGCGCTATGGACAAGATACTGGTCGATTCCTTCCGTGAGGCAGGCTGGGGTTTAGGTTTCACTTTTCCAGCGCGCATACTCGAAGGTGAACTGGATGTTCCGCGGATGATTCGCATCGACTATGTGTGGCACAACGAGTTTTTTGTGGCAACCAATGCACAGGTTGGTCACGATAGTGGCACTTCTGATCACCGTCCGGTGATCGTTAACCTTCTCCTTAAGCAGCAAAGCGAGGACTAATCTTGCCGTCTAAATGGCTCAAACTCTTAGCTGGAGCCAGCAGTGCAGCCATGGGTACATTGGGCTATATGCACTGGGTAGAACCGCGCTGGCTTCGTATTTCCCGCCTCACCATTTCGATTCCCAATCTCCCCCCTGCTTTTGATGGTTATCAAATCGCGCACCTTTCCGATCTTCACCTCGGTGTGCAGATGACAGACCGCTATCTACCAACTATTGTTGAAAAAGTGAACAGTGAGCATCCCGATCTCATTGCCATTACAGGCGATTTTAGTACCGGGGAACGAGATGGTCTGGACAACGGCCAGCAAATGCTGCGTCAACTGCATGCGCCGGATGGTGTCTGGGGCGTACTCGGTAATCATGATTATCATGTTGGGGCAGATGCCGTGATGAGAATGGCCGAACTTGCAGGTATTGGAATGCTGTGCAACCAGCATCACCTGCTCACTCGTGGCACAGATTGTGTGATCCTAGCCGGCATCGACGATGTTATGATTGGAGCGCCTCATTTACCCGCAGCATTGCACAATACCCCCGCAAACACCCCGATCATCCTATTGGCCCACGAACCTGACTTTGCGCGTACCGCATTAGCTTATCCTAATATCATGCTCCAGCTTTCCGGGCATACACATGGCGGCCAAATTCGTCCCCCTATGTTCGGCCCCATCGTGCTGCCCAAACTAGGACACATCTATTATGCGGGAGCATATCGGGTAAGGCATATGGCGCTGTATGTCAGTTCTGGCATAGGAACCGGGCGTTTTACCCTGCGCCTCAATTGCCGCCCAGAAATCGCCCTGATCCAACTGCGGTGCGGAAATCGGGAAAATAATCACCAGTGGCCGACCAAATACCGCAAAGACGCGGTATTATAAAGCAAATTTCTAATTCACAGAAGGAAATTATCATGCCGCACCCTGATTGGAATTCACTTCCGCCGATCCCCGTTCCCCTCGCGTCGAACCGCCACCCGATCATTGTTGGGCACAGGGGCGCACGCGGACTCGCCCCTGAGAATACACTATCCGCGTTTCAGGTCGCGGCCAATCTCGCTATAGATGGAGTAGAGTTTGATGTCCAGCGCGCGGCAGATGGACACTTGATCGTCTTTCACGATGAAACAGTAGAGCGCTGTACAGATGGACAGGGCGCAGTTGAAAGTCTCACCCTCGATGAGATCAAACAACTGGATGCCGGGAGCATATATGCTGAGGCATTTCACGGTGAACGTATCCCCACGCTGTGTGAAGTCTTTGATTTTCTACGCCCCACAAATTTGCTCGTATTTTTAGAGATCAAAAATCCCTGGCGGTATCCCGGTATTGAAGAGCAAATTATCCAACTGATTCGGAAGTACGATCTGGTTAGCCGAACCCAGATTCGTTCCTTCTACCACCCATCGCTGCACACCTGTTACCAAATCGCTCCTGAAATCGCGATCTCGGAATTATGGTTCCATCAGATACCCACTGAATACAATTTCAAAACCATCAACGTACTATACTCGCTCTACACGCCGGAAACCCTGAAGCGTCTCCACGAGGACGGATTACAAGCCACCGCTTGGACAGTAAACGAAGTCGATATTGCACGCCAGCTTATACACGATGGGATTGATGGGCTAACCACTGACTTCCCAGATCGTATGCTCCAGTTATAACGATGCATTATCTGATTGATGGGCATAACTTAATCGCTCACGTTCCCGGTATGCGGTTGGATGATCCCAACGACGAAGCCAAACTGGTCGAGCGCTTACGAGCATTCATGGGGCGCAAAAAACAAAGCTGTACTGTCGTGTTTGACAAAGGATTGCCAGGTGGCCCTTCGCGCGATCTATCAACTTACAGCGTCAAAGTCGTATTTGCACATGGCGGCACTACCGCCGATGGTATTCTTTTAGAGCGCATCCGCGAACTCAATGATCCCAACCGTTTCATTGTAATTTCAGCCGATCAGCAGATCACTCAAGCCGCCATGCGCCGCCGCATCCGAGTGCTGTCACCGGGCGACTTTGCCGAGCAGTTAATTTCTCCCAGTGTTCCCAACGATAGTGATCCGAATCCCCATCTAACCCCTGATGAAATTGCCGAGTGGATGCGTTTGTTTGGGGAAGACTCGGACGAATCCTAGCCTATTTTTAGCCTTCTTTCTTTCTCATATTTCTCTCATACACCCCTCATTCTCAACTAAGCATCCCGGTTTATTATCATGTTCATAAGCGTCTTGAAGAGATAGGATGCAGTGGCTCATGTAATGGGATAGAGGTGGCTTGTAGTAAGCACTCAAGACGCTGGGCCTGGCATAATACGGAGATGCGCGTCGCCGATGATTATGGTTAGGCCAAAAAATAACGAACCGCCTGTGGTGCCCCCCCCCTCTCCACAGGCGGTTCTCTTTTTTCTTTCGTTTTCAGAGTTCGCCCCTTGTCAGCCTACATTCCGCCGTGTATACTAACGTTGGTTTCGGGGTGTAGCGCAGTTGGCCAGCGCGCTGCGTTTGGGACGCAGAGGTCCCCGGTTCAAGTCCGGGCACCCCGACCACCTTTATCGACAGTTTGGATCAGTTTGGCACTCAATAAAATCAAAAAGGGCCGTTGTGGATAACTACAGCGGCCCTTTTTTATTTGCACCTTGTGCTTACAACATTTGTCCCGCATCTCTCAAGTCAGACTCATCTACATCCTGATAGTAACTCAAAGTGATCAGGATGTTGGTGTGACCCAGGTAATGCTGAGTGACCCGCGGCGCAACATGGGCGCGTGCGAATTTCAGGCCGACGCGGTGGCGAAATGAATGCGCACCAAGCCTGCGGCTTAACCCCGCTGCCTTACTTAACCGGCGGGTGATCTGGGAAACCGACTGGGCGTTGAGCGGGCCGTGACCGCGTATCGAGATAAACACATGATCGTGGTCGACGTCGGGTCGCATCTGCAGCCATGTTTTGATGGCGTCTACCGTTTCCTGATCGAAGTAGATGCGCCGCCGCTTGTCGCCCTTGCCTGTCACTAACGCCGAGGCGGATCCAAGTTCCAGATCGCCGACCCTCAAGTCCGCCAGTTCCCCCGCTCGACAACCCGAACGAATGAGTACCAGCAAAATAGCGCGGTTGCGTGGTTGGTGCAATGCAACGGAGAGTAATTGTTCCACCTCCTCGTCCGTTGCTGCTTTGCCCTGACCCAGCGGGCGCTGCGGGCGGGGATTGTGCAGTATACGCGCAGGCGATTGGGGAATAAACTCCCGCTCCTCGCCCCAGGCGAAAAAGGTCTTAATCATTTTGATGTTTTTGTAAACCGTTACCGACGAGAGGGGTTTATGGACCACTGGGCGCTTGGGATGGTTGGCAAACTTCAATTTGTTCTGCCGCATCTCCAGGATATACGCATCCAGGTCTTCAGTGCGAATGAGTTCAGCGGGACGCTCTGGGCCAATCGCATCCACAAAACGAGTCAAAAAACGTTTATATGTGGAGCGTGTTTGCGGGGCACGATCCACCCGGAGAAATAGATCGAGTAGTTCATTGAGTTTCATATTATCTCCTCCATCACACATGATAGCACTATTCATGAACAGTAGAGGAGTCGCTGATCTGTCGCTTTTCTGACGCAACACTAACTTTTAACAAACAAATAAACAACGCAACTGGCGAAGATGCACTTAACCACCTTCGCCAGTCTAACCCTGCACCGGCACGGACCGCCGCGTGAGGGCTAAAACGAAGTATACGTGTGTCTGCCACGCTGTACAAAACTTCGCTTTTTGCCCCTGCTCCCGCCGTGTGCATAGAAGGTTGATGCGTATGGAGGGAGTGCTTTATTTGGCTCAGATGCTGCAATCCGGCAGTCAAACGGTGAGGACCCTCATTGCCGATGGGGACCCGCACCGTGCCTTAGCGCATGCCCTTTGGCTGAAGAGCATGCGCCATCCAGACGGCGCGTGGTTGGTCGAGGAAGCTCGCCGGGCCGTGCGCGAGACCCAGCCCGTATTCACATTGGCGTGAGGTGTGCTGATGGATCGTTCGTCTCCACCCAAACAAAAAGCCGCGGGGGCGGCTTCTGGTGGGTGGATTAGCCCATGATGGAGAAAGCATCATGAACTACAGAAAGTTTAACACGTTAAATTGTCAGGTACAAGTCCCTCAGCGTCAGAACTGCGTAGGAGTTTTGTCATGAACCTGGGACAGTTAACTGACAAACAGCGCGGGACCTACGCCCAGGTCCCTATTGAATTGATTCTGAACTCCTGCATCAGCGAGGGCGCGGTACGTCTTTTCGCTTACGCGCAATGGCGTGAGGGAGACGGGCAGAACTTCGAAGGCCGCGAGTCAATCGCCGAGGCCATGGGCGTTTCCGAAAAGACGGTCAGTAAATACGTCGCTGAATTGGAGGCGTCGGACTGGATGGCCGTGACCAGGCGAAACAATAAAAAAGGCCGGTCAACCAACTTCTATCGCGCCTTTGAAACGCAGTCAGCCTGCCGTCAGTGGCGCACCCAGAACAATCAACCCAAAGTAGCACGCCCGATTCAACCTCGCAAGGGTCGTGAAGGAATCGGCGGCACCCCCACGCATCGGTTATTAGACAATAAAGAGAACTTGAGTTCCTCATCTTACCAAGACGGTAAAGAGAACTTGAGTTCCCCAACCGAAGGCGATAATGAGAACTCAAATGCCTTAACTGATGGGAACTCCAGTTCACCTACCTTCGGCGAGAATGGGAACTCCAGTTCCCAGCATTATCCAGACTCAGATTCTATCCAGACTCAGAGTTATCCAGATTCAGACTCGGCATGTCCAACCACCAATGGCGACAGCCCGCAAGGGGCTGCGCCTCCGGGGAATCAAATCGATCATCTGGGCGATGATGATCAAGCAACCCGGTGGGGGTTGTCGGTTGGGGATACGGTTTATTGGGTCGATGAGCAGGATGAGACTCGTTTCCCTGTTATTCACGAGGCCGTGCTCAAACGCTTCACGCCGCAAATGGTCGTTATCGAACTGGATCAGGGCGGGCAGCGCGTTGAAAAGCTGCGTAAACCAACCTCACTCTCTAAAACGCGACCTGAATTGAACCGGCGTACTTCCACGCTCCAGGATGTGCTGGCCGAGGTGTTATGGGGGATCAAGCCTGATCAACAGATCGGCAAACAAGCCATGATCGACCTGAATACTTATCAATCTAACGTTCTGGCGTCTTATCCCAAAATCACGCCGGAGCATTTACGAGCAGCACTGGAACGTAAGGGGGAGTATCTCTCGCGTCGGGTGACAGGTGTATTGGCCGCGATAGGAGAATACCGCGACAGCCTTAAGTCTGGTTCAAATGGCACGCTAGCTGAGCGGAAGCCGGGCATGCCGCGTGATTTAACCTTGATCTACCCTGAGAATCCGCTGACGGTTGAACAGGAAGATGCGTTAATAGACGAACTTCGAAAGATGGGGGGAAAATCATGAGCGATATTCCAGCCGGACTCCGGTACCGATTGGATCAGGAGGGTCGCACTTGCAAGGTGTGCGGCGGCTTAGGCTTCGTCCTGCCGTCCAATCTACCACCAACCGACCCGCGCTACCACATTCCCGTCCCCTGCCCCGCCTGCACGGACCCCGCCGAAATACGGCGGCGCAAATGGGCGGCGCTAGAGCGGAAGTTTGGGAATCATTGGTTGCACGCCTCACCTAAGCTGCGTGAATTTGGCCTGGAGGATTTTGCCCATCTCCCCAACAAGCTGCTTCACGGCAAGGGGGCGGCTGTTCAGGCGACCAGCTTGTGGGCCGAGCGGCGTGATCTGACATACAGGGTTCTCCGTTTGCAAGCCCCGGTGGTCATGGAACAGGCGTCTTATCGCTCTCTGGTTATTTCCGGCGTTTCCGATATGGGTAAAACACACCTGGCGGCAGCGGCGTTTTTCAAGCGTATTGAACAAGAAGTCGGACTTGCCATCACTTACGAATCTCTGGTGCGCTGCATCCAGGCGGGGTACGGCGACGGCACTTCAGACGATCTGATCCAGTTCGCGAGCCAAGTGCCTGTTTTGTTCATTGATGATTTGGGGAACGCGGGACATGGGACCGAAAAAGAGGACCGAAGCCGGATTGCGTTTGCCATTATCAACCACCGCTACAACTACAAACTGCCGACACTGATTACGACCAATCTAACCTTTGATGCGTTATCCGAGCAGTTTGATTACAAAACTGCCCGGCGGCTGAAAAGTGAGGCGGTCTGGATCACGATGAGCGGAGAAGCACTGGGCTTACGGGGAGGCCAACATGAGTAACAACGGACAGCGGGTTGATCCAATATCGCTGCCGCCGGAGAAGATGGCACCCCCCAGGGTCGAGGCCGCAGAGGCGCTGCTTGGCTCGATCCTCATCAATCCCGCCAGCCTGTTTGATGTTATGGACTTTTTGAAGCCCGATGACTTTTTCATCACCCGTAACGACTGGGTGTACCAGGCGCTGCTGCGTATCAACGCCCGCGGGGAGAAGATGGATTACCTGCTGGTGGTCGAGGAGCTGAAAGCACAGAACCGGCTGGATGAAATCGGCGGCGCGGCCTATGTGACCTACCTGATCAACCATACGCCCTCATCCATTTATGCCGAAGCATATGGACGGATTGTGGAGCGCGCGGCCATTCGGCGGCGGCTGCTGAATGCGGCCAGCGAGGTGGCGCAGATTGCGCATGCCGAGGAGATGGATATTCACGAGGTGGTGCGGCGGGCCGAGACTGCCGTGCTGGACGTCACGACGCTGCGCCATGAACGGCGCGGTGCGATGCTGGGAACGATCCTGGATGATGTCGTTGGTGAAATTGAACGCCGGTCCCAGGCGGGTGAAAAAATAACCGGCGTGCCATCCGGCTTCACCGACCTGGATGTGATGCTCGGCGGCTTCCAAAAGTCCGATCTGATTCTCATTGCGGCTCGTCCGGGGATGGGGAAAACCTCCTGGCTGCTGAGCGCAGCCCTCAATGCGGCGCGGCGCAAGGCACGTGTCGGGATCTTCACCGTCGAGATGACGAAAAAACAGATGGTGCAGCGTCTCATCAGTGCCGAAAGCGGCATCTCGTCCGAGACACTCCGCAATGGGCAGCTGACCGATCGGGAATGGGCGCTCTTTACCGAAGCGCAGAATCGGCTGCACCGGCTGCCGATTCACATCGACGATACCCCGGCGATTACCCCCATTGATCTTCGGAGCAAAGCGCGCCGCCTTGTTCACGAGATGGGGCTGGACCTGATCATGGTCGATTACATCGGGCTGATGCACAGCGATATTTCCAGCCACCAAAACAACCGGGTGCAGGAAGTGAGTTATATCTCCTGGCAGTTGAAGCAGTTGGCGCGTGAACTGAATGTCCCGGTGATTGCCGCTTCGCAGCTGTCGCGCGCGCTGGAGCAGCGGAAAGACAAGCGTCCCATCTTATCCGATCTCCGCGACTCGGGCAGTCTGGAGCAGGACGCTGATGTGGTTCTCTTCATCTACCGCGACGAGGCCTACAACGACAACACCGAGCGGCCCAATCAGGCCGACCTGATCATCGCCAAACATCGCAGCGGCCCGACGGGTTCGGTGGGTCTCTACTTCCGCAAGGAACTCACACAATTTACCGATTTACGCCGAACCGAGATTGACCTCGTGGGCTATTGATCGCTGACTATCCGAATCAGGGAAATGTGAATGGAAATTCAAACGGCTTATATCGTCCAGTGTAAAAGGGGATGTCGATTAGGGGGACCAAATGATGAGCGAGTTGATCCAAATCCGCATCACGACAGAGCAGACAGTCATGGGAGACGCCGTGCTCGCTATCACCAAAGGCTTACAACTGCAGGGCTATCGGGTCCTCGTGATTAGCAGAAACTATCCAAATCGACGCGGTGCAGGTGTGCGCCGCTACATCAGCGCTCTGAAAGAGCAGAAGGATCAATCAGGCAATGGCTAAACCACGACGTGATGGACGGAATGAATGGGATGTGGAGCGCGAGGCAGGTGAGGAGTTCAAACGCCTCAACCCGCCGCCGGAAAAAGCACCCAGGCCGGAGAAGATCGACCCCATGCCCGCCGGGTTGGTGCAGCACCTGGGACAGGGCGGTATCTGGCTGATCCTGAGTGATCGCGGACATCGTTCGGACCAGCCGGTGACGGAGATAACGATTGTGCTGGGCGAGCACGTCACGCAGGTACTGCTGCCGCTGCGCCACCTGGAAGCGCTTCAGATGGAAGTCACACGGGCGCTGGATGACCACCGGCTCGCGTTGCAGTGCTGGCAGGCGGGCGTGGACATCGACGCGGCGCACGAAGATGCCATGCGAGATTGGAATGCGGCGAAGGACGCATTCGAGAAGCAGGCAGTTCACGTCTGGAAACACGGCTCAGCGGAGAAGGTGGAGCCAGAACAGGCCACCGTCACTGGCGAGGCTGCGCCGCAAGCGGGTGAAGGACATCAAGGCGATGCGTTTCATTCCTGACGAGCCGGTTGGTTTTTACGACAGCCACACGGGGGCGCGAGCCTGGGCACGCTGGATGCTCTTCCAGCCGGATCTGGTGATTCTCGACACCGAGACTACCGGGCTGGACGGGCAGAGCGAAGCGGTCAGTATCGCGGCAGTGGATCGGGAAGGCAACGTCCTCCTGAACACATGTGTCAAACCCACCTGCCCTATCCCCGGTGATGCTACTGCTATTCACGGCATCATGAACCGCGATGTGGCAAACGCCCCAACGTTTCTGGACTTGTATCCGCAGATCAAAACACTCTTCCAGCGCCCGGTGGTGATCTACAACGCAGCGTATGACACCGGGATTCTCCACCGGTGCTGTGCAGTGTGGGGGCTACCGCCGATTCCGGTCGAGAGTCCGTACTGCGCGATGCTGGCCTATGCCGCGTACTATGGCGACTGGTCGGATTACTTCGGCAGTTTTAAGTGGCGAAAGCTGGTCAGCGCGTCGGCGGATTTTGGCTACCAGTACCAGGCACACGATGCGCTGGGGGACTGCCGGGCAACGCTGCATGTCATGTGCGGCATGGCCGGGCTGCAACGGAATAGGGGAAACCCATAACTCGTTAAAACTCAATGCAAAGGGCTGGCATCGCCGCCAGGTGATGCCAGCCCTCTAGACAACGTCAAGGAGTGTAACACGCCATGAAAGTCATTACCAGTTTGAATGAAAAAGGCGGTGTTGGGAAAACCACCATTGCTGTGAATCTCGCCGCCGGTCTCGCCGCGCGCGGTCACCGGGTGCTGCTGGTGGATGCTGAAGAACAGGGGCATGCCACCCTGTCGGTCGGAGTTGCCAAGTATCCGGGAATTTACGATTTACTCGTCCGCGATGCGCCCTTCAAAACAGTGCTCAAAGCGATAGATCCCAGCAAGTACGGAGGCGAGGGGTCAACCCGGCTGTACCTACTGGGATCGAATGTGGAAACGCGCAACATCGCCAACTCCATCTCCAACGCCTGGGCGTTGGATGAGCGGTTGAAACAGCTCAACAGCCGTTTTGAGTATGTGGTGATTGACACCGCACCGACGCCCTCGCTGCTGCACGGTGCGATCTATCTGGCCACCGATTACATTCTTTATCCGACCGAATGCGAGCGGCTCAGCTTTGATGGCCTGATGGAGAGTTTCACCCGCCTGCAGGCTACTCGCCGCACCCACGGCGTCGAGGTAAAAATCGCAGGCATTGTGCCGAATAAATTCCGTGCCAGCACCCTGGAACATCAGGAGAACCTGGCGGACCTAAAGCGTGAGTTTGGGGATTTGGTCTGGCCGCCGATTCCGCTGTCGATAGTCTGGTCCGAAGCCGCCGCGTATGAACTGCCGGTTTTTACGCATGCGCCGACGCACGACGCCGCCAGCAGTGTCTGGAAAATGGTAGATCGCGTCGAGGGGGCAGCCCATGGCTAGTCGACGCAGTGGCAAGGATCGGGCGGCGGCCTTCCGTCGCCCGGATTACATGCTCAAGGAAGCGGCGGATCTCATCTTTGGCGATCCAAATCTGCTGGACGAGATTGACAGCAAACAGGTCCTTACTCGGCCTATCAGTCTGGACGAAATCCTGGTGGATCAGGACGTCCAGGTGCGCGTGGCAGGCCTCGACGAGGAGACGGTGGAGAAGTATGTACAGATTCTGCTCAATGGCGGCCAGTTCGATGAACCGATTGTGTTGTATCGGGATGCGGAGACCGGCAAGCTTATTCTCTCCAGCGGCTTTCATCGTACCGAAG
Organism: uncultured Anaerolineaceae bacterium; assembly: GCA_964472565.1. Lineage (GTDB taxonomy): Bacteria > Chloroflexota > Anaerolineae > Aggregatilineales > Aggregatilineaceae > DATAMF01. Next base: position 17,139 of record CAYYNB010000101.1, read on the forward strand.
CCACACGGCGAGCAATTGAACGCGCCGTTGAAGAGCAGACGATTGCGCCGCTGGTGGGCGAGATTCGCCCTGGTGGACGCGCAGCAGCCATTGAATACGCTGAAGATGCCAATCTGAAACATGGGTTGAAGTTGTCGAATGCGGATAAACGGTATCTTCTGGAGCGGCGTGTCAAACGAGGTCATGAATGGGCGACGTGGTCGAACCGCGCGATTGCAGCTCAATTAGGTGTGGCCGAGGGAACTATTCGGAATTGGCGGAGTGAATTATCGGTTCAGAGTCATGCCGATGTTGACTCGGATTCAGGTGCGCAAAATTACGCACCTGAACAAATCGTTCGGCGTGGAGCAGATGGCAAAAGTTATCGTATTAAACCCAAACCCTCCTCTAAACCCACTCCTCAGCGCTATGTCAGTGACGGAGAGGCGCAGCGAGGTTATGAAGAAGAGGCGGTGATTCTTGACGAGCCAACGGGCGATATTCCACCAGATGGGCCGCGTGCTAAGCCGCGCGGTTATGCAGCACCGATATCTCAACCGCCGCCGCATATTACGCCTCGAAATGATATTGATGAAGCCGTTGCGATTGTGCGCGCGGTTGCGACTCTTCAAGGTATCACCCCTGGTGAGGAACTGACACCCGATCTGGTTCGTAACGCACTTGTATCCATGCTGAGAGCTTCGGTGGTAGCGATGAATTGGGTTGATGAGATTCTTGGCGCACAAGAAGTTGAGACTCTTGTAACCATATTGGAGGGCGAATGGAGCGCGAGTCAATAGAGGCCATTAAAAGCTTGCTTTACCTTTTTTCACTGTAAACCCAAACGATGGAATGTTCTGTATATAGAGGAATCCAATGGCTTATTACGTGTATCTCATCTCAACTTTCGATTCGAATTTCGTAAAGATCGGTGTTACTTGTGATATCACTACTCGACTTCGTCAACTCCAGTCTGGAAACCCCCATCGCTTGGTGCCCGTGAGACTCATAAAACTTGAAACTGAAGAGGACGCAAGGACGTTAGAAGCGCTTTTTCATCACCGTTATAAAGAATATCGTCGTGCCGGGGAATGGTTCGCTATCGCGCCCGGAGATATTTTGTCTGACATTAACTTTGCGCTCTCTCTGGTTGAATTTATTCACACGCAGCAGATCTACGATCTAACGGTTTCGGGCGAATATAAGGCTTCAGTGCCTTATGCCAATTTCAGCGTCACGCGGCTCACTCAATACTATCATGCTGAAAGCTCATTGACACTTGAAGAGCTAATACGCGAAGGTACTCAGATGCAACGAGCATATCTGCCTCTGTCCGTTAAACATAAAACGGTCGACCCTACACAAGTACAAGACTTCGCTATCCCTAAAAATGCCGAAACAATAAAAGAGATGCGGCGAGGCGTTGCTAATACACTAGATGGCGCAGCGCAGATGTTGCGCGTTTTAGGTCAAGAAGAAATAGCAGCATCTTTGCTTGAGCAAAGAGCGAAAATATATGCGCAGGATACACCGGAAGACGGGAACCCGGAATGACCGAACTTGAGCGGCTCCTCCAGACGATTGAAAAGGTGGGTTATGCGGCGCGGGTCGATCTCGCGGATACCTTGCTATCAACTGCCGATGAGGGGTGTGTTGTTGCTGTTTCGAATGAAATCAACGGCGGGGTGATGCCTGCCTATCTCTTCTGTTATCTGAAAAAAGGGGGGAATACGCTATGAGTTCTGGACGTCCTATGACTCTGGCGCTTGGCCGCCAATTGGCGGATCACCTCATCACCTTACTTGCGCCCGTCTGTGAACGCATTGAAATCGCGGGCAGCATCCGGCGCGGCCAGCGGGAGGTGCATGACATCGAACTGGTCGCAATCCCCAGGCTGGTGCAGCATGGCGGCCAGTTGGATTTGTTTGGTGGGGTGACCAACGCAAAAATTAACAGCCTGCTCGACGAGAAGCTGGATTTGCTGCTGATCAGCGACTTCATCGTCAAACGCCCCCATCTGTCGACCAGTGACTTCATCACGGCGTGGGGCGCGAAGTACAAGAAGTTTCTCGTCGCGCGCGATGGCAAGGCTATTACCCGCCTCTCGACGCTGGTCCAGGTGGATTTGTATATCACCACCGCGCCGCAGTGGGGCAGCATCTTCACCATCCGCACCGGCCCAGCGGAGTTCGGCCACGCGCTGGTGACGTATATCAAAAACCACACCCCGTACCGCCAGCAGGATGGCGGACTGATCGATATCCGCACGGGGACATTCGTTCCGACACCCGAGGAGCAAGACTACTTCGCAGCAGTGGGGCTGCGGTATGTGCCGCCGGAAAAACGCAACTCGCACACGATTGTGCCCGATTTGCCGCAGTGGAAGCGGGCAGAGATAGGGAAGAAATCCGAACCACCTGCACAGGCACCTAAAAACCAGCCGGAACGCGAACCCACTGCGCCAGCGCTGGAATCTGAATCCCCTACCATCGTTGTTAATGTCGGCGGTGATCGCTCGCGGTGTGACGTGTATATTGGACGCCCCTCGAAATGGGGCAATCCATTTGTGATCGGGCGCGATGGTACCCGTGAGGAAGTCATCGTCCAATACGAAGCCTGGATTCAGACGCAGCCGCTGCTGCTGGCCGCGTTGGGTGAACTGCAAGGAAAACGATTAGGCTGTTACTGCGCGCCGCTGCCGTGTCACGGGGATGTGTTGGCGCGGCTGGCGGACCGTCGTGAAAATCACACTGTATATAATGATAGTGTGGAATCCGCAGGCGGCGAACAGGTCTCCGAGCAAACAGCAGGCGAAAGCGGGATGGTATATACAGATGATGTAAGCGTGCGCGCGGCCATTCGCCAGCGCCTGGAGACGGTGTTGGAGGTATGACAACGACCAGCACACAACTCCCCCTCTTCGATCTCACCCTGTTCGATACCCGGTGCCCGAAGTGTGGGCACCACTTCAATGTTTTGGAAGATACCCGACCCACGCCGGAACAGGAGCAGCGGATTGCGGCCATCCTGAATCATCCGCGTATCCGGCGGCTGCCGCGTCCCCTGTGGCTGTTTTTGAAAACCAGCCCCCGTGAGTTTTTGCTGGGATACGCGGTGGGTGTATCCTTATGGGAAACTGCCAACCTCTATAGTCGCGCTACAGCTTATCGTCACCTGCGCAAGCTGGTGGACTATCAGCTGGTTAAAGCTGTGCCGATAACCGCCAATCGACATCACTACTACTTTGCATTTCAGCCTCAAAAAAAGAAACAGAATGAAACAGCTTTTTTAGCTCACCCGTGCTAAAATGAAGATTGAGGATACGAATGCGCGCCGTGGCCCGCTATCTCCACCGCGCGCGTGACCGGACAGAGGATGCGGACTTCCCAACGGGTCCCCTCTGTCCGCCTTACCAGGATGTTTTTGCGGGGGCGGAAACGGCCCTGATCACGCAAAAAGATGAGCGCGAGTGCGGCAGCAGACCCACGTGGGCGAGGAGACCGGCCCCACTCGCCGCGACGGTTTTACCCGTAACCGTCACCCTGCTCTTCCGGTCTCCATCCGGTTCGCTGTCCGGGGCTGTGCAGCGAACGTTCCACCCTCCTCCTGTGATAAACCACCTTGTGCGCAGCAGCCCCACACTGAGCAGTGGCCGCGCCTCCCCCACGCGGCCCCGGCTTGGCTGTTCCTTTCAAACCCGAAGGCCCGCCGCCACCCCCTTGAGGTGGTCCGGTGAAAGTTGGGTTATGAGCGGGCATAAAAAATGGATGCAGCGCCGGGTGGGGCGTGGACAGAAATACCACCCCGGTTGTTGGTCCGGGCGGCAGGCAGGGGATACCCCGCCGTCAGTCCGCCTGGTATGGACCGCACCGGAAAGAGTGAGCGTGGCGCTCAGAGAAATACCACGCTACGTTTGACCTCACCCGTCTGATCAACCGGTGAGCACCAATTACAGAGGCCCGTGCTCCAGTGCGGGTCGTGCATGCGAGGAGCCGCAGCGATGTGGCTCTTTTTGTTTACCGCCGGAGGGGTATGGACGACCATCAACATCACGGTTGTGCGGGCATTCTCGTGGGACTATCCCTCTCGGCCATGTTATGGGCCGGGATTATACGCGTACTCGGAGTGTTGTGGCGATGAGTGATACGACTGCGCTGCCCGCGATGATTGGACCGTACCGCAACCGGATCATCGGCCTGCGGGTCATGCCGGTGGCCGCCTTACTCGACCACCCCGGCAACTGGCGGCGGCATCCCCAGACCCAGATGGA
>CAYYNB010000102.1:0-21261 GCA_964472565.1 uncultured Anaerolineaceae bacterium
CTGTGCAAAAACGCAGGTCCCGACAGCCAGGGCAGCAGCGCGGAATATTCCACCGGGTCCCAGCCCCAGTAGCCGCCCCACCCTAGCACATCATACGCCCAGCGCCCCCCTAGCAGCAGCCCCAGACTCAAAAACAGCCAGGCGACCAATGCCCAACCGCGTGTCGCGCGCAGCCAGCCCGCGCCTAACTGCCCAGTCGCCAGCGCCGCGAAGGCAAACGCAAACGGAATCACGAAGCCGACAAAACCCAGGTACAACATCGGCGGGTGAATCACCATGCCGATATGCCGCAGCAGCGGATTCAGCCCCTGACCATCGGGCGCTTCGGCAACCACCGCCCCATCGGACGGCGCAAACAACGCGGTGGTACCGCTGAGCATGCCCGCCTCGATCTGAACCTTTTGGCTGGTGGTTTCGGCCCAGACGCGCTTCCAGGGGTTTTCTAAAAAATTATTCAAAATCAAAAAGAAACCGAGCGTGACCATCGTCGCCACAATCACAAACGGCATCAGCCGCCGTTCCGATTTCCAGTTGAGCAGCAGCGCCCCAAAGGTAAAGGCGCTCATCAGCCACGACCAGAACAGCAGCGATCCTTCCTGGTGGCCCCACAACGCCGTATACAGATAAAACGAGGGAGTCGCGTTGTCGGTGGTCTGGCGCACATAATCCAGACTGTATTCGTGATTCAGCAGGGCATAAATCATGATTAAGCAGGAAACAGTTAGCAGCGGAAACGTCAGCAGCGCCGCATTCCGCGCGCTGACCACCCATTTATCGCGGCGCAGATACACGCCGACACCGGCAGCCAGGATGGCATAGGCCGCCGCCACCAGCGCGAGGCCGGTAGACATCATCCCAATTTCTGCGATCAAGCGTGTGCTCCTCTACCATGCATAAAGATTTTAGGCTGCGCCAATATTTTCTTTACCCCATCCCCCCTTGCCCCTTCCCTGAGGGAAGGGGAGTCAAACCTACAGGCTGTGGGGAATTATTTTCTTGGATCGGCCTTATATCAAAGCATATCATACTCTATTTCACAATTAATTTGCCAGTATTCTCAACATTTATTCTATTTAATTCAACGGCTATCATCAACATGCGCAGTTTTATAAAAGCCATGCTACACTTGGCTCATAGACCTTTCTTAAACGAGGATTCCCTATGATCTCGCGTTTAGCAACTTGTCTGATTGTAATCGTTCTGCTGGATGGGCTGCTGCCGGTTTCCAGCGGATACGCTCAAGATGATGATGATGCGGCTGAATTTGAAACATTGGCGCTGCGCGTGCATCTGCACAACCAGCGTACCGGCGATTTTACGACTCTGCCCGGTATTGAATTGGGCGATCCGGCTTCGCAGGTGAAACCCGCCTGGCCGTATGAAGAAGCATTAACCGGGTGGGACGATCTGGAACGCCCCACGCTGCTCAACATCTGGGCCTCGTGGTGCGGCCCCTGCGTACAGGAATTCCCCCATCTGACAAAAATCGCGCTGGCTCCCGAAGATCATGCGTATGATGTGATCTTCATCAATTCGTTGGAAAGTTCCAACGACTCCAAGAATTTTTTGGCCGAGCAGCCTGACGGGCTTCAGGTCGAAATGGACCCGGATGGGGTGCTGCTGAACACGGTGGGATCGCTGGGCATTCCTACCAATATTCTGGTGCAGCCCGATGGCACTGTGCTGGCGATCCATGTCGGCAGTTTTACAAGCGCGCATGCTGCCCTGTTTGAATTTGTCGCACGACATCCTGGCGAAGGCAGTTTTGATCCGGCGGATTATGCCGATGTCATCCCCACCGCGGAAATTGACGAGTTTGAAGCCGAGGATGCGCTGCCAATTGAGTTTGATGAGATCATCGAAGGCGAACTTTCAGACGAACAGTTCCAACAGGTTTACCAGTTCGAGGGTCAGGCCGGAGACATAATCAACGTAGAGATGTCCCAGGTGAGTGAGGATTTGGAACCGTATCTGGTGCTGCTCGATGAAAATGGGGAACGTGTGGCCGAAACCACTGAATATTTTTATGAACCCCTGGCCGAACTGGATGGGATTACCCTGAATGCGGACGGTACATACTTGATCATAGCGACGCGCTTTTTAGAAGCCGACGGAATGTCGCACGGTGCTTATACCCTGAACTTGACGCGAGGATAAACGCGCCCCAATACCTGTGTTCTTCCAATAGCCGGAGCGAAAAAGATGCGCCTTTTTCATGTGTTGCTCAGTCTCGTGCTTGTGATCGGTCTGGCGCTGAGTGCTGCGCCCACGATGGCCCAGGATAAATCCCTCGACGAACTGGCCCTGGCCGCCCACCTGCAAAATTTACGCACCTACAATTACACCTACTGGATCGGCGGCAACCTGGGTGATCCCGCGAATGCACTGGCGAACTCAGTCGTGGGCGATACCCTGGATGATTGGGAACTGCTCGGCCTGAATGGGGATGATCCGGTAACATTTGCGGACATCACCCGCCCGGTGCTGCTCAATTTCTGGGCGTCGTGGTGTCCACCCTGCCGCCTGGAATTTCCGCATCTGGTCGATGTGGCACTGTCCCCGGATGAATACAGTTTTGATGTGCTGTTCGTCAACACATCCGACACCGAAGGGGATGCGCTGGCCTGGTTAGCCACCCAGCCGGATGAAATTCATACCGTGCTGGATGAATACGATCAGTTAGCCATGCAAACGCTGGTGGATGCGATTCCCACCAGTCTGCTGATCGACACCGATGGCACGGTGCTGGTGGTTCACAACGGGCTGCTGACGCCCACTGTCACGGCGTTTCTTGATGCGGTAGCGGCGGATCCCGGCGAAGGATCGTTTGTGGTGAGCGCCGATCAGATGACCCCACCCCCGGCCAATCTGCAACCTGTTGAGCCGGCGGATGTCACGGCGCTCACCTACACGGAGCCGGTAGAGGGCACGATCAGCGAAGCGGATACGCAGCAGGCCTATCAGTTCGAGGGACACGCGGGCGAAGAAGTCACCGTGCGGATGGATGCGCAGGGCGTGACCGACCTGGACACCTACCTCGTTTTGATGACTGAAGAGGGTGAACGGCTGGCCGAAAACGACGACGCCGACGACATCACCACCAATTCGATGATTACCTTCACCCTGCCCGCTGATGGAATGTATACCGTTGTGGCAACCCGCTTCCTCGAAGCCGAAGGTTTTGCGGGCGGCGATTATACACTGAGCGTGACGGCTGAAGGTGCGGTCCCGGTGGTAGACGCCACCGCAGAACCACCCGTTGTACTCCCCCAGCAGGGCGGCGAATTCACCCTGGTTTATGAGGATTCGGGGGCAGGCACGATCAGCGATGAAAATTACGAAGATCGCTGGACCTTCACCGGGGCGCAGGGCGATCAGATCACCATCATCATGTCGCGTGCGGTCGATGAATTGGGCGGGCTGGATGGGTATCTGATCCTCGAAGGACCGGACGGCAGCAAGCTGGTTGAGGCCGACGATTCCGAGGACAGCGTCATGCCCGCGATTGAAAACTACGAACTCCCGGCGGACGGCACCTATACCATTGTGGCGACCCGCTTTGGTTTTGCCAACGGGTTCTCGACAGGTGAATATTCCCTATACCTGGGCAGCGGCGCACCCCCTGCCACCACGGAGCCACCGACCACCACCACGACACCAGAAAACGCCACGCCGATCACCTATAACAGCGCGGTGAATGGGACAATCTCCGCTGAGAACTTCGAGGATTGGTATACCTTCGCCGGGACAGTGGGCGATGTGCTGACGATCCGCATGCAGGCCACCTCCGGCGAACTGGACACCTACCTGAGCCTGATGAATGGCGAAGGCGGTGAACTGGCAAATAATGACGACGCGGAAAATGCGGGCGAGTCGCTGATCGAAAATTTTGAACTCCCCGCCGATGGCGCTTACCTGATCCGTGCTACCCGCTACGGCTACGAAAACGGTCCTTCCAGCGGCGACTATACCCTGATCATCGAAACCGACGCGGAAGCCATCGCGCCCCCGGTCAGCAGCGGTGAAGCAGCAGGTGAACTTACACCCGGTGTGCCGGTTTCCGGCAGTTTGGACCCCGAACACACGGCTACCAGCTACACCTTCAGCGGCAGTGCGGGCGAGATCGTCACCATCGGGGCCTATTCCGTGATGGGTAACGGCGGGCTGCTGCTGTCGCTCCAGGAACCGGGCGGGGCGGAAATTGGCACAAACGCAGCGGGGGTTGATTATTACCGGTCCTATATTTTCAATGTTCCCCTACCCGCCGATGGCACGTATACCATCGACATGCAGCTTCAGGATGCAACCACTGCATCGGATTACAAGCTGATCGTGGTTAAACATAACCCGTTCGAACTTTCGGGCGGATCGTTCACCCCAACACCGGGTGTCGAGATCGAAGTGGTGTTGATCTGGGCGACCAGCGCCGATCTTGATCTGCGCATCACGGTGCCGGATGATCTTTCACGCGCCACCACCATCGAAACGGCCAACGATCTGTGTGAGCAAATCGCATCCGTCCCCATCGAGCGCTACACCTGGGCAGAAGGCAGACCGGGAACCTACCAGATTTACGTGACCTACAACTTTAACTGCGCGGGCGATCCGTCGCCGGTCACTTTCATGCTGGCGGTGGTGGATCGCGGCGAAGTCGTATCGCTGTTCAGCAGCACCCTCGCCCAAGAGGGCGACACGTATATCACGCAGTTGAACTTCCGCGACTAACCAGCCTCATCTCAAAAACAGGGCGAGCCACCAAACTCGCCCTGTTTTTCGCCTGATACCAACCATCCACTATCCAAATTTTTACCAAATTCACGTACGCCTGGAAGATCGGTGCTGCAAATTCTGTGAAATTTTGTATAATAGGATCGAAAGTCCGCCGACAGGGTGCCCGTCGTAAGCTGTCTAGGACAAAATTCCGTATGATTGAAGGGCATGTTCTGCTACTCAATGGAGGCACTTGGGAGCCGCTGACGGTGATCAGCATCCCACGTGCGATCAATTTACTACTCGCTGGAAAAGCGGTGGTCGTGGAGCAAGCGGGGTATTTCCTGCGCACGGTCCGCGACAAATTCCCGGTGCCATCGGTCATCGCGCTCCGGCAGTACATTAATGTCCCGCGCCGTCACGCTCACTGGAGCCGCCAGGGTATTCTCGCCCGTGACAACTACACCTGCATTTATTGTGGGGCTGTTCCCGGTACAACGGTCAAAAACAAAGTTCTGACACGCCGCGATTTCACCGTCGATCATATTCTGCCCGTCTCACGCGGGGGGAAAAACACGTGGTCGAATACCGCCTGCGCCTGTTTTGCGTGTAATCACCGCAAAGGCAACCGCCTCCCCGGTGAAGCCGGACTCAGGCTGCTATGGGAACCGAAAACCCCGCGCACCAGTTATCTGGTGATCGAGTTGGGCAGCGGCCCGGCGACCTGGAAGCGCTATATCGAAATCGGGCAGGGCTAATTCCAGGGGCACCCATCCGAGTGCCCCTTTTGATAAGCGTCTACAACTTCACGACAGGCAGTTCTGTCGTGGTGCGTAATGCCGGAATCTCGCTGGTCTGGCGCAGCACATCTCCAATCGATGTGGGTTCTTCGATTTCCGGTGCTTCCAGCCCCATCAGGCGCAGCGCAGGCACCCGCAGCGCGATCATCGCCACCACAATCATCATCACGCCGCTGCCCACAAACAGCGCCTCGATGTTCAGATCAAGAATCGCCCCCGACAGCGCCGACGAAACCGGCACCAACCCCAACGACGCGAACATAATCAGGCTCATCACGCGGCCCATCAGGGCTTCGGGAATGCGCTTTTGCAGCCAGGTGATCGCCAGGATGTTCACATAACCGTTGAACACCCCCATCAGCAGGCTGATCACCGCGACAATCGCCGTCGCATCGGAAATCGGGAGCGCCATCAACCCCACGCCGAGCATCGCCACACACACCAGCAGAATCGTGCCAAACCGTGCCGCGCGGGGCCGGGGCAGCACGCCCGCCAGAATGATACCGGCCAGTGCGCCGCCGCCAAACGCCGACATAATGATCCCGAATGCCGCCGCGCCGCCGCTCAACCGGTCATCGGCCAGCACGGGCACCCCCACCGAAAACGGCCCCACCACAAAAAAGTTGATGCCCATCACCACAATAAACAACAGGCGCAGCACCATGCTGTCCCACACAAATTTCAGGCCCTCTTTAATCGAGTCGAGCACGGCAGGCTGATCCGAGGTCGGTACGGGACGGCTCACCTGCATCCTGTACAGCGCCACCACCGACGCCAGAAACGACAGCCCATCCAGGCCAAACGCCAGGCCGATCCCGCTTCGGCTGGGGTCTTTGGCCGAGCCGCCGACGACGGCAATCACCGCACCCGCCAGCACCGGCCCCAAAAACAGGCTCAACTGCGCCATGCCCTGGACCAGTGCATTCCCGGTCTGAAGCTGTTTTTCATCCAGCACCTGGGGAACAATCGCGCTTTGCGCCGGGATAAAAAACGCATCGGCCAGCCCAAACGCCAACCCAAACACATACAGCATCCAGAGTTCAACCCGATCCGCCAGAATCACCCCGGTCAGCCCCAACACCAGGATCATCCGGGCCAAATTCGACGTGAACATCACATGACGCGGCGAAAAACGATCCACGAATGCGCCGCCGATCAGCATAAACACCGCGCGCGGAATGCTTGACAGCGCCATGACGAGGCCCAACGCCAGGGCATTATCCGTCAGTTGCAGCACGAGCCAGGGCAGCGCGATCAGGGCAAACTGGTCGCCCAGCAGTGAAACACTTTCACCAATCCATAACAGCCGGAAATTACGAACGCTCAGCGGATTAGACGAACCTTTCGGCTCCCCCGCAGTCGAAACATTGCTTTCCCCCATCTTTTTCTCCATTTCGTGACAGGCAGTTCCAGAGGTACTGTCCGCGTATTATAGCTGAACAGCAGGCGGGGTCAGGATAGTAAAAATAACAAAAAAGAGGCACTGAGTAGTGCCTCGCCTCGTACCGCTAATGATAGTGGATGCGTTTGCTGTCGCTGGTGAGTTCGCCGCTCAGGTACGCTTTCAGAACATCATCGACAGTCGAGGGTTTTGTCAGATACACCTGCATCCCCATCTGGTTCGCGTGCGCCATCGCCGGGCTGCCCATGCCGCCGACAATCATCACCTGACAATCGGCCAGCGGCGCGAATTTATCCGTATGATCGTGCTGGTGGTGTGCGTGATCGTGCTGGTGATCGTGGCCGTGTTCATGCTGATGCTCATGCCCCTGTGAGCCACCGCGCTCGCGTACTTCGCGGCTCACTTCCTGCCCGTCTTCCACTGTTACCACAACCACCAATGGCGCGCTGCCAAAATGCGCGCTGACTTGAGTCGGAGTTTCACACATAAAAGCGATTTTAACCATGTTCGTATCCTTCCTTTCAGGCGAAAAATAGTAGCTCATCGCGAATAATTTACAATAGTATTTTCAATATTTAGCATTATTCTAATATAAACTGAATTAATCAGGTTCCCTCCCCTGGAATACCCGCTTCGCCGCAAATTTACGCCTTGCAGTATAATCAACCATGTAGCCATCCAATCAGGAGAGACGCCCATGAAACGTCCAGTCTTGCCCGCTGTATTGATCATCCTGGCTGTATTGGGCATCGTCCCATTCGTTGGGGCACAGGGAGGCGGCGAAGAAGGCGCGAACCCCATCGAAGGCGCAGCGGTATATGCTGAATTCTGCCAGATGTGTCATGGTCCCCAGGGCGAAGCGGTTGCCAGCGGCCCGGCCTTCCGTGTGGAAATCCACTACAATCCTGACACAACGCGCGCACAGATCGCCAGCGGCAGCGATGCTCAGCAAGCGGATGGGGTGGCGATGCCCCCTTACGCGCAGGCACATGGCGGCATTTTGAGCGAGGATCAGCTTGATGATCTGATGGCCTATATTGAAACCTGGGGAACCGGAACGACCCCTGAACTCCCAGAACCCAATATCCAGGCGGGCGTGAGCGAAGTGCCCAATTACTTCGGCGATCCCGAAGCGGGTGCGGTTGTTTATGCCCAAAACTGCAACGGTTGTCATGGGCGCGCGGGGAATGGCCGTGTACCGCCCGACTTTCCGCCTTTTGAATTCGATGAAACGGTGATCACCGTCCTGCGCACGGGCACTGATAACCCATACATGCCCGCATTTGCCGCCAGCAGCGGCGGCCCATTGGAGGATCAGGAACTGCAAGACCTGGAAACTTATATGGCATCCTGGCCGCCCGATGAAGCCAAACCGGACGAAGTTCCCGAAGGAGTCAGCACATTGGTGATCATTATGGGGATCGCGTCGATTCTAGTGGTCGGCGGTGCCTATTGGGCACGTCCCCGTAATCAATAAGTTTAATTACATAAGGAGGAGAATCACCCATGCGTAAGTTATTCAATGAATTCAAAGAATTTGCCATTAAGGGAAATGTGATTGATTTAGCCGTTGGTATCATCATCGGTGCGGCGTTTACCACCGTCGTCGGGTCGCTGGTCAATGACATTCTGATGCCTCCGCTGGGCCGTTTGCTCGGCAATGTAGACTTTTCGGACCTCTTCATTAATCTGTCTGACGGCGATTATGATTCGCTGACGCAGGCCAAAGAAGCGGGAGCAGCCACCATCAATTATGGGCTGTTCATCAACAACGTGATCAATTTTCTGATCGTGGCGTTTGCCGTCTTTATGCTGGTCAAGCAGATCAACCGCCTGAAGCGCGCGCCCGTCAAGGAAGAAGTGCCCAACACCAAAGAATGCCCCTACTGCAAATCGACTATTGCGCTGACGGCGACCCGCTGCCCACACTGCACCTCACAGTTGGAAGCCGGGCCGGGCGGTTCGAACTAAAGCTATCAGGGGCAATGGGTGCATTGCCCCACCCCATTTTGTTTGAGTATTTTCTCAATAATTGCTACAATAAATATTGATTTACTACGCTTAAAATAAATAAAGGGCGAACCAATGGCTGAAGTTCAATGGGAAAAAGATGCTGTTCTGCCTCAGATTCCGCGCGAGCGCAGTCTGCGTAAAAGCGCCGGGCGCTGGAAGTTTTTGATCGTCGGGGTCGCGCTGCTGGGTGCCGTCGCCTATTTGCTGTTCAACAGTACGCTGCTGGGCGCGCGGTATTATGTGACCGTCGATGAACTGCTGAACGATCCGGATATGCACGGCAAAAGTGTCCGCGTCTCCGGGGCGGTGATCGGTGAGCCGAAGTTCAATGCCGAAACGGGCGAACTCGCGTTCGTGGTGGCGAATATTCCCAACGATAACCACGAGATCAAAAAACAGGGTGGGCTGGCCGCCGTGCTGCACAAAGCCTCCATTGATCCCGAAGCCACGCGCATGCAGGTGATTGCACATGACAAGGAAATCCCCGATCTGCTGCAACCCGAAGCCCAGGCGATCATGTCCGGCAAGCTCGAACAGCAGCCGGATGGAAGCTACATTTTTTACGCAGACGAAATCACGCTGAAATGCCCGACGAAATACGAAGACGAAGTGCCCAATCAGGCCAGCTAATGGCACGCCAGACCCTTCAAGACGCCGGAGATACTCCGGCGTTTTTCTTTGTGCCGCGTCTGGATATAGAATGGGCTTAGGCTGCGCCAATATTTTTTTAGAATAGCCTTAAACTCACCCCAGGAAAGGTGTGTCATGCAGCATCAAACCGCAACATTCCCCGGACTGCACGGCTTCTCCATTTTCACGCAGCAGTGGCTTCCTGACTCCGCCCCACGCGCCATCGTGCTGCTGGCGCACGGCATCGCGGAACACAGCGGGCGCTATACACATGTCGCGGAAGCATTCACCGCGCGCGGCTATGCCCTCTGCGCCCTCGATCACCGGGGGCACGGCAAATCAGACGGGCCGCGCATGCATACCGACCAGTTCGCAGACTATGTGACCGACCTGCATACCTGCTTCGAGCGCATCCGCGCCGAATATCCCAATCTACCGATTTTCAGCTACGGGCACAGCATGGGATCGCTGATCAGCCTGCTGTTCGCGCTGCGCTACCAGGATCAACTCGCCGGGCTGATCACCACCGGCACAGCGCTGATCCCGGCGGGCGCGACTCCCCAGGCGGCGCGAATGCTCAAAACCATCAGCCGTGTATCCGGCAAGCTGCGCCTGGTGCCCTCAGTCGCGCAGAACATCAGCCGTGACCCGGCAGTCGTCGAGCGCTACCTGAACGATCCGCTGGTCACGACGGGCAAACTACCAGTCGGCGCAGTAGTCCGGCTGATCGGGGCGGCGGAACAGGTGACAGAGCAACTTCCGGCGCTGCGCCTGCCCTATCTGGCGCTGCACGGCGGCGCGGACCTGATCACCCTGCCGGACGCGATCCCGCTGATCCGGGAACGGGCAGGGTCGAGCGATCTCACGACCAAAATCTATGACAAAGCCTACCACGAAATCCACAACGAGCCGGAACAGGCGCAGGTGTTCGCGGATATGCTGATCTGGCTGGATGCACACCTGGAGCAAGGCTAAACAGTATAACCGCTGCTAGCAGACCAGTTTGCTACACTGGCGCGAATCGGCGAAATAACCTTTTTCTAACGGGCTGTAGGTTAGGATTTGGTGAAAGTAGGTTACTTATTTAACCTACTTTGGGATAAAAGTAGCCTTAATTGGGATAAATGTGGGAAAGATTTAGCCTAAATGCGTCGAGATTTAGGCTAAATCGTGCCGGATTCAGGTTAAATTGAGAGCAGCCAGCGCGGGGCGATTCGTGAATCGCCCCGACGAACCTCACCCCCTCGTTCCTCCCCTACCCTTTGGTTACGGGGTACTGCACTTCCGTGACCTGTATCTCATCCCCCGGCTGGCTGAGATACACCTCCCGCGAGGGACCACAGATCGTATACCCGTTGGCCTCGATCCATTCCCCTACCGCCCGGAACGCGTCGATCAGATGGTCGAAACTGCCCCGGTGGACGGTGCAGGCGGCCTGTGGGACAGCAGGCAGTTCGCGCACCTGGATCGGCAGGTAGGCGTGCGGCGTTGTCGCGCCGACGCTGCTGCCATCAATCACAAAAGCCGTCTCCACATCGATATTCGTTTCAACGTATTCCTCGTTGTAGTAAAGCGACAGCGCCGGACCCGCCGGGCGAATCTGGTTCTGGAAAACCCATTCGATCACCGCCTGGAACATCTGCTGGCAGCGCGGCCCCATTTCGGCCACCGTCGGCACGACCACCCGCGCCGAAGCGACCTGATGGGCGGGAAGTTCCTTGATCATCACTGCATAGTCTGACATATAACCCTCCAATTGGCGTAAGCGTGCGTTGATGCGTGCCAGCCGGTCCTGTTCGGCCTGGATGTGCTGCCTCACTTCGGCTTCTTTCAGCCGCAGCATGCCGCGCATTTCGTCCAGCGCCAGATCACCGCGCAGCGTCTGGGCGATCTGATCCAGGCTGAATCCCAGGTCTTGCAGCACCAGAATGCGGTTCAGCCGGGACAGTTGGACCACGCTGTAATACCGATAGCCCGTCTGCGGATCGATCTGAGCCGGAACCAACAACCCCAGGTTGGCGTAATAACGCAGGGTGCTGACCGGAACCTGACACAATTTGGAAAAATCACCGATCTTAAACATGGGAACCTCTGTGTGTTGAAGGCCTTCATTTGGGCAGTATACACTTTGCAGCGACTTGAGAGTCAAGAGGTGAAAAAGGGGAAAAACACGCCGTTATTTGGCTCTACACTGAACCGTCATGGCCTCTTGCTGACGCTTTTCAACAAGTCCTGATGCAACTTATCTGCTCCTATTGCTTGACAACCGTCACAGGGCATGTTAGACTTGGTGGTTATTAGGAGTAATGTGGGATGAAAGACGGCAAGCGCAGTATTAATCGGGACGCCGTATATTCCCGGCAAGAGGCCGCCGAGATTCTGGGTGTGAGCCTCAGTACGTTGAAAAAACTCATCGATGCGGGTTATTTGCGCGTCAGCCATCCGGTCGGAGTACGGCGCATTTTCATTCAGGGTTCGAGTATTCTTGAGATGCTCGACCACACAGCACTAGAAAGGCAGCTTTGAGATGTTATCCGGTCTATGCCAACCAACCAGTGACAATTTCATAATTGCCCCCTGCGGATTTGGCGTTGAACGTGATGCGGCAAAGCGCTTGAATAAATGGTATCAGGGTTATCTGCTCATGAAAAATGAAATAGGGTCTCAGCCAGCGGAGGAAATCCCATAGATTTTCCGCCTACCCAATAAAAGAACCCTTCGACGGGGCATGAGACCAAAAACGAACTCATGCCCCGTTTGCATTTTGGTTCGGGAAATGCAAGGGTTTGGGGCTAGCCCCGGACAAAGAGATTTTTATTACAGCGAGGTAGATGATGTACTACAAGACTCAACCCCAGTTGCTCCAGTTCTCCGACGAATGGTTCGAGGCTGTGTTCCAGTCCCTAGACCGCCTGCACGACGTAGCAAGCGCGGGCCGGCTGGACAAAGACTCGCCTGTGACCCCGGCGGACATGATGGGTTGGTTGGAAGACATCGTCTATACCGCACAGCAAACCATCGCCGAGATCGAGGCGAATAATCATCCCGTGACGACGGCTGAAAAACTATTCAGCTAGAGAAAGCGAGGACACCATGCACGGTTCGAGACACGACCGCGCGAGGAATATAGAAGGTCCAGCAGGTTGTTTTCGCTCGCATTCGTCATCCTGACAGCGGTTGGGGTGGCGGGTGCCACTCCACCGAATCGAATATGTTCAGGACTCAACTGAGAAAGATTTTTGACTGCCCGTATGCTAAGGAAAAATACGACCCGCGATAGGGCAAGCTGACACGTACTGGAAATGTCGCCGGTCAGGAAAAAAACGAGGGCAGTGTAGTGGTAAAGGAATGGTTCGACAGCCGGTGTGGGAAGTTTGGGTGCGGCAAATTGGGTGTTGGCTCCTTCCCACACCGGCTGCTTTTTTAGTAGGGACCGCCGTAGTACCCGCTGCCCGGTTGTTGATAGGGCGGATACGGCGCGGCCCGCTGTTCACGTTCTCTAAAGGCGACAAACGCGGCCACCAGCACCGCGATCAAGCCAAGAATGCTGAGCCACCAGCCAAACTTATAACTGAGTTCGATAATTTCGCCCGATGTTTCTTCCAGATCGGAGATGTCGGATTGAAGCTGGATAAATTCGATAAGATGCGCGCCCAAACCAAACGCCCCGGCGACAAGATAGACAACTGCCGCCATCTGGCTGGTCCCCACAGCGGCCAGGCGTACGCCCGCCACGACGAGAGTCAGCAGCGCCATGATGGGGATGATCAACAGGTAGCCATCCGAATCATCCGTATCGGACGAGTCGGTTTCCGATGAAACTTCATCATCGACCTTGATACCGGTTGCCATCTCATACCCGGAGGCGTCAACCAGTTCGGTGCCGCTGCACGAGATGGTGATCCAGGGCAGGAAAAAGGCAATCAGGATAAAAAATGCCGCCGGACCAGAGATCAGACTGCTTACACTACGGATGCCTTGCATATGTCCCCCCTACCGGGCTAAAACGAGCATATTAAGGACGGTAATTGTCGAGCAAATCTAACAAGTCGGGCACATTCACCGGCTTCACCAGGAAGTCATCACTGCCCACTTGTTCCGACCAACGCACATATTCCTGAAGATCATAGGCGGTCATGGCGATAATCGGGCAGTCAACACCGCGCGCGCGCAGGGCCTGGGTCAGTTGCAGCCCGGTCATGCCTTCGCCAAAGTCAATATCGGTTAAAATCAGATCAGCGTCACCAGGCATGATGTGAAGTAAAGCGTCTTCGGCGGTGACGTAGGTAGTCAGAATATCGCGAGACATACGAACAACGCGCTCAACCAGCGCAATATTCGCCAGATCGTCTTCAATGTAGATGATACGCATGTGCCGCTCCTTATGAGCCAGAAACAATAACAGCTTAACAAAAGCCCCGAAAGAAAGATATGGGTATTTTGTCCGAACACACCAAGATATTGTTTAGGCGAAACGCAAAACTAAGTTTAGCACAATCAGCAATCCGGCGGGCACCAGTGCAGCCCGCACAATCATGCCCAACAGCGGCCAGGGCCGGATGCTGAGAGGTGCGCGCAGTCCCAACCCGGCCCAGAGGGTCAGGGGCAGGATCAGCAGCAGCACGACGGTTGAAACCACGCCGTTCCAGAAAAACAGGGCGGCTCCATAGCCAAACGCGATCAGGGCGCTGTACAGCCAGATAATCCGGTCTTCGCCCACGCGCACGGGTAATGTCCGTTTACCCACCTGGCGATCCGCCTCCATATCCGGGGCGGCTATCGCCACAAACATCGTCATAACAAAAGGCAGCAGCGGCAAACAGAGCGTGACCAGCGTCCAGCTAAAACGCCCGGTTTGCAGGCTGTAGGCCCACAGCGGCACCAAAAACACCGCGACCAGCGCCGTTGTCAGCTCGCCCAGCCCATGCCAGGACAGCCGCAGTGGAGGCGCGGTGTAAAAAATGGCGGTGCCCAGAGCCGCCAGCAGGACAAGCCAGCTAAGCGCCGGGATACCCACCCCCGCCGCCAGCAGCAGCGCCCCGCCCTGGCAGAGAGCGGCGGCAACCAGCGCCACCTGGGGGGCCAGCACACCGGTGGTCAACGCGCCGCTGCCCCCGCTGAGCAGGGTGCGCCGGGTGTTGATCCGGTCGGTGGGCATGTCCCAGTAGTCGTTCAAATAGGCGACACTGAGCTGGGCCAGCAGTTCGATTATTAATCCCATCACGAGCCGGCGCTGATGCAGCGACCCGCGTTCGTTCAGGGCCATCGTGATGCCAAGTGTATAACATAACACAGGCATCGCTAAAAAGTGTAATCGACTGAGGCGGATAAAAGCGGAGAACTGCCGCTGTGTTGGCATCATGAACCCAGTCCAGTTTTGAGTATACACTGGTTTTAGCACAAAATAAAGAACGATTAACAAAAAACTTGTAAATCAATTTTTACCTTTATGCGTTGGCAGTGAGATAAGGAAGGATTCACGCATGGATGGCAACGACATTATGCAGCTTGGATTCCCGGCGGGCAAGGTCATCGGGCTGGCGCTGGCCGCCGCGCAAACCGCCGAAGCCGAGGGTTATGCCGCTGACGAGATTTTAAGCAATTTATCAGATGTGTTAGCAAATCCAGATAATTTTCTAGACAATCCGCTGTATGGCGGCGTGGCGGAAGCCTTAATCGGGGCGCTGGAACGTAAAGCCCACACCACGAGTTATGACCTGGACCACACCGCCCCGTATCAGGTATGGGGCGCGGATGGCATCGAGTCGGGCGCGCTGGACCAGATGAAACGCGCAGTGCGGCTCCCGGTTTCGATTCGCGGCGCGCTGATGCCTGACGCCCACCAGGGGTACGGCCTGCCTATCGGCGGGGTGCTGGCGACGGATCACAGCGTGATCCCGTATGCGGTGGGGGTGGATATTGCCTGCCGCATGAAAATGACGGTCTTCAACGCCTCGCCGCATGTGTTGGAGCAAAAACGCGAGAAGTTTCGTGCGATTCTGGAAGAACAAACCCGCTTCGGCGCGGGTTCGCAGTGGGAAACACCGCGCGAACATGAGGTGATGGACGATCCGCTGTGGGACGAACATCCCCAGGCGCGCGCGCGGAAAAATCTCGCGTGGCGGCAGTTGGGCACCAGCGGATCGGGCAACCATTTTGTGGAATTCGGCGCGCTGACAGTCCATTCCGCCATCGACTCGCCGCTGGGCACCATTCCGCCGGGGACGTATATCGCGCTGCTCAGTCACAGCGGCAGCCGCCGCTTCGGGCTGGAGATGGCCGAATATTATACGAAAGTCGCCATGCAGCAGCGGCCCAGCCTCCCCAAAGATTTTATTCGTCTGGCGTGGCTCGATCTGGACGAAGAAGCGGGTCAGGAATATTGGGCGGCGATGGAGTTGGCCGGGAAATACGCCAGCGCCAACCATGCCGTGATTCACCGCCAGGTGATCGACGTGCTGCGGCTTCCGGTGTTGGGCGGGATCGAGAATCACCATAATTTCGCCTGGAAGGAAATGGTCGATGGGCGGGAAGCGATTGTTCACCGTAAGGGCGCAACTCCGGCGGGACAGGATGTGCTGGGGGTGATCCCTGGCAGCATGAGCGCGCCGGGTTTCGTCGTGCGCGGGCTGGGCAATGTCGAAGCGCTGGCGAGTGCGGCGCATGGGGCCGGACGCCGGATGAGCCGTAAAGCGGCGCTCGACAAATTCGATTGGGATGTCGTCAAGCGCAAACTCAAGGCGGATGGCGTGGAACTGCTCTCGGCGGGGCTGGATGAAGCACCCGGCGCGTACAAGGACATCCGGCAGGTGATGGCGGATCAGGCCGATCTCGTGGTGGCGCTGGCCGAGTTCCAGCCGAAACTGGTCAAAATGGACCCCGGCGACAAACCGAGTTGGGGTAAAAAAGGCGGCGGCAAGAAAAAGGGCAAAGGCCGCCGCTAGCGGTACAATGGAACCGGGATTAACGGCAACCACAAGGACGTACTATGGCGGACGACCTTTTGACTCAGGCGGCGGAATGGCTCGATGCAGGCGATCCGGTGGCGCTGGCAACCATCGTGCGCGTTTTCGGATCATCCAGCCAGCCGCTGGGCGCGCGGATGATCATCACCACCCGCAACCGCTTTGTGGGGTCGGTCAGCGGCGGGTGTGTCGAAACGGATGTCTATGAAACCGCGCAGGACGTTCTGCACAGCGGCCATGCCTTGATGCTGCATTACAAACACGTCGATGATCCGCTGATCGAAATTGGCCTGAACTGCGAAGGCAAAATCGATGTGCTGGTCGAGCGGCTGGATCACGATCTGCTGGACGCACTGATGCAGCCGCCGGATCGCTATGTGAATGTGACGCTCTGCTCACCCGCCTCCCCCACCGCGCCGAACGAGTCGCATCTGCAAGTGCCGGCCAACGGATCGGCGGGAATCGCGGCGCATATCCTGCGCGATGCGCGGGTGGCGATGCAGGATGACAAACCGCTCAGTGTCACGTATGCGGGCGGACAGGTGGCGCTGTACGAACCCCGGATGCTCCCGCCCACCCTGCTGATCTTCGGCGCAGAGCAGATCGCCGTGCCGCTGGTCAGGCTGGCAAAGGTGCTCGGTTTTCGCACCGTCGTGACCGACGCCCGCCCCGCTTTTGCCACTCCCGAACGCCACCCCGACGCGGATCAGGTGCTGGCCGCATGGCCGGAGCAAGTCGTGGAACAGATCGGCGTGGATAACCGCACCTATGTGATCTCGCTCAACCACGAACCGCGCTTTGAAGATGCGCTGCTGCGGGCGCTGGCGCATAGTCCCCGCGTGCGGTATGTCGGCGCGATTGGTAAACCTGTCCGCGTCCAGGAACGCGAAGAACGAGCGGCCCAGGCCGGGTTCGACCTGAGCCAACTGCCGGAGATTCACACCCCTATCGGCCTGGACATCGGCGGCAAGTCCCCCGAAGAAATCGCCCTCAGCATTCTGGCGGAGATCATCGCGGTCAAAAATGGCCGATCCGGGGGCAAACTCTCCGCGCGCTAGATTTCGATCACGTCGCCATCGGCGGGAATGCGCAGTTTCGCGGGGTTGATCCCGGCCTGAGTCGCGGCGGCGCGCAGATCGGCCCGCGAGACGGTGCCATGATCCAGCGCTTCCATGTGAACGGCGATCACGGTGCTGGGGTCGGCAAGCTGGCAGACCTGCACCGCTTGGGCCGCATCCATCACAATCAGATCACGTTCGCCGCTGCTGACCGGCCATGTCGCGCCCGACGCATGGACCAGCACGATAGCGGGCTGCACGGCGGTGATGGCAGTGCGCACCTCGTCACACAGCACCGTATCCCCGGCCCAGTAAATTGTGGGTTCGCCGGACGCCTGAAACACAAACCCCGACACCGTACCCATACTCTCTTCCACTTCACCGAGGCCGTGATGCCCGTTCACACGGCTGATCGTAATGCCGTTCCAGTCGTACCGATCCACGATGGGGATAACCTGCTGGAAGCCGTATTCCTGGATGACCTGCGCATTGTCCGGTTGGCAGAACAGCGGCAGGTGCTTCGGCACCACCGCCTGCGCCGCCGGATCAAAATGATCGGAGTGCAGGTGCGACACGACCACCGCTTCCACGCCACGCAGAATATCATCCACCGCCCGCGGCAAATCGACCAGTGGATTCGGCGATTTCCCGGTGTAGGATGGGAGCGCGAACTTGTCGGCTAAATAGGGGTCCAGCAGCAGCCGGTGCCGGTTATAGTCCAGAATCATCGTCGCATTTCGGATCAACTGCACGCGCATTCCTATGTTCTCCTTTGTATGAGTGTGCTCATCCTTAAGATTGTACCCTGTTGGGCGCACAGCCGGGAAGAATTGTATAATCGGCTTAAAGTAGGATGGGGCACAAATGGATGAATTTCAGTAAGTTCAGGCCGCTGTTCGTGATTCTGGTGTTGAGCATCTCCGCGCTGGCCTGCTTTCAACAGTCACGCGCGGAACTGAACAATGGCAAGGGGGCGCGCGACAACCCGGTTGCACCGCGCAAATACGCGGTCACACCCGATTTCAGCATTGCCGCCCTGAGTGTGGTCCGCCGCCCCATTACCGCCGGTGACATCGCCGAACCCACCCAGGAAGCCGAGCCTGACGATCTGCACCTGGAATATCTGAAGGTGCAGTTCCAGGTGAAGTGTAATCTGGCCGAAGAGAAAATCTGCAATCTGGATGAGATCCGCCCTCATATTCAATTGGTGAGCGATACGGGCATTTTGTTTGATTCCATCGAAACCGAAAATAACGATCCGCTCTTAGGCGGCGAAATTCTGGGCGGGGCCGAAAAGACGGGCTGGCTCATTTTTAAGGTGCCGGTGGGCATGGTAGTCACAACGGCGGTGGCGCGTTATGAAGATGGCGAAATGGTGTTTTTCGGCCTGCCCTAAATATTACCCTGGAAATGAATGGGGGTTTGCGGTATCATAGCGCCCGGCAATAATAGAACGTCAAGGAAGGCCCACGATGAAGGTTATTCTCAAGGAATACGTCTACAAACACGGCGTAGCGGGCGATGTGGTGACAGTAGCCGATGGGTTTGCGCGGAACTACCTGATCCCCCGTGGTTTAGCGGTCAAAGCGACCCCCGGTGCCCTGCGCGATAATCAGCATTTGCTGCAACATGTCGCCATTCGCCGTGAAGAATTAAAGCAAAAAGAACACGAAGCCGCGCGCCGGATTGATGGCGTGGAACTGGTATTTGGTGTCAAGGCGGGTAAGAACAACAAGCTGTACGGTTCGATCACGACCGAAGACATTGCCAAAGCGCTGCAAGAAAAAACAGGTCTGGACATCAACCGCCGCCGCATCAGCGAACGTCCGCTGCGCGAACTGGGCATTCACACGGTTCCGGTCCGTTTGGGCACCGAAACCGCGCCCATGCTGCGTGTCGTGATTGTGCGCGAAGAAGAAATCAACGATTATCTGGCGGGCAAAAACGTAGACACTCTGCAACAGGCCCCGGCAGTGATCGAAGAAGTCGTCGAAGAACCTGCCGCCGAAACCGGTGAGGTTGAGTCTGTAGAGGAAGCAGCGACCGAGTAAGTCCGCTTACTGGCGGGTGCCGGTCCACCTGAATGTCAATCGAATATAGCGGGACGGGTGAGCTAGTGGCTTACGTGCTCCGCCATATGACCTGTCCGTATTGTGGCGCGTCATATGAGTCGGACAACGTGCGGGTGGCTCAGCGCCATGAAGTTGAATGGACGTTAGCTGCCACCTGTGCATCCTGCCACGCCGAACACACAATCGCAGCCTACGACAGCCCACCCTATGCTCAGCTTCAGAGCGCTTCCCCAACCCCACCCTCGGTGGTGACAAAGGAAGTGGTCGATGGATGGGCGACATTCCTGGCGGCATTCAATGGTGATGTGTACGATCTGTTCGCAAACCTCGAATAGCAGCGCGTAACCAGATTGGCGGGTAGTCAAAATACCCGCTTTTGGTTAATATCCCCCCGTGCAAGCAGGAGAGAGCGCATATGACCGATCCCAAAACGCTGGGGCAGCGTTTGCGCACTGCCCGTGAAGCGAAAGATCTGACCCTGGAAGAAGCCGAACGAGGAACTCGGATCCGCGCCCGGTTTATTGACTTATTGGAGCGCGGCGATTATTCCGGCATGACACCGGTTCAGGTGCAGGGCTTTTTACGCAACTACGCGCGCTTCCTGGGGGTGGATTTTGATCTGATGGTGCAGGAATTGGAATCCGCGCAGGAATCCAAACGCTGGCGGCGTAAACGTGCGCCGGAGCCAGAATCGGCCCCCACCCCCATGACCGTCCGCCGTCCCTACACACCGCCGTCCGCGCCGCGTGTACCGGCCCAATCCGCGGTACGCCGCTGGCGGGCACGGCTGGGTGGCATCGGGGTGCTGCTGGTGCTGCTGGTGCTGGGTGTGGTGATCGTCGCGCTGGTTTATGCGGGTATCCAATTGATGAATAACCAGGACAGCGCCGACGATACGCCGACCCAAACCGCTGGAACCGGGCAAACCCCCGCGCCGGGCAGCACGGCCACCGCTGCCGAACCCCTGCCCAGCAGCCCGACGCCCGACATGAGCTACACCCCACCCACGCTGACCGGCACTGAAGTGACGGTGGAAATCGAGGTGCTGCGCCGCACAAAAATTTATGTAATGGCGGATGGTGCCGATCTGAAGTATGACAATTATGCCGAAGCGGGCGAAATTCTGCGCTATACCGCCGCCCAGACGATGTATGTCCAGATCATGGATGCCAGCGCGGTTACGCTCACCGTGAACAACATTCCGCAGGGCACCCTGGGGGAGCGCGGCGCTTCCTTTGTCCAGCTCTTTACGCTGGCCGGGGCCGCCCCGCCCGCCGTCACGCCGACGCCGACCACCGATGCCGCCGGGGTGAGCGCGCTGCCTACCCTGGATGATGGCACCGGGGGAGAACTGCCCCCCAGTTTTGCGACTAATGCAGCGTCGCCCACCGAGGCGACGTTACTGTTTACTCCGCCGGATGTGCGCGCCACCGAAACACCGACGCTGGCGACCATCCCGGCGGAATCGATCAGCGGGCCAATGGCGACAGGGTGATCGGTGTGGGGCTGAGCGTCGGCGTGGGCGAGGCGGTCAGCGACGGCGTGACTGTTGGCGTGAAGGTCAGCGTGGGGGGCATGTCGGGTTGCGTCAGGGTGAGCGTCAATGTCGGG
>CAYYNB010000103.1:0-15761 GCA_964472565.1 uncultured Anaerolineaceae bacterium
GTTAAATTCGCGTCACGAAAACCGGTTTCGCGTCGTCAATTTAACCTTTTTTTCCCTCACAGGGCTGGCAAAGGGGGGGCGGGGGTATCAAAAAAAGAGCGCTGTTCGCGCTCCTGGTGAGGTCTATTGGGTCTGGCCTTCTTCGGTGGGTTCGTCGCCTGCCACGATGCTCACCGTGTGGTGTGTCCGAAACAGGCTGTACAGATCCGGCTGGCCGGGAACCGGTTTGAGCACGTTCTCCGACTGCATAATCGACAGCCACAAATCCATGTCTTGCGGACTCAAACCCGTCCGCTGGATCAACACCGTCCGGCTGATCGGTTCGCGCCGCTCGTACAAATCCAGCAGAATACGGATAAACTCGTTCCGTTCCGCGATCACTTCCTGCACATACTCGGATTCCCGGATCAGCGAGATACCTTTGGTTTTGTAGTCGCTCTGCGGATTTTCGTATTCTTCGACCAGCACCGCGCCATCTTCCATCAGGTTTTCAACCGCCTGCTGGAACGTCGTGCTGGGGTCAAAGGGCCGCAAGCGTCGGTGCAGGCTTCCCAGCGGACACCACGCGAACCCGCGGAAACTGGTGAACTGTTCCACGCTGACGATCACGCGCCGCACCATCTCATGGATGTCTTCCGGTGTGATACCGGGAAGCTGCGGCATCCCCGGCTGAAGGTCCTGTTCGGCCAGTTTGATCACCGGCACCAGGTCTTCGGGATTATGGCGGTGCGGCACCAGTTCGCGCACGAGAATTCCTTCCCGCACGAGGCAGTCTACCCATTCCGAGCGCCACGTGTCGCTGGCATTCATCCCCGGCGTTTCCAGCCCATGATCCATCCCGATCCCTTTGAGCAGGAACCCGTAGTTGACATATTCCCAGCCGCGCACATGCAGCGTATTCGCCACGCGATGCACCACCCGATCCCGGATCAGCAGCGTGCGCTCCACAATCGGATTCGTGCGATTGAGCGCGACGATGCGCCCATTTTGCTCCAGGATCAGCAGTCCACGCCCAGCCGCCTGCGCGATCAGGTCATCCGCCCGATCCGAGTTTGGCACGGCGCGCACCTCGATCAGCCGGTTGACCAGCATCGCCATCGGCACGCTTTGCGCCTGGTTGACGGTCAGAATCTGGTCAAGCTGGAAGATCACGCTCGACCACTGCGACGGGCGGAACTCTGGTTCCTGAATATCCGGTTCACCCTTGATACTCGGCGGGAAATAATCCGCCGGAGCCATTTCGCTGTGCCGCCGCAGCCGTGTGAAGTCCTCAATATACTCCACAATCAGCGCCGGATTCGATTCCAGCAGGCGGCTGGTGCTGCCGCGCACGCCCCACACGATCACCTGTTTGTTGCGGGCGCGCACCGCGCTGAAGACCTCGTTAAAATCGCGGTCCCCGCTGGCGATGATAAACACGTCCGCGCTGTTGGGATCGGCGCTGTCGTCCAGCACTTCTTTGGCGATACGCATATCGGCGCTGTTTTTGCCCGGCAGACTGAACACCGGATCGATGTTCACCCGTGCGAAGCGGCTCGGCGCTTCGTCCGACACTTCCCGCCCCGTATGATCGGTGAGCGGTGCCAGACTGCCGCGCTGACCCCAGGGCGCATAGGCTGCCATATGCATGACCTGCCCGTGCGTTTGCGCCTGTTTGATCATGCCGTCCAGCAGCACATCGATGTCCAGGATATAGCCTTGTTCGCTGAGACTGATCGAAATGTTCTCGAAGTCGATGTAGAGCGCAACGGTTTTGCTGGGAATGCCCAGAATCGACTCCAGCGGCTGGAAGATCACGTCTTCCAGGTCCGGCGGCGGTTCGTCGCCCCAGATGCGGATGCGTGCGCGATCCGTCGTCTGGACACGATGCACCAGCGTCGAAATATCGAGCCGCGAGGTTGCAATGATCAGTTCATCGACGGGAGCCGACTCAAAGGAGAAGTAATGCATCAGCAGCGCATCCGTCACAAACTTGCGGTCGGGCACGTTGAACAACTCATACCCTTCGCCCGCAAACACCTGCTGGACGCTCACCCCCGCCGTGCCGCTCGGCCTGCGGTAGCGATTCCAGTCAGCCACCGCAATTGCCAGCAGATCGGACGTGCTTTTCAGTCCGGCAGCCAGCGACGCGCTGTTCTGCAAAGCTAATGCAACGGTATGGAGGTCCAGCGCGACACCGCGATTTTCCAACCGTTGCAGCAAATCATCTACATCTACGATTAAATACGCTGTCATAACAGCCGCTCTCTACAAACCTAAAAACGCCTTAGCCCCAGGCAAAAGAGCTAAGTCATGCTCAGACTATCATCGCATGCCGGTTATCGAGTGCGGAAAGTGGCTCAGGCAGAAAAAAGTCTAACTTCATGACGCGCAAGACCACCTAGTCACCCGGACTGGGTAAGTACACCGTGTGACCGTTCAACTGGGTTGGGGAGAATTCCAGATGCTTGCCCATAAATTTCTTAACCAGTTGCCTTAAATAAAGTGTACTTACGTGCTTTTTTTTATTCTTTAACCGAACATGCTATCGCCCTCATTAGTCATTGTAGCAGGGTCATGCCTGTTAGCCAAGTCGTCATTTGTACAAGATTGACGATTACTCCCCATTTTAACTGGATTTCTACAAGAATACAGGGCCAAATTGAGAACGTTCCCATAAATGTGTTTTTCCCTTCAGGTGTCGCTAAAATTAGCCGGGTGTCGAGTTTTGGGTAAGGAATGACTGTGTCTAAAAATCTGCCAGCCATCTCAAGTCCTCCGTGGGGTTCAACCACCAAGCGGATTGTCGCGTTGGTGGCGATTGGTTTTGTGCTGCTGGTCGCGTGGCAAATCGGCGGCGCAGCCTGGAATTCGCTGATCATTGCGCTGCTGCTCGCGTATATCCTATCTCCGCTGGTTCAATTTTTTGAAAACCAGTTAGTCATCATCAAGGGCTATGAAATCCGGCGCACGTTGGCTGTGCTGCTGACATGGGTCGTGGTCGTCAGCCTGTTATGGTTTGTCGTCGCCCTGATTCTGCCCGCGATGATTGACCAGTCGCGCAGTTTTGCCAAAGACCTTCCCGAACTGCTGCGCGACACAGGTCGCGATATTGAAAAAACGCTGCGCCAGCCGATCAAAATTGGGGATAACGAATTTGTCCCCTGGGATACGATCCAGAACGCCTTCAAGAGTGATGATCAGGAATCGGGCGACAGCGTGGGGAATGCCTTGCAGGGCGCGGTCGTCTCGCTGGCCTCGCCTGCGATCAGCGTGGTGGGCAGCGCGGTATCGTTTTTGTTCACCGCGTTTATGGTGCTGGTGATGCTGTTCTATCTGATGCGCGACGGCCCGCTTTTTGTCGAGTATACGATCCACATCATCCCCGAAAGTTATCGCGGCGACGTGCAGCGGCTGCTGCGCGAACTCGGCATGATCTGGAATGCCTATCTGCGCGGCCAGCTTTTGTTATGTTTGACGATGGGTTTTGCCGGGTATATCAACGCGCTGATTCTGGGCCTGCCTCAGCCGCTGGTTTTGGGTTTGTTGTCCGGCCTGCTGGAATTTATCCCGAACATTGGCCCGACTCTCTCCTCGATTCCGGCGCTGCTGTTTGCCCTCACCACGCCCAGTTCGACGATCCCGGCGCTGGAAGCTGGCGTGTTTTTTGCCTTTATCGTCGGGCTGTCCTACGTGATCATGCAGCAGTTGGAATCGGTGTTCCTGGTGCCGCGCATCCTCGGCGGCAGTCTGGAACTTCACCCGTTTATTGTGCTGATCGGCTTGTTGTTCGGCGCGAGTCTCGCCGGGTTTTTGGGGCTGATCCTCTCCGCCCCGACAATCGCGAGTATGCGTCTGTTTGGGCGCTATCTGCGCGCCAAACTGCTCGATGAAGAACTGTTTCCGGTGGTGCCCGCCTATGGACATGCCCGCCCGCGTGGTGTCGTCTACCGGCTGATGCATCACTTTTTAGTCCAACGTTTTCCGATCATGTCGCCGGAAGAACTGGACCTGCTGCCGCTTGAACCTGATCTGGATGACGCTTCGGAACCCGCAATTTAGTTGAAAGAAAGATAAAACGATGGTAGCCTCAATACCTTCAAAAACGTATACCCGCTCTGATCTGGAAATTCGCCTGGCACGCCCTGAAGACCGTGCCGCGCTGGAAGCTATCTCGGCCCAAATCTGGGGAGGTGACGATTATCTCCCGCGTGTGTTGGATGGCTGGTTGGCGGATGGCGGTTTTTATGTCGCCACGCTGCGCGATCAGGTTGTGGGTGTCAGCAAAATGACCCGTTTGGGTGACGGCGAATGGTGGATGGAAGGGTTGCGCGTGGACCCGGCTTACCAGAAACTCGGTATCGCGCGCATCATGCATCACTATCTGCTCAACCAGTTGCACCAGCATGAAACGGGTGTCGTTCGTTTTTCAACGGAAGCAGGCAATGACGCGGTTCACCGGCTCGCCGCTGAAACCGGCTTTGAACGGCTCGCCGTTTTGGTCGAGCAGAGGGCTGACGCGCTGCCGGAGCCGGTACAGTCCTGGAAGGTATTATCCGCCGCTGATGCGCCGCGTGTCCGCGAATGGTTGAATGCCTCGCCGTATTATGTTCAGGCCGCGCGCAGCTATGAAAAAGACTGGTCTTTTTATCTGCTGACCGACGAGCGGCTGAGCGAGCGGCTCAAGGCCGGTCTGGTATATGAATGGCCCGGCGGCGGCTGCGTGCTGCTGAATGCGCCTGTTCAGGAACGTTGGGCAGCACCCGACAGGTTAAAAGCCGCCTATCTGGATGTGCCGCTGCCTGATCTGACCGCCGCCGCGTTGGACTTACGCCGCGTGGCCGCTGCCCTGAACCGGGAAGCGGTCAACCTGAAGATCGTGAAACAGCCGGAACGCAGCGCCGCGTTTGAAGCCGCCGGTTATTCCCGGCCCTGGGAAGGTGAAACCGCCCTCTATGCGCGCGAAATCAGCCTGACGCAAAACGTCGAAGTGCGCACCGAAGAACTGCCGCCGGTCGAATAAGGCAGGGCAGGCCGGTTTGTTTTTTTTATAATCTCCCTAATGCTAGCCTCTGGGAGGATCAAACATGGTGGATATTCTCCGCCGCTTATGGCTCAGCGAACACCCGCCCACGGCCCAACCGCCCGAACCACTCAGCGCGGAGCGGATCGACGCCGGGTACCGCTTGTTTTGGACCAAAATAGCGCTGGGTTGGGATGCCACTCGCCGCGATGACATGGCCCGTAAACTGGTAGATGTGTTCCAGTCGCCTACCTTTGAGCGTAACGCGCTGGAACGCCGGTTTGCCGTTGCGGGCCTGGATCAGCAGGCGCACAGCGGCGCGAGTCTGGTTGCATTGGCTGAAGTCCTACAGGCACTGGACAATTTCGAATCGAACGAGGAAAATGGTAGGTAGAACCCCATCCACTCAAAAGGAGACTTTTTACCATGAACGATCATGATGAAATCCCTGTCGAAACCCTGGCCGAAACCGACAACTACTCGATCTGGTTGGCGGACGAACCCGACGAGGAACTTACCTATCACCTGGAACTCGGTCAGGTAACGGTCCATTTCTTCGAAGAAGAATGGGATGAATTTGTCGAACTCATCAATCAAGCAGCGGAAGAACCCATCGAAGATGACGACGAAGGCGCTGTGGAAGTCGAACTGGATTGGGGTTCGCTGTATTTCACGCGGGAAGAATGGCAGGAATTTCTGCGCCTGATCCGCGAAGCCGCTGAAGAATAAAACTTCGCTATGGGCAGGGGTGCAGCAGTTGCCCCTGCCTTTTCTCTTATGGACCTTTCATTTTTCACTTCTTCTGCTGGCCGCGCGCTGCTTCACGATTTAGCCGCTGCCGATCTCCGCGACTCAAATACGCTGGCTTTGATCACGGCGCTGCGCCGCACCGTGCCGCCGGAACTTGCCCGCGACGCCCTGACGCTGGCCCGCCTGCGCCGCCGCGCCGCCGAGAAGTTCACTCGCGCGGATGTTATGTTTTTTACGCCGGATGCGCTCGAACAGTCCAGCGGCGCACTGATCAGCCGGTGGTGTGCGGCGCGGTTCGCGGGCTATGACCGGATCGCGGATTTGGGCTGCGGCGTCGGCGGTGATTCATTGGCGCTGGCGGCGGTGGCCCCGCTGATCGGCGTGGATCGTGACGCCTTGCGCCTACAGATGGCCCGCCTGAATCTGGCCGCCTACGATCTGTGCGCCGATTTGCTGCAAGCCGATCTGTTCGATCCGCTGCCGTTTCGAGGGGTGCCCGCCGCCTTTTTTGATCCGGCCCGCCGCGTGGGCGAGCGCCGCGTATTTTCCGTGCGCGATTACATCCCGCCGCTGGACATTATCACCCGCTGGCGGTTTGACGCGCTGGCGGTCAAACTGTCGCCCGGTGTCGATCTGGCCGAGTTGCAGCCGTATTCCGGCGCGGGTGTCGAGTTCATCAGCGTGGACGGCGCTCTGAAAGAGGCCGTGTTATGGCTGGGTGGGCTGGCTTTTCCGGGTTTTGCGGCGTCGAGGTTGGATCACACCGGAGCAGGGGAGTCGCTGTTCGCGCGGAATTTGCCACCACCGCCGCTCTCTGATCCGCTGGCCTATCTGCTCGAACCCGATCCAGCGGTGATCCGCGCGGGGCTGTTCGGGGAACTGGCCGATCAGGTGCAGATGCCGCTGTTCCGCCTGGATGAGACAATCGCTTATCTGACATCCGCTTCGCCGTGTAATTCGCCCTGGGCGCGCGTCTGGCCGATCCGGGAATGGATGCCGTTTCAACTCAAGCGGCTGCGCGCGGCGCTGCGGGCGCGCGGCATTGGGCGTGTGACGGTCAAAAAACGCGGCAGTCCGATCACACCCGAAGAATTGATCAAACAGCTCCGGCTGGATGGCACGGGTGAGGCGGCGGTGGTCGTGCTGACGCGCGTCGCCGGACAGCCCGCTGTACTTATTTGTGGGGAGATGTTATGAAAAATCTAAACCGCGAACACTGGAACGAACAGCATCAGGTTTTGCAGAACGTGTTACGCTCAGGTGATCACCGGGCCGCGCTGGACGTGTTTCTGCCGCACCATGCCATGGTTCACGCGGCGGAAATGTCAAATGCGGGCCTGTGGTCCTTCGAGGATGAAATCTGGCAGGACGCCGGCGACGATCTGATCCGCCGTATTTCCGGCGAACATTCCATCGCGTGGAATCTGTGGCACATCGCGCGGATCGAAGACGTGACGATGAGCCGGTTAGTCGCGGGCTGTCCGCAGTTGGTCGATCAGGACGGCTGGCGAGATCGTTTAAAGGTGCCGTTTCGCCACGCCGGGAACGCCATGTCCGACGCGGACATGCAGCGCCTCAGCGCGGAAATTGATCTGGCCGCGCTGCGGGCTTACCGGATCGCGGTAGGACGTCGCACCCGTGAGATCGTGCAGCAGCTTCAGCCTGGCGATCTGAAACAGAAAGTTGATCCGGCGCGCTTGCAGCAGGTGGTGGATGATGGTGCAGTGCCCGCCGCCGCCCACGAAATCATTGATTATTGGGGCAGCCGCACACTGGCCGGACTGCTGCTGATGCCCGCCACCCGC
Organism: uncultured Anaerolineaceae bacterium; assembly: GCA_964472565.1. Taxonomy (GTDB): domain Bacteria; phylum Chloroflexota; class Anaerolineae; order Aggregatilineales; family Aggregatilineaceae; genus DATAMF01. Next base: position 7,558 of record CAYYNB010000103.1, read on the forward strand.
CACAACTTTTTGCATCTGAACGAGGCGCTGCGCCTCAAACACAAACGCGTATAATCGAATCTGGCTTCCCCCTCGCCAACTCGGTTGGAGAGGGGGATTGAGAGGGTGAGGTTCTTTAATCCACCATCTCCGCCAGTGCGCCCACCTGAATCAGGTTATCTGCCGCCGGACTGCCAGCCTGCACCACGTCCAGCCGCGCCAGATCGGGGAAGGTGTACATCCCGGCGATGATCCGAATCTCGCCGGGCGGCGTGTCGCCAATCGTCAGCAGATGCTCGGTTTGCACCCGTTCGCCCGCGTCCCAGATGAAGGTGGGATACTGTCCCTCCCAGGGCCGCGAGTCGCTCTGCCCGACCTTTTGACCGTCACTATCCAGCGCATGCACAAAAATCGTCGCGTCGATGGCTGGCCGATCTCGCAGCGCTTCCCAGTACAGAATCACCCGAAGCTGTCCGCCGTCGAGCAGTTCCGCGCTGGCCCCGCGCAGGGTGAACGCGTCCGCCAGCGTCGCGTCCACCTGCACATTTCCGGCGTTTTCCGGCGGCATGTCGTCCTGTGGCACTTTGACCCAGGCCACCGTCGGCATATCGCCCAGCGAAACCCCATCCGCGCTGGTCGCCTCCACCCGTTGATCCGCAAACACGCTCCGATATACGCCCACCACCAGCCGGTACGCGCCCGGCTGCAAACCGGCGGGAATCTCTAAAACGTGTGGATCGGGAACCTGATCATCTTTTTGCCAGTAGGTCGGGTTGTACAGCCAGCGCCAGATGCGGTGTTCGTCGCCCGCCAACCGTTGGTAATCCTGCGTCTGGAGCTGCAAAAAGGCGCTGTAGAAGTGGTTGATCGAGTTTTTGGCCGACCACACCAGCGTATACGGGACGGTTTGCGCTGCGCTGCCGTCCAGCGTCACGGGGCCGTAGAAGCCGTCCAGCCGGGCGTGATCGTCATAAACCGCCAATGTCTGATCGATGGTTGGCGGCTCGAACTCAATCTCCTCATCGAGTCTTTTGACCCGCACCAGCAGATCGCCGTTTGCTCGCCACACCGCCTGCGCCTGATCGATGCCGTCCAGCAGGCGGGTGTGCGCCGCGTCGGACACGGGCGGCAGGATCGTGATCGTGTCGCCGTCGAGCAGCGCGAACAGCCGTGTATCACGCACCAGATCGCCCGCTTCTAGCGTCCAGGGGATGACGATCTGCACCTCACCGGGGATCGAAATGTTCGCGCCCGCCGTCTGAATGTGGGGGTAGCGATCCAGCAGCCACGTGCGCAGATTACCCCGGCCCAATTCATCCAGCGGAAACAGGATCGGTTCCTCCTGATCGGCCAGCCACTCGCCCAGATCGCGGATGTCGGTACGGAAAAACCATTCGCCGTGCTGCACGTCGCGCCCGAAGACCTGCCAGGGAATATCCTCATCCCAGTATTTCAGATAGCGGTCCTGGGCGATCACCGCCGTGCCGAGCATCAGCCCGACCAGCCCGATCACCAGCAGGCCGGCATAAAACAGGGTGAGTTTCACCGTTCGTAACTTAGCCCGCGTTTGGATGAACCGCTGCGCGTTGGCGGGGAAGACGGCCACCGTCACGCCGATCACCAGCGGGATCACGCCGAATTCGCCAATGATCCGCAGCCCGTGCGGAATCTCGCCGCCCGCATACACGGGGTAGGCGGTGATCACCAGCAGTGCCGCGATCATCAGGCTGGATGGGTGGCGGATGCGCAGCAGCAGCACGAACCCGCCGAACAGGAAAATCTGCGCGTAAACCGGCGGCAGCAGCGGCGCATGATCGGCGTTGTACTGCGAATTGATGTCTCCGGTGTTGAAAAACTGATCCCGGATCAACTCGATCCGTTTTTTCGGTTCCAGGCTGCTGCCGCTGCCGACATCTTCTGTCCGCGCCAACACGCGATCCCGATCCGTGAGCAGCACATACACCGTCGGCGCGATCACGAGGACGAACACCGCGCCCAGCACGATCAGGCCGGGCAGCCAGTCGCGCCATGTTCGCCAGCGGAAGATCAGCAGACTCAATGTCACGACGCCGAGCGACGCCGGAATCCCATAAGCGGCGGTGTAGCTGTGCAGCGCCAACCCCAGGCAGAGTCCGCTGTAGGCGTAATGGCGGCGGCGGTTGGTGCGCAGCCCGCGCATCAAAAAGCCGATAAACAGCAGCGTGAACAGCGGCACCGGAAGGCCGCGATAGAGCGAGCGCGACAGCACGATATGCGGCATGGCTACCGCGAGATACGAGGCTCCCGCCAGTCCGCCGATGCGCCGCGCCTGTTCCGGCCAGTCATCGGTACACTGTTTCACCGCCCAATACGCCGCCGCGACGGTGATTACCCCGGTGAAAACCTGGATCAGCCGGAAGGCCCACACGCTCGGTCCCAACACGGCGATCCCCGCCGCTAAGATCAGGCGGTGCAGGTGTTCGGGCAGATCGGTGTCTTCGTACAGGGGCATTTTGCCGTTGTGGAGCAGCCCGTAGGCGTCGATGGTATTCATCGCCTCGTCGTCGCTCAACCCCGGCGGGTAGCGGTCCAGCCGATCCACGCGCAGCCACAGCGCGACCAGCAGCACCAGGATGATCAGCAGCGGAAACCGAAATCGTGTGCGCGCCCTATCCATGTTTCTCTCCAATAAAAATGCCCCCAGAAATGCTGAGGGCATGGTAGCGTCAAATTCGCCTTTTGGCTAGTACGGCAGATTTCCGCTGTCCGATCCTGATCCAGGGGTACGCCGTTCGCGGCTGCGGCGGATAATATCTTCCACCCGCGACTCCAGATCATCGGGTTCCTGCACCTGGCTTGCCGTGCGCCGCCGATCCGCGGGGCGAGCACGTCCCGGTTGGGATCGCTGCTGGACGGGCTGCTGCTGGACGGGTTGTTCATATCGATCCGCCGGGCGGGCGCGGTAATTATCGACACGCGGCGTCCGTGAACTGCGGCGTCCCGTTGTGTTTTCCGTTGAACCCACGCTGTAATCTTCCTTCACCTGGCGCGGCACCACCGGGGCACGCCGCTGCGCTCTCCCCAGATCGTCTTCCTGCGCGGCGTAACGGCTGCTGCTGGCGCGTGATGTCTTGCGCGCGCCGCTTTCAAACACGCTGGGCGACACATGCGCATTTCGCAGAATCACCGCCACACCCATCGACACCAACGCAATGCCCAGATATACCCAAATATCGATTCCCAGTCCACTCTCTTTGTTATTAAGCGCGCCCACCAGTTCATCGACCACTTCCACCACGCTGAACACGGCCATCCAGATGCCCGCGATCCAGGTGAAAACCGAGGTGTTCCACCCCCGGCTGCGCTGGTAGATGGCCGAACTTAGCAGGATGATGCCCAGCACCATCAGAACCAGCCACACATATCCCAAAATATGCGTGATCAGCGCGAAGCCCAACCAGATCACCACCGATGCCCAGGTTAACGCTTCAATACTCCGCTCCGCATTTCCTCTCACGCCGTCCTCCTTTTGTCGTTCTGTTAGCGTAGATTATCCGTCTGTTTAACCATCGTGGCAAGCGAGTGCTTTGACTTTCGCCGCATCTGTGGAGATAATGTTAAAACATTCATAATGCTATGAGGGGAAGGATTATCACGCCTATGAATCCGTCGCGCAAACCACAGCGCCGCCAGGAGTTGCTCACCTGGGACGACGTTGACAAGCTGGTGGATGTGCTTTTACCCCAACTGCGCTCTGCCGGAAGCTTCGACGGGATGATCATGATCACGCGGGGCGGGATTGTTCCGGGTGGGCTGCTGGGGGAGGCGCTGGCGATCAACACCATGTTGACCGCTGCCGTCGATTTTCCGCGCGAGATGGACTATGACGAAAAAGCGCGGCTGCTGGTCTGGCCTTCTTTTTTGCAATTTCCGAGTGATGATCTGATCAGAACCAAAAAAATATTGATTGTGGACGATGTGTGGGGCAGTGGGCGCACCAGCACCGCCGTGCGCAGCCGCTGCCAGTCCGCCGGAGCGACAGCTTTTACCTGTGTCTTCCATTTTAACCCGTACCGTTCGCTGTTCAGCCGGGCCGAACCCGATTTTTACGGCGCGATCACCGATGCCTATATCGTGTATCCCTGGGAAATTGAGCGCGGCCTGCGCGGGATGCCTGCTGGTGTGCCCGGTTCGGGTGGTCTGCCCGACGCCAATTAGTGTCGAACAGCCCTTCATCGGGAAAAAACGCCCGATTTGGATGCGGCTTGGTTGACTTCAGGAACAGGATCATGATATACTGAAATTGAGCTCCAGGCGAGACATAGGGCAATTCTTACAAGTAAAACCTGAATGATTGGCAGAGGCAAAATCTACCAGTCATGAAGTAAAGGTAAGAAAGTAAGAAAAGCAAAAATATGTCTCGCCTGACCTTTTATCTACCCCCTGTGCGGCTGAAACCATCAATCCCTGGTGGGCGACTGGCGCACGTGTTCCTGCGTAATCCGTGCGGCATATTCCAGCGCTTGTTGGATGTCTTCCGGCTCCAGGTCTGGATAGGCTGCGATAATATCGGCTGGCTGCATGTGATGTGCAATCAGGGTGAGGATCAGCGAAACCGGAATCCGTGTCTCGCGGATGCAGGCTTGTCCGCCCATAACATAATAGTCAAATGTGATCCGATCCAAATGCCGCATAATGAGTGTCCTCTACATGACCTATGAGCATCATAGAGGTAAACAAACAGAATTGCAACTTTCACCGATCAAAGGGCGGCAGTTTCGCCTCCCACAGCGCGAGTAACTCATCAACGGCGCGGCGGGCGTTCTGCTGCACCCTGTCAGGATACCCGAACAGCGCGCTGTGTTCGATGAACTCGTCCTCATCCAGTATCTCGATGCGGCCATCCATCCAAAACCGCACATCCAGGTCCAGGTCGATAAAGGTCAGTTCGTGATCCGCGAACGTCGGGGGCAGCGCGGCGTTGCAGTAGTAATTGGACACGCGCATCTGCTCATCATAATTCGTGTAGATGTTATACCAGCGGCTTCGCCACAGCACCACGTCGAAGGAGCGGAAAATGGGCGCATTCGAGCCGCGCGTGATCTGGTTGAGCGCGCCGCCCACTTGCGCGCGGAAAGACAGCCGCTCGCCATCATCGTCTATCAGATACGCCGGAAAGGTAATATGCAGCCGTCCATCATATTTTCGGATGAGAATCTGCCACAAGTCCATATCCCCTCCGGGAACAAAAAGACACGCGCAGACGTGTCTATAGTCGAAGGTTATCCAAAACCATAAAACCCCGCTGGCGGGGCCTAAGGGCTATGGCTGGAAGCGCTCTACTCTTCTTCGAATTCTTCTTCCCCACGATCCTCGCTGCGCCCACCTTTTTTGTAGCGGTAGGTAATGCGCCCACGAGTCAGATCATAGGGCGTCATTTCGACGCGCACCTTATCCCCCAGCAGAATGCGAATATAATATTTCCGCATCTTGCCCGACAGATAAGCCAGCACCTTGTGCCCATTCTCTAATTCGACCGTGAACTGAGTGTTCGGAAGGGCCTCGACGACCATGCCTTCCATCTCAATTTTATCTTCTGCGTTTTTTGCCATACGTTTTGTCGATTCTATTGGTCTTATATCAGCGCCGGGAGCATATCTGGCCCGGCGCTAGCTTGGTCTTAGATCGTGTATTTACGTTGTTTCCGACGTGCGCGCCGGACTGCCTTTTTCTTCTGAATACGACGCAGCTCGCTCTTGGATACGAACCAACGTTTCCGCCGAACCGTGCTCAGAATGCCGTCCTTCGCGGTCTGCTTACGGAACCGCTTCAGAAGCTGATCCTGAGACTCACCGGGCTGCAATTCTACATGGGCCATTCGCTTTCACCACCCTTCTTTTTATGGATTAGGCGACCCCAAAAACAAGGGCAGGTGTCTGTCTACCTGCCCCGTTTAAAAGCCTGGTTTGGTATGCTGTTATTCAGCGACCAACGCTTCGTCGGCAACGGGTTCAACCGTTTCCGATTCTACCGTGTCTGCTTCGATTTCGCTAGGCTGAATTTCGAGGCCGGGGATTCCATTATCCACGTCACGAATGCTCAGGCCCAGGCGCTGGCGGTGCGGTTCGATGCTGATGATCCGCGCCTTGATCGTCTGCCCGTCACGCAGCAGCACAGTCGGGTCTTCGGGAGCCGGATCGCTGATCTGGCTGGCGTGCAGCAGGGCTTCGATGCCGGGATCGAGGCTGACAAATGCGCCGAACTGCGTCACGCGGCTGACGATCCCTTCGACCACCTGGCCGACATGGTACAGTTCGTCCACCTGCGACCAGGGGTTGGGCTGGAGCCGCTTGAGGGACAGACCAATGCGGCGGCCTTCCTGATCCAGACGCAGCACATACACATCGATCTCGTCGCCCACGTTCAACAATTCGCGCGGGTGCTTGACACGGTGCCAGGCCAGTTCGCTGATATGAATGAGGCCATCTGCGCCGCCGAGGTTGACGAACGCGCCGAAGTCGCGCAGTCCGCTAACCACACCACGACGAACTTCGCCTTCCTTCAAATCGGTGAGCAGGGCGTCCTTGCTGGCGTCGCGCATTTCGCGCTGGGCTTCGCGCTGGCTGAGCACCAGACGGCGGCGGCGGCGGTTGACTTCGATCACCTTGACGGAGATCGGCTGGTTCATCATCGCCACGAGATAATTCTTGCGCTCGTCTTCGTTCAGCCCGCGTGGCAGATCGACCACGTGACTGGCAGGAATAAACCCGCGTAGGTTGCCGAACGGCACAATCAAACCGCCCCGGTTCGCGTCGGCCACATAGCCATCGTAGATTTCTTCGGTCGCCATCATATCTTCGGCGCGAATCCAATCTTCGTTTTGCTTGGCCTGCGACACCGAGACGATCATGTTGCCTTCGTCGTCTTCCGAGCGAAGGATCATCACCGGAACCTGATCGCCCATTTTGTACATCGACGGATCGGCTACTTTTTCGAGGTCGCTCTTCGGCACCACGCCATCGCGCTTCATGCCGAGATCAACTAGCATGCCCATATGATCAATGGACAGGATGGTCCCCATGACGATATCACCGCGCACGGGCTGCTCTTGCGTGAAAGATTCTTCCAACAGCGTGAGGAAATCTTCCACTTCTACCGGATTAGAGGATGCGTTTATATTGACCATTGCTCTTCGTCTATTTCCCCCCAGGGGCTTAAATTTTTTGACTCGGCGAAAAGAAAACAAAACCCGGTGCCTATCGTATAGGATGGCAACCGGGATCTATTTCTGTACTACCAGCAGCGCAAAGCGTCTACTAAACCAGACCGCCAGGCTTTATTCGGCTGAAAAGAACCCACAGCGATCAGAAACGAAAACAAGTGTTTAGAAGCGCCTTTGCGCCCTCCTTTCAAGAGTCGAGTGGCATTATAGCGTAGGCTCGCGTGCTTTGTCAATTGAGAAGCGCGGAACAATTCCAGCGCCGCCGCCGCTAGGGATTCTCTTTCAGGAAAGCCAGCGTCCGATCCCAGGCCAGGCTTGCGGCAGCTTTGTGGTAAGCCTCCGCGCGATCCGGCTCAAAGAACCAGTGTCCCGTGTCGGGGTAACGATAGAATGTCACCGGGCGGCCTGCCTGTTTGAGCGATGCTTCGAGGTGCTCAACGGCGGACGGTGGCTCAAATGGATCGTTTTCGGCAAAGTGACCGAGGTAGGCGGCGCGGGAACTGCTGTGTTCGTCTGCGCCGGTTCCATAAAAGATGACGACGGAACGGATGTGTTCGGGATCGGCGGTGGCGAGATCAAGCGCATAATAGGCTCCCAGCGAGAAGCCAATCACGGCGAGGGGGTGCCCTGTCTGCTCGTTGAGAAATCGGGCGGCTGCCGCGATCTCAACTTTGGCCTGCCGATGATCGAGCGTTTTTACAGCAGCTTCGGCCTCTGGAATGGTGGCTACGACCTTGCCATGATAGATGTCAGGGGCGAAGGCCACAAAGCCGTGTTCGGCCAGCCGATTGCAAAACGCCTTACAGGTATCGTTCAGTCCCCACCACGCATGGAGGACCAATACAGGTTGGCCGGTGCCAGTCGGGGGCAGGGCGAGGTAGCCGTCAGGTTGGGTGAGTGGCATGGATGTCTCCTCTGCGTTTTAACGATTCTTCAGGGTAGCACGCACGTTCTATTCCTGTCAAGTATTAGCTCTTAAAATCAAATTCGAGAACCCTATTCTTCTGCGAATCGATCAGTTCGC
>CAYYNB010000103.1:15861-21243 GCA_964472565.1 uncultured Anaerolineaceae bacterium
TCGTCCTGGGTTGGCTGGTGATCGCGCGGCTGTGGCGGGGATGATCTCCCACCAACTTATGCCTTCCGCGCGATGACGATCAGCCGCTTAGAGCCTGTGGATAACGGCTGGCCCTCGCCGTCCAACAGTTTGTAAACTTCCAGACCCACGCTGTGCAGCAGATCGCGGATTTCCTGCGCATGGTACAGTCGGATCGAAAACGGCTTGTCTTTGCGCTCGCCGTGTCGGATCAGCATCCGGCGGTTGTGCAGCCGCCCGGTGAGTGAGTCGAAGGCTAGACGGTCAATCACCAGATCGCCGTTTTTTTCGGTCACATACGAGGCTGGCGGATCGTTTGCCAGCGCATCCCGGTTCGGAATGTCGAGTCCCAGCAGGCTGCCGGGTTTGAGGGCGCGTGCGGCGTTCGCCAGCACGCGTGCGTTTTCGTCATCTTCAAAGTAACCAAAACTGGTGAAGAGCAGCAGCACCCGGTCAAATTCCTCGACCCGATCCAACTGGCGCATATCCCCCTGCTGATAGTCCACCTGGACGCCCAGCGCGGCGGCATCATAACGCGCGATGTCGAGAAAACCGGGCATCCAATCGATCCCGGTGACGGTATGACCGAGTGCGGCTAATCGGTTCGCATGTCGTCCAAATCCACACGCCAGATCGAGGATTTTCAGCGGGCGGTCCAGCTCGGCCATCTGCACCCAGGCCGCAACTTCGGCCTCCGAGCGCTTGGGATTCAGATCGTCGCCGTAGACGAGCAGATAATCATCTACCTCGAAGACGTTGTTCAGATCGAACAACCTGACCTCCTATTGGTAGGGCTGGTACGGTAAGGCATTGGCGGGTGGGGCCACGTTCTCCCCACGCTGGGCAGCCAGCGCCAGATCGTTGATCGTATTGACGGTATAGTAGATCAGACGCGCATCGATTGTCACATCCGGTGCAGCTTGATAAAACCGGAAGCCCCAAAAGCCTTCGCCTGTTGAAACCGTGACTTCGATGACGCGTGAGCGCCAATAGCTGTAGAAAAAGTAACCGGAGAGCAGCAGCGCCAGGATCACCAGAATCACACTCACGCCTGCAAACAGCAGGCCAAACGCCCCCAGAAAACAGATGATACCCAGCACCAAAAAGGCGATAATCTTGGCAAAGCCCGCCTGGATCGCGTTGATCATGCTCAGCGGCAGCGATGCGTATATGTTTCCAGCCATCGTGGATATTTCGATAAAAACATTTTGCCGGGTGATACGCATCGAATATTCAGAACCGATCCCAAGTAGCGCTCTGATCCTTGCAATCAACCCTCGATTGCGTCCCTTGATATAAAGAACCGTTGCATCCGCTGGATTATAATAATACTGCTGGAGATACAGATTACTGATGACATTAAAACCATTTTTACGCATCCGCGAAAAGTACAGCAGGCTTCCAATTACCGCCAACCCAATATAAATCAATGTTACGTCTTCCATGATGTCTCTCCTGAAGGGTTAAAAAATCAGTTGTTGATCCTGCGCATTGTCGTATTGTAACCGTGAGACTTCGGCCCGCAGTGCCGTGATGTGCTGTTCCAGGCTATGTTTCCGCTGGGTCACGCGCCGGTAGTACCCGACCAGTCCGATGATTGACACCACCAGCATCAGAATCCCAATGAAGATATGACTGACAAACATGAAAATCACGCTGACAGCAAGACTGATCAAAAAGACCAGATTAGCGTACCCAGGGGTTTGGGTGCGTAGAATCTGCTGGTTGTAGACAATCTGTCGCTCTAGCTCTGCGAGATTTTGTGATCGTTGCTGGATCCGAAGCTGCGCCTTTTGCGGGGTGTTATCGAGCAGGTACTGTGCCTCAATATAATCGTGTCCCGCCGCACGGACTCCGCCGTTCACGGTCCCACTGACGGTCACAACCGGAGCGGCAGGGATAGGGGCATTTTCGGCGCGCCGTTGAACCTCCCTATGCGAAATGGTGACGCAGTGATCCGCCAGCCGGACCGCTGCCGCCTCAAAAAATTCGGGGTAAAACACAATACCATGAACGGTTGTGATCTGGTAAATATCCGGGGGAAGTTGGTCCGGTTCGGGGGGCGTCGTACCCTGGTAGAGCGCCAGCGCAATCGGCTTGCGCGCAGCCATCGCCCGCCCGATCTCACGCCGGATCCAATCGTTCGGCTGGTGGATGCGGCGCGCATCAAACGTGTTGGGCGTGACGATCAGGACAAAAACATGACACTCCTCAATATGACGTTCGATGGACTGGGCGAAGTTCGCTTCATCAATGTGATCGTCAATGAAAACGGTACCGTCCAGAATTTGAGAGAGTTTATCCGCCAGACGATGGGCAAACTCCGTATCCAGACGCCGGTAACTAATGAATAGCTTCCCCATATCCCCCCCTGGATTAGTTGCAACAAGACTATTGTACAGCTATTTAGCTTTTAAGTGATTGGGTTGTAATTTGGTGATGTTACACAATAGTCGCTAGTCCACCACCACAAACCGATCCGGCAGCTTGATCCCGGCGCGTTTGTACAGTAGTGCGGAACGGGCGTGCGCTTCAGCCAGAATCGCCGCCTCATCCACCACGCGAATCTGTCCATCCCGCATCAGCCAGCGCCCATCGACCATCACACTCTCGACATTGCGCGCCTGCATCGCGCTGACCATGTTCGCCGGGGGATCGTAGACGGGCAGCATATTGGCGGTGTGCGGATTGATCACCACCAGATCGGCTTTTTTGCCCACTTCGAGCGATCCGATCACATTGTCCCAGCCCAGCGCCCGCGCCCCGTGATGGGTCGCCATCGTCAGGACGGTTTCGGCGGGCATCGTGGTCGGATCGAGCAGCCGCCCCTTGTGGATCAGCGACGTCAGCCACATTTCATCGATCATCGTGCTGCGATTGTTGCAGGGCGGGCTGTCGGTTCCCAACCCGACGCAGATGCCGCGCGCCAGCATTTCGGGAATCCGCGCGAAGCCCAGCACGCGCATCGCCGCAGCGGGACAGTGCGCTACTTTGACATCATGCGCCGCAAAGAGTTCGATCTCCTCATCCGTCAGCCAGACCGAATGCGCCGCCAGCAGATTCGGCCCCAGCGCGCCCAACCGTGCCAGATGGGTGACGGTGGTTGCGCCGCGTGTTTCCTGCGCGAACTCGACTTCTTCGCGCACTTCGGCCACATGCATCTGGATTCCCACGCCGTACTGATCCGCGAGGGCTTTTGTCCGCGTAATCAGTTCATCCGAATTATTAAAGATCGTGCGCAGCCCGAACCACGCCCGAATCCGCCCATTCGCCGCGTGATGCCACCGCTCATAATTGGCAATCTGCGCGTTGAGGGCCTGTTCGGTGTTCTCCTGCCAATTCTCCGGGAGTCCGGTGCCGACATCCAGCGTGGAGCGGCACAGCGTCGCGCGCAGGCCGAGTTCCGTCACCGCGCGGCCCATCCCGTTGACATGCTGCCCGCCCGCTTCCGAAAAACACGTCACACCGCTGCGAATCTGTTCTAGCCCGAACAGCAGCGTGCTCAGATAGCTGTCCTCTTCGGTGAGCGTGCTTTCATACGGCCAGATGCGTTCGCGCAGCCAGATCAGCAAATTCACATCGTCGCCCAGGCCGCGCCCCATCTGCTGCGAGGTATGCACATGGATGTTCACCAGCCCCGGCAGAATCCAGCGCCCGCGTTGATCAATCAGCGTCACGTCGCGCCCGGCCCGCGCCACCAACTCCTGACTCGGCCCGATCTCGCGGATTTGATCGCCTTCGATCAGGATCGCGCCGTCGTTGAACTGTCGCCTGCCGGAGTCCATCGTGAGAATGCCTGCGTTGAAAAGGAGTGTTTTCGTCATAGGGATTAGCCTTTGTGTGTCTCACATACCGAAAAGTATAGTGTGGACCGCCGACACGTCAAAGCGCTGGCATGGTATAATGAAGGGAAACAATCCTGTGAGGACCGCATGAACACCAAAGCCGTTGATATTCAGGACGTCGAAGGCAAATGGCAGGAAGTGTTGGCTTGGGTGCGCGAAGGAACCGAGGTGCTTCTTGTAGACGGTGGAACTCCGGTGGCGCGTATATTTCCTGTCGTATCTGGGCGGCGCATTGCTGGACTTCACGAACACCTGGGCCATGCCTGGATCAGCGACGATTTTAACGATCCACTGCCAGATGAATTTGGGCTGGGGGAGGATGAAATGGATTAGTAGATTACTTACGGATTTTTTATCGCGAAGTGAAGATAGTATACCGCAAACCCCGCCCGTAGCTCAAAAAGTCGGGTATTTTTTCCTCCGTTTCCGCGCATAATGTGCCCTATGATCCGGTGATACAGCAGGAGGTGTGTACGATGCGCTACGGCATTTATCTTCCGAATTACGGCCCCTACGGCGATGCAAAGGTTTTGGCGGCGCTGGCCCATGAAGCAGAACAGGCGGGCTGGGATGGCTTTTTCCTCTGGGATCACATCGCGCCAGAAGGCCCCGTGAACGTGGTCGATCCCTGGGTGGCGCTGACCGCCGTCGCTCTCAACACGGAGCGCATCCGCATCGGCACGACGGTGACACCCGTGCCGCGCCGCCGCCCCTGGAAGTTGGCGCGCGAAACCGTCTCGCTGGATCGCCTCTCTGGCGGGCGGTTGATCCTCGGCGTGGGGATCGGATTGGGGGAGGGCGAATGGGATGATCTGGGCGAAGAACCGGATCAGGCCAAACGCGCGGAGATGCTCGACGAGGGCCTCGACATCCTCACCGGGCTGTGGCGCGCGGAACCGTTCAGCTACGAGGGGAAGTATTATCACATCAAACAGGCGCACTTTTTGCCGGGACCGCTTCAGCAGCCGCGTATTCCGATCTGGGTCGGCGGCTTCTGGCCGAACAAGCGCCCGATGCGTCGCGCCGCCCGCTGGGATGGGGCCTTCCCGCTGATGCCCTGGACGGACGAGTCTACGCCGGAAAATATGATGCTCCAGTTTAAGGACGCGGTGGCGTATGTTCACGAACAGCGCGCCGCGCAGGGGATCGAGGGGCCGATTGATATTGTGCATATTGGCGGGACGCCGCCGCACATCCCCGGACTCGCGGCGCTGGATGCCAACGACCATGCCGAAGCGGGCGCGACGTGGTGGCTGGAGATGCTGTATCCCTATCGCTGGGGCTGGACGGGTGACGGTCCCTGGCCTGTCGAGGCGATGCACGAGTGGGTGCTGCAAGGCCCGCCCAAATAACGGGGCACGTTCTTCGTAGGGCGCTGCTTGCTGCGCCCTGTCATATACAAAAAACACCCCGACGGATCGGGGTGGCTGCTTTTTGCAATGGGATCGCGGGGATGATTAGGCCGATCCAAGAAAATAATCATCCCATTCATCCGGATTGACTCCCCTTCCCTCAGGGA
>CAYYNB010000104.1:0-21176 GCA_964472565.1 uncultured Anaerolineaceae bacterium
GGTGCTGCTGTTGTTGATCGCGGGGGGTGTGGGGCTGGTCCTGCTGCTGGCGGGACGCGACGATAAGGATCAGCGTGTCGCCCAGGTAGATACCGCCGCGCTTACCGAACCCCCGTCCCCCGGCAGCGTGACGGACACGCCGAATCTCGATCTCATCGTGAACGCGCTCATGACGCAAACCGCGCTCGCCTGGACCGATACGCCGACGCCGACCGCGTCATTCACACCGACATTTACCCCATCACCCACGCCGATCACTCCGACGCCCACCACACCCGCGCCTGCGGTAGTCACGACTCGCCGGGTCGCCTACACCGATAGTCTGGCCCTGTATCTCTGGGATTCCTCGACCAACGCGGTCCAACTGCTGACCAATATCGGGGAAAGTTACGAGCCGGACATCTACCAGAATGGGGTGGTATTTGCTTCGGCGCGTAACAGCCGCCGCCTCGATCTTTACCTCTACGATCTGAACAGCGGCACACAGCGCCAGATTACCACCGACGGCGCGCAAGATCGCCACCCGTCGTTCAGCCCCGATGGACGCCAGATCGCATTTGCCTCGGATCGCACCGGGAACTGGGACATTTATATTGTAAACAGCGACGGCAGCGGCGAGTACCAACTGACGAATACGGCCTATAACGAATACGCCCCCACCTGGAGTCCCGATGGGCGGCGGCTGGCGTATCAGGCCAACGGGGTCGGCAAGTACGAAATTTATGTGTATGACTTCGCCACCGGTGCCGCCAATCCGCTCACCTCAACGCCGGTGGATGTGGTCGGGGCGCTGTGGTCGCCCGGCGGCGACTGGATCGCCTGTTATACGAATGTCGATGTGCCCGATGTCGTCACGGTGGATGCCGCTACCGGGGAATGGCACGAATGGCAGCGCGGCATTCCCGGCGATTGGTGGGACGCGAATACCGTCCTGTTTCACCGCATTGTGGACGGCAGCACCTACGTCCTGTTTACGCTGGATGTGCTGACCGGGCAGGAAACCGAACTGCTTCAGAACGGCTCGTGGGGGGCCGTGTATCCCTGATTTTGATCTCGTCAGGCGGCGGTGATTCCGCTACAATGACGCGATATTTTCTGTTGAGGAGTGTGTGTTGTGGAACTGCTTCCTGTCCAGCTTACTGCCGCGCTGCGTTCGGCGCTTCAATCGGCGCAAGCCGCCGGAGATTTACCCGCGTTTGACCTGCCCGCCACGCTGCCGATCACGCGCAGCCCCAAGCCCGACATGGGCGATTACGCGAGTCCTGCGGCGATGCAGCTCGCCAAACCCGCGCGGATGAAACCGCTCGATGTCGCGCAGATCATCGCGCGCCATATGCCGCCGCTCGATTTTGTGGCCTCGGTGGAAGTCGCGCCGCCGGGCTTTTTGAATATTCGCCTCTCCAATGACTGGCTGTTGGCGCAGGTGGATGCCCTGATCGCGGCGGGGGATGATGTCTTCGCCATGAACATCGGCGCGGGGAAAACCGCTCAGGTTGAATGTGTGAGCGCCAACCCCACCGGACCGATTCACATGGGCCGTACACGCGGCGGCGTGATCGGCAGCACGATGGCGAATGTGCTGGACGCGCTCGGCTACCAGGTCACGATGGAATATTATTTCAACAACGCCGGACGCCAGATGGAACTGTTGGGGCGCACGCTGCAAGCGCGTTATCTGACCGAAATCGGGATTACGACGCCGCTGCCCGAAGAAGGCTACAAGGGCACATATCTGATCCAGATCGCGCAGAATCTCAAGCAGCAGCACGGCGACTCCCTCAAAGATGACCCCTGGCAGCGCTTCAAATCTGAAGCCGAAGCGGTGATCTTCGAGTGGATCAAGGCCAGCCTCGGCAAAATCGCCATTCATTTTGATGTCTTCTTCAACGAAAACAGCACCTATGAAGATGGCAGCGTGTGGCGCGTGCTGGAAGAACTCGACAAGCGCGGGCACATTTACCGCGCCGTCTCGCGTGAAGGGGCCAGCGATGAAGAGCGCGCCAAAGCGCCTGCCGACGCCCAGCCCGCGACGTGGTTCCGCTCAACCACCTTTGGCGATGAAGAAGATCGCGTGGTGGTGAAGGCCAGCGGCGAGCCAACCTATGTGCTGCCCGACATCGCCTACCACATCAACAAGATCGAGCGCGGTTTCGCCTACATGATCAACGTGCTGGGCACAGATCACATCATCGAAGCGCAGACCGTGAATCGCGGTCTTCAGGCGCTCGGCTATGATCCCGAACCGATCCATGTGCTGCTGCACCAGTTTATTCTGATCGTCAACCATGAGACGGGCGAAGTCGTGCGCGGCAGCACGCGCAAAGGCGATATTGTCGAAGTTGAAGAACTGTTGAACGATGTCGGCCCAGACGTGATCCGCTATTTCATTCTGGCCCGCAGTCCCAACAGCCACCTTGAATTTGATCTGGACCTGGCCCGCAAGCAGTCCAACGAAAACCCGGTCTACTACATCCAGAACGCCCATGTGCGCTGCGCAGGGATTGGTCGTCAGGCTGCTGAGCGCGGCGTCACCGACGAGGGCGCGAATCTGGCCCTGCTCGGTGATCGGGAACGCGCCTTCCTGCGTAAGATGCTGGAAATGCCCGAAGTGATGGTCGATACCTATAAAGAACTCGGCCCGCACAAAATCGCGTTTTATGCGCTCGAACTGGCGCGCCTGTTCCATCCCATGTACGATGAGGTGCGCGTGCTGCACAGCGAGGTGCCCGACGATGTAGCGAAAGCCCGCCTACGTTTGTACCGGGCCGCCCAGGTGGTCTTTAAGCGCCTGCTGTGGCTGATGGGCATGACTGCACCGGAAGTGATGTAATTCATTTCACCATTTTTCGTCGTAGGGGCAATTGCCCCTACCGAATCATCCTATTAATCGGAGGAGCCGACATGGGACTGAAACCCGATCACTGGATTCGCAAAATGGCCCTGGAACACCACATGATCGAGCCGTTTGTGGATTCACAGGTGCGCAATGGTGTGATCTCGTATGGTGTATCCTCGTATGGCTACGATATTCGCGTAGCCGACGAGTTTAAAATCTTCACCAATGTATTTAACAGCGTGGTCGATCCGAAAGACTTTGATCCGAAGTCGATGGTTGATTTCAAAGGCGATGTGTGTATCATCCCACCGAACTCGTTTGTGCTGGCCCGCACTATCGAATATTTCCGCATCCCCCGCCAGGTCTTGACGGTATGTCTCGGCAAAAGCTCGTATGCGCGCTGTTTCCGAGGCGATACGCGGGTCGCCCTGGTTGATGGTTCAGCTCCCACGCTGGAAGAAATGGCCCGCCGTGCCGATGATGGCGAGATGTTCTGGGGCTATAGTCTGGGGCAGCATGGGCGGATTATTGTCACCGTGTTGGAAGCTCCTCGTTATATTGGCCGTGACTCCCTGCTCGAAATCATCCTGGATAACGGTTCTGTGATCAACTGCACACCTGATCATGAATTCATCACCCGTGATGGACGCTTGATGATGGCCGATCAGTTGCGCCCGAACGATTCCTTGATGCCGCTCTATCGCCAGGTTGCGCGCGGGTACGAGATGGTTTACCAGCCGATCAACAGCCATTTTTACCCGACGCATCGCCTGGCGGACGAATGGAATGTCCGCAATGGGTTATATATGGATGAAGCGAATACCCATCGGCATCATGTGGACCATGATCGCCGGAATAATAATCCCTGGAATTTGGTGCGTATGGATGCAATTGAGCATATCAAACACCATAATCAGGAAACGTTTGGCGAAGAGTTTGATCCTGATGAGCACAGCCAATCGATCAAAGAAGCCCTGGAACGCCTGGCACAAGACCCTGAATGGCGGGAACACTTTGCTCAGGCACAAAGTGAGCGTGCATTGAAGTTCTGGCATGATGATATGTATGCGGAAGTTCGAGAGAAATGGGTTCAGCAGCATTTGGACAGTTGGACAGAAGAACGGCGCGCGAAACAAAGCGAAGTTTTGAAACAGTATTTTAGCGATCCGGCCAATCGAGAGGCACACGGCGAAATCATCAAATCGATCTGGGCGAAAGATGATGGCTCACGACGAGAAAAACAGCGAGAAATAGCTCGTAAGCTAAAGATTCGTGAAGAAATTACTGCTGATGTTGTTCGCGCCGCACTGGACGAAACCGGATCAATTCGTGGTGCCGCTCGCTTATTGGAATGTGACCGTGCCGTTTTCCGGCGTTTTCCAGATGTGGTCGCGGCATTCAAGGGGACACGTACAAAATATCGCAACCATAAAGTCGCTTCCATTCGCTCTCTCCCCGGCGATCATGATGTGTACTGTTTGACAGTGCCTGAAGCGGGTAATTTTGCACTCGACGCCGGGGTTTTTGTTCGCAACTGCGGACTGATCGGCAAAGTAACGCCCTTCGAACCGGAATGGCAGGCCTACGTCACGCTTGAAATCACCAACACCACACCGCTGCCCGCCAAAGTGTATGCCAACGAAGGCATTGCCCAGGTGTTGTTCTTTGAGGCGGACGAAGAATGTGAAATTTCCTACGCCGATAAAAAGGGCAAATATCAGAACCAGCAGACGATTGTGCTGCCCAAGATTTAACACGTCTAACAGGGACAACGTAAACGGTTGTCCCTGTGATTTTAAACCAAATCCCTTTCCGATCATGAGTGTTTGCTAAATACGTATAATCAGCTACATCACAAAATGCTATATTCGTTATGTGCGAACTGAGCGATTGGGATTGTTATGAGTCTATCCGAATCCTTTTCCGACCTGACCGGCAAGACACCCCTTTCGGGGGTGCCGCTGGCTGAACATGTACTCCAACCCCCGCCCACTGATCCGGCGCTGATCCAACTGCGCGAATCGCTGGCAGGGATTATGAACACGGCGGGCGAACAGCAGGGCGAACAACCGCGTGTGGGCCGCGTGTATATTTTTCGCGGCGAACTGCTGATCGACCCGAAAGACGCCTATCCACTGCTGACCGAGCGCTTTCGAGAGTTGGGGTATACCCCCATGCTCCAGCGCGAAGACGATGAAGAAGTGATCGTCGCCATCGAAGGCGCAATTCCGCAGCGCCGCTTTAAATCGCGCTGGTGGCTGCACCTCGGCCTGCTGCTCGTGACGCTGGTCACGACAACGGTGATGGGCGCGGCCCTGAACGGCATCGACGCCAACATCGTCACCACTGCCGCCCGTGCGCGGGACTGGACCACGCTCCGCCCCATTCTGGAAGATGCGCTACCGTTTTCGCTGACACTGCTGTTGATTCTGGGCGTACACGAGATGGGCCATTATGTCGCGGCGCGGCTGCACGGCATGAAAGTCACCCTGCCGTTTTTTATCCCGCTGCCCGTATCAGGATCGCTGGGCACAATGGGCGCGGTGATCTTCATCAAGAGTCCGCTGATGAACCGCCGCGCGCTGTTTGATGTCGGGCTGGCGGGACCCATCGCCGGGCTGATCGTCGCTCTGCCGCTCTATCTGATTGGGCTGCACGCCGAGCCGACCATTGGCCGCCCGCTGAGCTGGATGGATGCGGGCATCTGGCGCGTGGCGAATCCGCCGCTGCTCGACTGGCTGGCGCGGCTGGTGACAGATACCAATAACCTGGATCGGATGGTCTTTTTCGGCCACCCGATGGCCTTAGCCGCGTGGTTCGGCGTGCTGCTCACCGCCCTGAATCTGCTGCCGCTGGGCCAGTTCGACGGCGGGCATGTGTCCTATGCCCTGTTTGGCCGCCGCGCGTGGCCCATTGCGCTGATCACCTTCTGGATTCTGCTGGGCATGGGGTTGTTAGGCGCGTGGTTTGCATGGCTGGTCTGGGCTATCATGGGCCTTTTCACCGGACTGAAACACCCGCCGCCCTTCGATGATCTGTCGCCGCTGGGCTGGAAGCGGCAGGTGATCGGGCTGGCGACCATTGCCCTCTTCTTTCTGATCATCGTCCCGGTGCCCTTTTATGGCCGCACCCTCTAGACCGCCGCTTTGAACACAATCCCCTTATCTAACAGGCGTTGGATAAGGGGCACAAAATAGGCAGTGGTGTCGGGGTGATCGTGAACCAGAATGATCTCATCTGAGCCGGGGGTATTGAGGCCGCGCATCGCATCCGGGACATTTTCTTCCAGCCGCGCCCAAACCCCATCCAGGCCGTTGACATTGAATTCGGGCTGCGGGTTGTTGATGGTCCAGTCCATGCAGTCGTAAGTCCACAGCCAGTCGGCATCAGCCAGCAGACTCTGATACCCGGCGTAGGTGATACCGTCGAAAGCGGGCTGGGTGTAACCCTCCGCGCGCAAAAAGGCCTGAACCGCTTCCTTGCGTTCGAGCGCCGCGTCTGTATAACGAAACACAAAATCGGGGTCGGGCGCGCCCTTGTCGCCATAGGGAAAACGGAAATATTTGGCGGGCCGCTCGATCCCTGCCCGCTGGTAGATCGTGTCAATCAACCTGTCGGTGCGGCGGATTTCGTCATAAATGGCGTCGAGTTCCAGCGTGGAACAGCGCGGGTGAGTATAGGTGTGATTGCCGATCACGCCGCCCCTGGTGCTGGCATACACCAGCAGATCAGGCCGCTGGTCGATGAACTCGCCCACACAAAACCACACAACCGGAATCTGGTTATCGGCCAGAAAATCAATCTTCTGCCGCATATCGACGGAAGGGGCATCGTCGATGGTGAGATAAGCTGCTTTGGGAATCGTCATACCGGAGTCTCCTCTGGATGTCATTATAACTCGGCGATTGAATTTACCCCTGAATCACCGCCGCCGCATTTTCGCGATAGTAAGAACAGCATATAATGAATTAAACTTGCGTCATGTCCAGACTGGGGGCAGTTGTGCATTGGGAAGAGACTTTCAAGCTGCATATTGATCGGGTGGTGAAACGGAAGGAAATTCCGACCCTGATCCTGATCGGACTGCTCAGCAGCATGGTATGTGTGACCTGGGCTGCTTTGGCTTTGCCGGGCGCAGCGATCATCCGGTGGGTGGCGCTGGTCCCGCTGTTTCTGACGCTTCTTGTGCAGCACATCACGGCCCAGCAGATGCGGCTGTCCACCGTATCCGCCACCATGACGGGCGAGCTTCAGCAGGCCAACGAAACCCTGCGGCAGCAGGTGCAGGATTTGACCAAACTCCGCGATGTGATGCTGGCGATGGGGGCCAGTTTTGATCGTAAAACCATTCTGGACCAGTTTATCAACGCCCTGACGGACGTGCTGCACTTTGATCGCGGGCTGGTGCTGCTGCATGATGACGAGGGGCAATCGCTGGTTTTTGGCGCTTACAGCCATGCCGCCCCGTCGCCCGAAGCACAGGTCATGCTGGAACGGTTGCAGTTGTCTACCGCAAACGCCGAAAACGATGTGCTGCTGGCGCGCTGGTTCCAGGGTGAAAATGTGCTGGTCGAAGACGCCGCACCTTACCTGGCCTCGCGCCTCAACTGGCTGATCACCACGCTCGATCTGCGCCTGTTTTACAGCGTGCCCCTGCGTTTAGGCGACCAACTGCGCGGGGTGATTCTGGTCGATAACACGCCGACCGCCCTGCCCTTTCTCCCAGAGACGCGTTCCCTGCTCGATGCGCTGGCGGCGAATATCGTTGTGACGCTCGAAAATGCCCGGCTCTACTGGCTGACGGATGAGCAGTTAGACGCGAAGGTGCAGGAACTGAGCATTCTGAGCCGCATTGATCACGAACTCAACGAAGCCTTGAGCGTGGATCGCGTGTTGAACCTGACGCTGGACTGGGCGCTGCGTTTTACGGGCAGTCAGGCGGGCGCGGTGGTGCTGGTCGATCATGCTACCGATCAGATGCAGTTTCTCGCCGGATATGGCTATGATCGCGCCGCCTGGGAACAGCTTCAGAGCCAGCCCTGGCCGCTGACGCGCGGCGTGGTGGGGCGCGTGGCGCGGCGCGGCGTGCCGGAGATCGTCATGGATGTCACGCAGGATTCCGACTATGTGCCCGTCATCCCCGGTATAGTGTCGGAGTTGGTGGTGCCCGTCACCCGCGAGGATCGGGTTATCGCGGTGATCTCGCTGGTATCGCGCACACTGAGCGGCTTTACCCCGGCTAATCTTGAATTTGTCAGCCGGTTGGCCGCCCGCGCCGCGATAGCTATCGACAATGCGCATCTGTTCGACGAAACCCGCCGCGAGCGCCAGAAGCTCGAACTGATCCTCAGCAGCACGGTAGACGCCGTGATTGTGGTGGGCTTTGATGGTCATTTGCTGCTGGTTAATCAGGCCGCGCTGTCGGCCTTCCAACTGAATCCCAAAACGCGGTATCTCGGCCAGCCCTTTATGACCGTGTTTCTGGATTCCCCGCTGATGCGGTTATACGAGCGCGCGCTGACGCTGCCCGATGGCCTGAGCGAAGAGCTGTCGCTGTCCGAAGAGCGCACCTTCCATGTGAGCATTTTGCCTACGCCGCAGGTTGGCTGGTCGATTGTGATGCACGATGTCACGCCGTTTAAGAAAACCGAGCAGTTGAAAAATGAACTCGTTGCCACGACATCCCACGACCTGAAAAATCCACTCGGCGCGATTCTCGGCTACGTGGACCTGATCCAGATGACCAACAAACTCAACGAGCAGGGCCAGGAATACGTCCGCCGGGCGCAGCGCGCGGTGTCGCACATGCGCAATCTGATCGATGATCTGCTTGATATGGCGCGCATCGAAAGCGGCATTACGCTGCGGCTGTCCAAAGTAGCGCTCGGCGAGCTGGCCGCGAAAACCCTGGAAAACTTCGCGCTCCAGATCACGAACAAAAACATGACAGTCGAAACGGTGATTCAGCCCGATCTGCCGGTGGTGTGTGCCGATCAGAACCGCCTGGGGCAGATTATGGCGAACCTGATCAGCAACGCGATCAAGTATACCCCGACGCAGGGCACCATTCGGATCATTGCCGAAGCACACGATACGTTTGTGCGGTTCGCCGTCCAGGATACCGGTATGGGTATCAGCCCGGAAGACCAGACCCAGGTGTTCACCCGTTTTTACCGTGTGCGCACCAACCAGACGGATGGCATCGAAGGCACCGGGCTGGGCCTCGCCATTGCGAAGGGGTTGGTCGAGGCGCACGGCGGCCAGATTGGTCTGAAAAGCCGCCTGGGTGAAGGTTCGACCTTCTTCTTTACGATTCCCCGTGACTGCACCGACACCAACACCCGGCTGGAAGACGAGGAATCCGAGGAAGCCGTCGAGCGCTAGACCAGGCTCCGGCAGGCTACCGCCGCCACGCCGGATCGGTTTCGTCGTCGGGGTGGGTGGTGATGGCGATCAGTCCGCTGCCATCCGCATTCATCCGATACAGGTCCATATTCCCTTTACGATCCGATTGGAAGACGATCCGGCCATCGGGCGTCCAGGTGGGCGCGAAATCGCCGTGAATGTCGTTCGTCAGCCGCCGCACCGTTCCATCGTAGACATTAATCACATAAATTTCCGGGTTGCCGTCCCGCGACGTTTGGAACGCGATCCAGTTTCCGTCCGGCGACCACGACGGCGCACGATCATCATTGCCCCCCGGCGTGACCACCGTGATCGCGCCGCTGGTGGGATCAACCAGATTCAACGCCCACCCGCCGGAACCATACGCTTCACAGACGATCCACGCGCCGTCGGGCGACCAGCCTGGATGCGCCTCGTCGGTGTTGGGGGTGTTGGTCAGCCGCCGGATACTGCTCCCGTCCGCGTTCATCATGTACAGTTCCGAATTGCCATCCCGGTTCGACTCGAACACGATCAGCGATCCGTCCGCCGACCACGCAGGTGATAAATCTTCCGCTGCGTCCTGGGTCAGCCGGGTCAGGTTGCCGCCCGCTGCCGTATAAATTTCGCTGTTCCCGTCCCGATCCGACACAAAGGCCAGCACGCCGCTGGCTGACCACGCGGGCTGCCAGTCCGTCGCGCTGGAAGTCGTCACCCGGTTCACCGCGCCGCCGCTCTCGTCCGCCGTATAAATATCCCAGTTCCCGCCCTGATTCGAGACATA
The DNA here is from genome assembly GCA_964472565.1 of uncultured Anaerolineaceae bacterium. Lineage (GTDB taxonomy): Bacteria > Chloroflexota > Anaerolineae > Aggregatilineales > Aggregatilineaceae > DATAMF01. Next base: position 10,005 of record CAYYNB010000104.1, read on the forward strand.
CGCGGCGGGTCCGGTCAGACGGCCCTCTCTGCCACCTCCCCCACCGCCGGGTTGATCACCATCACCACCCACTACCCCGCTGACCGCCAGCACAATCCCCCCCGCGATCAGCATCACCGCCGCGAGTCCTGCCAGCAGAATCCATTTCCCGGTGAAGCGGCGCTGTGGCAGCGGCAGATACTGGGTGCGCGGCGGGTTATACGCGGGCGGGCCGGGCGGCATCACCGGCGGCGGGCCGTAGCGCGGCGGCGGCTGTTGGTAGTTCGGCGGCTGTCCGACGATATTCGTTTTATCCATATCCTCCGGGTCCCACATCGCTTTGGGTTGGGGCGGCTGGTGCAGCGCCTGCTCGAAAGCCAAAGCGAAGGCGGTTGCACTGGCAAAACGTTCATTCGGAACTTTCGCCAGCACCCGTTCCATCACATCACCGAGCGCTTCCGGCACATCCCTGCGCCAGCGTTCCGGCGGGGCGGGTGTTTCGTTGATATGCTGGTACATCAGCGCGTAGGGTGTCGCGGCGTCAAACGGCATCCGCCCCGTCACCAGATAATACACCACCACCCCCAGCGCATATTGATCGCTGGCCGGGGTCAGCACCTCGTCGCGCCACTGTTCCGGCGACATATACAGCGGCGTGCCCAATGCGCCGTCATGCTGCGTGGTGGAGATCACGCTGTGCGGCAGCGCCCGCGCGATCCCGAAGTCGGTTAAAAAGAGGTTATCGTGTTTGTCAAACAAGATATTGCTCGCTTTTATATCGCGGTGAATCACCCCTTGACTGTGCGCGTAATCCAGCGCCCCGGCCATCACCTTGAGCAGCGCGGCAATATCGGCCAGCGGGTAGGGCGGCTGGTGGTTGGCGATCCGTGTGACCATGCGCTGCGCTAACGATCCGCCGGGCAGCAGGCGCATCACCACATAGACCACCTGCTCATACACCCCCGAATCGTACACCGGGACAATATGCGGGTGTTCCAGCGCGGCGGCGGTGCGCGCTTCGGTCAAAAACTGATCGATATAACCCTGCTGGTTGCTCAGGGCGGGCGACACCAGCTTGATAGCGACATCCCGGCGCAGCGAGGGCTGGTAGGCGCGGTACACCACGCCCATCCCTCCCCTGCCGATGATCTCGCTCAGTTCATATTGTCCAAGTGTGCGCCCGGCCAGGCCTTGAATCACGTCAATCACGAGGCTTCCCCCCTCTGTCAATGAATTTACTATATGCCGACTCGCCGCCGAATACAATCACGGAGGGTTAAAACGAGGCTGTGTGAAGGGTGGAGTTGGCAAGTAAGCGAAAAAATATTAGAACCTGATAGGATATAAAATCGGCTGCGATCTTCTCGCAGCAGCACTCTTAAAAACGTGGGTAATTATCATCAAGGAGCCAATCATGACCCGCATCCGACTACTCGTTGTTCTCACCTTTGCCCTGTCCACCTTGTTCGCCGCAGGTTTGCAGCCTGCCTTTGCCGGTAGCTTCAACACCGGCGGTACACTCGACGCCTCTGATCCCACGCTCGATGTTGCCATTATCTCAACCCCGAACTGTACCGGGGCCTTCGCGGGCTTCTATGCCCAGTACGAGGTGATCACCTTCACCGTCACCCAATCCGGTACCTATACCATCACGGAAGATGGCAGTCCGAACACCGCTTTTTATCTTGTTGCAGGGAGTTTTACGCCGGCTGCCCTTGCGAGCTGTCTTGCCGCGAGCAACGCCAATCCGCTGAGTCTTTCCGTTTCGCTGACATCCGGTACGGTCTATCATGTCGTCGTGATCAACGACACCTTCACCCAGGACCCGCTCACCTATAATGTGACGATCACCGGCCCCGGCGACATTAATGCTGGAGGGCTGGCGGGCTGTGACGCGCTGATCGCCATTCCCAGCACCGCTGTCGGTGCCACGCTGGTAGCCGATACGCCGCTTTACTGGGCACCCGGCCAGATCACTGACCCGCTGGTGAGTCTCCAGGCGGGCAAAAATGTTCGGGCCATCGGCCTGGATGCTACCAGCCAGTACTATCAGATTCTGTTCCAGTGCCGGTTCCTGTGGGTGCCCGCCAATACGCTTGGCCCCAACTACGACGCCGTTTGGAACGGCGCACCGCTGCCTACCGCTGTTGTAAAATAACTTCGATACAGCCAACAGCCGGGGACCACTGGTTCCCGGCTGCACCACTGGATCAGCAGATTACCCGCCTTCCCACAAGCGCTTGCGCAGCCCGAACCGCTTCAGATATTTCGCCGCGCTGCTGCCGCCATGCACCCACCAGGGGCTGATTTTGGCGACGATTTCCCCCTCGATAATCGAATCCAGCAGTCCTTCCGCGTCCGTGAACGGCTTCACCTTCATCATCGCCCGCCCGTATTCATACGGAATATGCGCGTCCGATCCGGCGGTTCCCGGTTTGTGGTGCGCCTGAGCAAATTCCGCCGCGCGGAGGTTATCCTGCATGGTGAAACACCGCGCATTGAACACTTCAATCGTATCGACCAGATCGACAATTTCCAGCAGATCGGCCTCGTCCCAGGCCCCCTTCCGCACCCGGTCAAACGGATGCGCCACCCCGATCACCGCGCCCTGATCGCGCAGGCGTTGGATCGTTTCCTGCGGGGTCAGGCGGCGCGGCACGGATTCCTTGACAAACCACGCCAGCAGTTCGCCTTTGGTGGTCATAATCTCTTCGCCGGGGATAAACAAATCCGGTTCGCGTTTGGCCCATTCCAGCGCCCCTTCCGCCGTGTTGTGATCGGTGAGGATAATTCGATCAATGTTTCGGCGGCGCGCAGCGGCCACCAGTTGTTTCATCGACGCGAGGCTGTCTTTCGACCATTCGGTGTGGCAGTGCATTTCGATCAGCCACTGATCGCTTTTTTCAATTTTGACGTTTTTGTCGGTGCTCATGTTGCTCCTTTTTGTTCCGGTTCCCATTGGGCCGCGTCGGGGGCATCCAGCGCCGCGATACTCAGCAGCAGGCGGCTCCGCGCCGAATAATACACAATGTACGGCGCGTTGACGCGCAGCACCAGTTCCGGCGGCACGACATACGGCGCGAAGCTGTAATCCTTGACCACGTACGAAAACGGCAGTTCGGGCCGTTCGGTTTCCGATAGATGAATGCGCAGCGGGCCGCGCGCATACCGGACCGGGTGTTTACCGAACGCTTCCGGCAGAAACATCATCACGTTCGTGCCCACCAGCCCCAGAAAGACAAAAATAAACAGCGCCCCAACCAGCGTGAAGCCCAGCCCGCAGAACGATACCACCGGGAGTTCGCCGGACAGCATCACCGCCGCCAACTGCACGCTCAGCGCCAGCGGGCACAGCAGCATTGCCAGCGCTACCAGCCCGGTGATCAGGACGGTGCGGCGCTGGTCGGGTGTCAATTTCCCGGTGCGATTGGCGCTCAGTTTCGCGGCCATGCCGGGCGTTACTGGGGGGGGGGTAATCTCAGCGTTCATTCGTTTACAATCCACCAATCCGGCACATCGACCAGCCAGCCGGTCTGCCCGTCCGCCGTGCGCACCTTCCACCAATAATAATATTCGGCAAAAACCGGCCCGCCGACCACTTCCAGAACATCGCCCGTATGCAGCGTCTCGATTGCATCCGGTTCGACGCTGGGTTCCGGCTGCACATACGCCCCGTCGCCGTCGCTCAGTATGCGGATCACCACGCCGCTCACGGCTCCCGGCGTGGTTTCCACCGGATCACGGGCCACCGTGAAGCGCGCATCATCCACAATATAGGCGGTTTCTCCGTTGGCTAACTGCACCTCATACCAGCCATAACCTTCACCGTCGCGCCGTTCGCCGGTCCACAGCACGCGATCCCCCCAATACAACCGCCGGATGATCTGCGTGTTCGTCGATGGCCCCTGGCGCGCGTTGAGCGGACTCCCCGCCTGGGTAATTTCCAATACCGTGCCATCCAGCACAATTTCATCCGGCGCGGCGGTCACATCCACCGTTTCCGTGAGTTCGGGCGTGGACTCGGCGCGCACCGTCGGGGTTGGCACGGCGCTGGCTTCGGCCACCAGGGTTTGCTGGTTCGCCGTCAGCGGATCAACCGTCCGCGTGGCAGTCGGATTGTGATCCGCTTCCTCATCATCCCACGCGGCCAGGATCACCACCGCCGCGATCCCGATCAGCGCGATCAGAACCGGCAGGGCCAGCAGCCACCACCGCGTTTTTTTACGCAGCGCAGGTCTGGGTTGGGGGATGACAGGCGCGGGCATATACGGCGCGGTGACGGGGGGTGTATAACGCGGCAGGGCGGTTTCGGTAATATCGCTCTTGCTCCGGGGGATTTCCCGCGCTTGCCGCTTGGATGGAATCGCGGTTTCAAAAGTTTTGGCGAATACCCGGACGTTGGGATAACGCTCCTGCGGATTTTTGGACAGCGCCTTGTGCAGCACCGTCGCGATGGCCGGCGGCACATCGGTGTGAATCAGGGTCGGCGGGGCTTCGTTGAGATGCTGGTACATCAACCCGTGTGGGGTCGGAGCCTCGAAGGGCGGGTGTCCCGTAACCATCTGGTAGGCGACCACCGCCAGCGCGTATTGATCGCTGGCCGGAACAGCGGGTTCGGTGCGCCACTGCTCCGGCGGCATATACAGCGGCGTGCCCATGATGCGCCCGGTTGCGGTGAACTGGCTCGTGCCTTCGAGCAGTTTGGCGATCCCGAAATCCACGATATACGCCCCGCCATCACTGTCAAACATGATATTGCTGGGTTTGATGTCGCGATGAATCGCGCCCCGGCTGTGGGCATAATCGAGCGCGCTGCCGATCTGTTTGAGCAGGTCCGCGACCTCGCTCAAGGGATACGGCGCAAAATGCCGCCCGCTCATCTGCTGCGCCAGCGTGCCGCCCGTCAGCAGCCGCATCACCACGTAGCTGATGCCGTCCTGCGTCCCGTAGTCGAAAACAGGAATAATGCTGCGGTGTTCGAGTTTGGCGGCGATCTCCGCCTCACGGTTGAACCGTTGCAGCGATTCTTCGTCCTCCACCAGCGCTAACACTTTGATGGCGACATCGCGCTTCAGGCTCAATTGATACCCGCGATACACAACCGACATGCCCCCGCTGCCGATCAGTTCGCGGACTTCGTACTGACCAAGTTGTTTTCCGGCGAGTTGGTTGATTGTCATGCTCTCTCGACCTCGTGCATCGCCCATTGTACCATACTTCGCGCGCCGAGGTTGTGGATCGCCGCCGGGGTGTATCCTGTAAATAAACGTTCGCGTCGGAGCAGCCCGCTTTTCCCCTCTGATTTTTACCTTGACCAGTGGATTCGCCAACGGTAGCGCGTGCGGGAAGGGGTGAGGTTCTTCGATTTAACCTGAATCCCCCCCGATTTAGCTTAAATCGCGGCGCATTTAGGCTAAATCTATCCCACATTTATCCCCATTAAGGCTACTTTTATCCCAAACAAGCCTTATTATTTAGCCTGAATACACCCAATCCTAACCTACAGCGCGTTAGAAAAAGGTTATTTTGCCGAGTCGCGCCTTTGTGTTAAACGGGTCTGTTAGTCGTAGCTTTACTTTTTCGCCGTCACGCCCTCGATCACGCCATCCGCCCCCACCCGCACCGGCTGCCCACAGGCCCCGCAGCCGTAGCTGTCGTCGTCGCCGTCGCGGTGCAGCGCGATCTGCCCACAGCGCGGACAGCGCCAGATTTCTTCCAGCGCGCGCGGCCCACTCGGATCGCTGTGCCCCGGCTTGAGCGCCCACACGATCCGGTAGTCCACCTGCCACACCTGAATTTCGACCCGCTCCAGGCCCAGGTCGTCCCGCAGCAGCCGCCGCAGTTCCCCGTGTGTGAAGGTCTTCCCCGGCATCATTTTGGCGTCGGCCCCCTGGCGGTTGGTCAGCACCAGCAGCCCGCCCGGACGCAGCACGCGGATCAGTTCGCGCAGCACATCTTTCGGGTGCATCATAAATTCGAGGGCTTCCAGGCAGGTCACACAGTCGAATGTCCCGTCAGAAAAGGGGAGCTGTTCGGCGGGACCGTGCAGCAGCGTGACGCGCGGCGCGTGCGGCACGAGTTTTTCCGCCGCGATATGCAGCATTTTCCGGCTCAGGTCCACCCCGACGATCCGCCCCTGGAATGTCGTCTGCTCGAAGAGCGCCAGCGGCAGCCGCCCTGTCCCGCTGGCGACATCCAGAATCAGCGGCGCGCGGACATGGTTCAGCCGCTGCAAGAGGGGCCGCGCCAGAAAATAGTCTTCCGTTTCGGGGTCGAACTGCTTGATGTTATCGTAGCGGCTGGCGTACACATCGTACAGCCAGATCACCACACCGCGCCCCAGGTACACGCCTTCCGTTTTGATCAGCAGCCACCATGCCAGCAGCGCGACCAGCAGCCCCACCATCAATATGCCCAGCCAGATCATACTTATCCTTCATGTCGAGATGTTTTCGGTGGGGCGATTCACGGATCGCCCCACTTCAGAGGACAGGAGTCAATTACCTATTGCACCGAATTGACGTTGATCACTTCGCTCGTAATGGTCGAGCCGTCCGGCATCGTGGCGAACGCCTGGATATACCCATTCAACCCCGATGTCACGCCCCACGCAATATAGACGCCATCCGTCGCGTTGAGGTCCGTGCCGAGCGGCGTCCCGACTCCGGTGACATCCGCGAATGGCGCGAACACAAAGTCGATCCGCAGCGCGCCGATGGGGGCATCCGGCCAGCGCAGCGTGACCGTCGTCCCCGGCTGGACGTTGTACACCCCGCCGCTGAACGACAGATAGGGGGTGATCGTCAAAATGTTGCGCACCCCTTCCGCCGGGACAAAGCTGGGATCGTAGCGCACGGTGAACGGGGTACCGTTCGTCTGCCCATCGTCGCTGGCAGCTACCGCGCTGAACGTATACGTGCCCGGCTGGAAGAAGGTATAGTCGATGAAGGCACCATCCCACGGATCGACATCCTGCCCGATGCTGATCGGGGTGCCGCCCGCCGCATCATTCACATAAAAGTTCACCGTCACCGCGTCAAGCACTTCGCCCGCGCTGATACGCACGGTCTGCGAATAGGTGACAGGCTTGCCCTGTGTATCCAGCCAGAAGGGGGCCACTGTCAGCGCGGGAAGATTCGGGAACGTGATTGTAGCCGGGGCCGAGGTCGGCACGACAGGCAGGCGCGGCACATACAGCCGGTCCCCCACATAGATCAGGTCCGCGTTGCCGAGGCAGTTGGCCTGTTGCAGTTGGGCGGTGGTGCTCCCGGTATAGTCCGCGATGATCCCCAGTGTATCGCCCGCCGCGACGGTATACACCGGCCAGGTGGTTTGCGGCGTGCAGTTGATCTGCGTCACCTGGACCGGGGGTGCTTGGGTGGCCCCGGCGCGCGTTGGATGGGGTGTCGGCGTCTGGATCACATACTGCCGTGTGCTGATCGCCGTCAGCGTCAGCACGATATTCGGGTTCAGTGTCGGCTGTGTCAGTGGGCGTGAGGTTGCAGGCGTCTTCTGGTCGCTTCCTAAGTTACACGCCAGCGCTGCCAGCGCCAACACAACGAGGGCGAGCAGCGGGCGCGAAAATTTCGAGGCCATCGGTTTCTCCTTGTGCGTTAGAAGAATGCTTACCGTACATTATAACGATGGATAGGTTTGCTGGCGCTTTTTCCGTTAGTTTAAAATCGTGGGCAGGGAGGTAATATTTAATGCTGAGCACTTCACAACAAACTATCTACGACTCCGCCCGCACGAGCGCGGCGCTTTATCGTATCCCCGATGCCGGGTATCTCACGATTCAGGGCGAGCACCAGAACGACTATATTCAGCGCCAGACCACCAACGACATCCGCGACCTGACGCCGGATCGCGCGCTGCTCACCGTTTTGACGAGCGCCACCGCCCGGATGCTCGATGTGTGGCGGCTGATCCGCGAACCGGACGGCATCGGCGCGATCACCCTGCCGGGACGGGGCGCTTCCACCACGAAATATTTGCAGAGCCGCATCTTTTTCATGGATCGCGTCACCGTGCAGCATCGCAGCGCTGATTTTGCACAGTTTATGCTGGTGGGGCCTGCTGCGCCGGAGGTGCTGCGCGGACTCGGCATCTCCGATCCGCCCGGACCCGACGCGCTGCTTTCCGTGAGCGTGGACGGTATCCCGATCCGCGTCCTGGGACCACATCCCGCCGTGTCGCTCGGCTATCACCTGATCGTGCCCGCCGCATCTGCCGAGGCATTCTCGGCACGCCTATCCGGTGTCGTAGCTCTCTCGCCCGAACTCTACGATCTGCTGCGCATCGAGGCCGGTTTGCCCGCATCCGGTCACGAATTGACCGACGACTTCACGCCGCTGGAAGCCAATCTGGACGCGGCCATTTCGGATCGCAAAGGCTGTTACACCGGGCAGGAAGTGATCGCGCGGCAGGTGAACTACGACAAAATCACGCGGCGGCTGGTCGGTTTGCGCTTAGAACATCCGGTAAATTTGGGGTCAGCGGTGCTGGTCGAGGGGCGCAGTGTGGGCCAGATCACATCGGCAGCCGAGTCGCCGCGATGGGGAGCGGTGGCCCTTGCGGTGCTCCGCCGCCCCCATCATGAACCGGGTACGCCCGTAACAGTTGCGGGTGACAGCCCCACTGCTGGGACTGTCACCGCGCTGCCGTTAGCTTAGAAAATCGTGTTGAATGCCCAGGCAGCTATCGGTGAGACTCATCGACTCCTGGGCAGTTTTCGCCGCGCCCGTCAGTGCCCGGATCGCATCGACGCTTTCGGGCACCACAATCGCCTGGTTATCGACTTCGTAGGTGTAATACGCTTCATTGCCGTTGACAGCAACCACGTCTTCCCACAGCCCGACTTCCCACATATCACCGCGCCGCCGTCCCAGGTCTTTCATCAGTTCGACACTGCTGTTCAGCGCCACAATACCATCGCTCATCCGCAGCAGCGCGATGCGTGGAGCCGCGCGGAAGGCATCGATCACTTCCTCCCGGCTGGCATTGCGCGTCAGTTCCACGATCCAGAAGTGGTTGTGGTTCTGGGTATGCGCGGCTTGAGCGGCAATCGTCACTACATCCAGATCGGGCACGACGGTCTGCGCGTCCGGCCCCTGGTGGCTCGGAATATGCTGTTCAGGCACCAGTGTATTCATGATCCCGCTGTGATCCGATTCCCAGGGATCGGTGGCCCGGCGGATCAGGACGCCGCGTGCTTTTTTGAGCAGCCCGGCTTGACGCAGCGCCATGAGTGTTCTCACGGTGCTGGTGGTGTTACACGAGACAACCCGTGTCGCATCGCGTCCGAGCGCGGTTTCATAATTCGCCTGCGCCACGAACGAATGCCCGGTCAGGCTGTGTTTTTCCCCACCCTGAAAAATCGCCTTGACCCCCACGGCCCGGTACTTTTCCAGGTTTTTCGCGCCGATCCCTTTGGGTGTGCAGTCCACGATGACATCGATTTGACCCAGCAGATCATCGAGCGTGCCCGCGACAGGCACCCCGGCGGCTTCCATCTCGGCTGCTTTGTCCTTCAGCGAGGCATAAATCGGGATGCCCAGCCGGACTCCCGCCTTGACCCGGTAATCACTGACCACATCGCTCACGCCAACCAGTTCCATATCGGACTGTGCGGCAATCGCATCGGCCACCCGCTTCCCGATGACCCCATACCCATTCACGGCTGCTCGAACTGACATGGTTTTCTCCTTGTCTGTTGACACTCAGCTAGATGTTAGCAGGAGCACAAAAAAACCGGGTAGTGATTTACCCGGTTTTCTGAAATTGCTGTGTCAGTAAAGAAGGATTAGTGCTGGTGCCCGCACGAGCAGCCCGCGCCTGCCACTTCTTCATCCGCGCCGCCTTCTTTCGTTTTGAAAGAATGCCCGCAGCCACATGACGACATCGCGTTCGGATTGTTGATCGCAAATCCGCCGCCCATCAAACTGTCTACAAAATCAATTTCCGACCCGGCCATATAATTCAGGCTCATCGGATCGATCACCAGCTTGACCCCTTCCACCTCTACCACGTTATCCTGGGGATAAAACTGATCTTCAAAGGCCATGCCATAGCTCAAACCGGAGCAGCCGCCGCCCTGCACAAAAACGCGCAGCGCCTTGTCCGGCATATTCCGCGCCACCAATAATTCGCGAATTTTATCAAGTGCTGCCGGTGTAACCGACAGAATCACATCGTCCAGTTCAGATGTGGTTTCGACCTGCTGAATTTCATCCACCATACGAGGCTCCTCTAAAGCGCATCATCCATAGTAAGCCCTAGTTTAGCGCGTTTAGCAGCTTTCGTCAATTTATCAGAGGTTTATCTATTAAATTAAGTTTGGGAGTCTTACACAAAAAAGCCCTGAAGTGTATTCAGGGCTTAATCAGACTCAGGGATCTCGGCTCATTGTTGGCGCAGTCCGGCGCGGCAGCCCTACCAGCAGCGCCACCGGCCCCGCCAGCATCAGCCAGATCGCCACATCCAGCCCGGCGGCTTGCGCCACCGCCCCGATGATCATCGGGATCAGACTGCCCGCCAGCCCGCCGACATTATTCATCGCCAGCGCAACCCCACTCTGTCCGGGGAGGGCCGAATAAAGCTGCGCTTGCAGAATCGCATACCAGCCGGAGTTCAACAGCCCCAGCAGGCCGAGCAGCACCAGTTTGAGGCCGAACGGTTCAACGATCAGAAACGCCGGGAACAACCCCATCTGGATACCTGCGCTCAGACGCAGATAGTCCAATCCGCGCATTCGTTCCAGCAGCGGGATCAACAGCGCATCCCCGACCAGCCCGACTCCCGTCCACACGGCGACGGCGAGGGTTGCTTCTTCGACACTCACGCCGACGACATCCACAAAATACAGCGCCAAAAAGCTGTACAGAATGTCGAGCATCAGATCGGAGAATTGCAGCAGAATCAGCCACCGGGCGACATCGCGCCGCCGCAGCGCCCGCACTGCATTTTTCAGCCCATCGATGAACGTCAGTTCCTCGTCGTCCTCGTTGTGACCATTGTTATTCGGGAACGGGAAGCGCCAGGCGGCGGCGGTGAGCAGCACAGCCAGCCCGGCCAGCACCAGCAGCAAACCCCGCCATTCGCTGCCCAGCACCACGACTGCGCCCAGCGCCAGTGGTCCCGCGACCACGCCCAGCGATCCGGCCAGCGTCCAGCGGGCCATGTTCTGCTCGTGCC
>CAYYNB010000105.1:0-21070 GCA_964472565.1 uncultured Anaerolineaceae bacterium
CGCAATCCCATTTTGCACGATTGGCGGCTTAAATGGGGTTCGCCAACAACATCAATATTTGTATTGATGATCGGCGGCAGCGGACTAGGCGGTAGTGTTACCGTTTTGGTATAGCCCGGCCTCAAGGTTTTTAAAACCTCATGTGCTATTTGTCTTACACTTGCCAATTCAGGATGCTCGACAGGGAACCAGTTTACCCCGTCCCCGTAAAGCCGGCCCAGCGAATTAGAACGTGATAGCTCCGCATAGTCCGCAGGCAATGTTGGATCAACATGCGCGCCACCATCTTTGTCTGCTACAAGCAAAATGAGACGGCTTCTGCTAAATTCGTTCTTCTGCCCGTCAATGAGCACTGTACTATTCCACCACGTCTGGAAATCAACCTGTTTATGAAATTGAGGATTTGAATCCAGCAGGGGGAAATATTTGCCACCAACGGCCCACATTACGAGTCCACTATAGGACGTAATTTGATTGGGTTCTGGCGGGCACGCAGTGTCAAAGAACTGGATACCCAGTTTATCCAATTGCCCTAGTAGACTGTGTGAGTTCTTGGTTTGGTGGAACAGTAGCCGTAAAATACCGGCCATCTGTTTGGCGAGTATATCAGCTCCCTGGTCATATTGGTCTGTCAGTATCTCTAGGGCTTGTAGCTGTTCTTCTAAGTGTCGCTCTAAATCAGACTGGGACTGCGGAACATCAACAGCCATGAATCCTCCCCAATTGAACTATGACAAATATTTATAATATAAAATTATTACAATTGCTTTATTAACTGTCAATACTCGAAATTACATAACAGCGTTTCAGGTAACTGTGAAGAATTGACTGATGAGGCATGAGTAAAAGTGGACAAACAGCAATCCACCACTACCCCTTTTTTAGCTATGCATTACCCACAAGTCGATCTGGGGAGAAATAAGCGAGGCCATTCATGAATTGCTCTTACGGGCACCCGTTGATCTAGGAGATGTGGTCTAATGGACAAATCAATCAAAAATGGCCGGGGGTGCTGCTTGCTGCGCCCTGGGCAGAGCTTGCCCTGCCCCTACGATTCTGCCAAATCTGACTGTGCTATCTATAAGGCAAGAGGAGTCAAACCGGAAGGGCGAACGAAGACAGGTTCGCTCCCCACAAGTCGCTCACAGAAAATTGGTGGAAAAAAGTGCTTGACTTAGAGCGCGCTCTAAGTTGTAGACTGCTAATAGAATTGGTTTGAGCAAGTTCTAAGGAGCATGACTAATGTTAACACGGACACTCGGACACAGCGGTATTCAGGTGAGCGCGATGGGGTTGGGATGTTGGGCGATTGGCGGCCCGTTCCAGTATGAAGGGGGCGCGTCCGGTTGGGATGGGATTAACGACGCGGACTCGATCAAGGCGATCCATCATGCGCTGGACCTGGGAATCACGTTTTTCGATACGGCGAACGTGTACGGCTGCGGGCATAGTGAAGAAGTGCTGGGGCAGGCGCTGGACGGACGCCGCGATCAGGTGGTGATCGCCACGAAGTTTGGCAATACGTGGGAACCGGGCACCAAAAAGGCGTGGGGCTGCACCGACCTGACGCCCGAAGAAATTCGCAGCCAACTGGAAGGCAGCCTGCGCCGCCTGAAGACGGACTACATCGATCTGTACCAGTTTCATCTGTGGGGTTTTCCAGCCGAAAAAGGCGCACCGATCCGCGATACGCTCGAAACGCTGGTGAGCGAAGGCAAAATTCGCGGGTACGGGTGGAGCACCGATCTGCTGGAAAGCGTGGAAGTATTCGCTGAGGGGCCAAACTGCATCGCCGTGCAGCAGCAGTTGAACGTGTTCGAGGGCAACCCGGCGGGAAATACGGATGGCATTCTGGCGCTGTGCGAAAAACGCAATCTTGCCAGCATCAACCGCGCGCCGCTGGCTATGGGTATCCTGACGGGTAAGTTCACCCCGAACACGCAATTTTCAGCGGATGATGTGCGCAGCCAAGCGACCTGGTTTGGCGGCTTCCAGAATGGCAAACTGAACCCCGACTGGCTGCAACGGCTGGAAGCGGTGCGCGCGATTCTAACCAGCCAGGGGCGCACGCTGGCACAGGGCGCGCTGGCATGGCTGTGGGGTCGCAGCGAAAAGACGATCCCGATCCCCGGCTTTAAGTCGCTGAAACAGGCCGACGAAAACGCCCGCGCGCTGGAATTTGGTCCGCTGACACCGGAGCAGATGCGCGAGGTTGATGTGATTTTGCAGCGGTAAGGCGGCGACCCTACCCCCTGTGCCCGACGAACCTCACCCCCTCTCCAACCGAGTTGGAAGAGGGGGAAGATCAGCCAGACCCCAAACGAACAACTTGACAGCGGCGGGAGTCCGGCTTAGAGTGATCAGCAGAAAAAGGAGCGAATCATGACGATTCAAGAAGCAGCGGAACACACCGGGATGACCGCTCACACTCTGCGGTATTATGAGCGGATCGGACTGATCCAGCCCGTAGGACGATCATCCAGCGGCCACCGCAGTTATTCAGAGGCGGACCTGGCCTGGATCGATTTTCTCAAAAAACTACGCAAAACCGGGATGCCGATCCAGGAAATGAAGCAATATGCTACACTGATGTGGCAGGGCGATTCAACTTCCGGCGCACGGCGGCAGTTGTTGGAAAAACACCAGGCGCGGATGCTGGAGCAGCTTGACGAATTAAACGACTGTTTGTCGTGCATCGAGTGGAAGATTGCGCACTACAAAGAGTTTGAATCGCTGGAGGAGCAAGCTGAACTTGCCTATTGAAAGGATAGTTTGATATGTTCAAAAAAATAGTATTGATCGCATTGGTCGTGATTCTGGCGCTCACCTCAACCGCATCGGTGGTGACCGTGACAGAACAAAACCAGACGGCTAAAGCCCCGCAAACTATCGCCTCTTTACGCACGCTTGAGCGCAGTTATGACCATCCTGACTGCCCGTATCCGACTTTACCAGGATGTGGTTAGATCGTCTGATCCCCTCGTGACAGAGGGGGTTTTTGTTTACAATGAACGGGCGTAATGCATGGCCTGATCCAGCGTCGAGAAGACTGGGATCGACAGATTGCCATAGATAGGGCTGTCGAGCGTTTTCGCGCCGAGTTCCACGAGTTCACTTTGAGTGACAAAAATGAGCCGCCCCACGTTGGGATGGTGAAAGATAGGCGTATCACCCCGCGCGCCAAAATTGACGAAATGAAACAACGCGGTGTAATCCAGGGGCGCTGCGGCGAGATCAAAAATCAAGGTCAAACTGTGGGTGGCCGCGTTCAAGCGCCGGAGGGTCTCAAAGCCGATCTGATCAAATTCATCACGGCGGCGAAAGTCGGCGTTGAGCGTGATCACCAGAATATGTTCTTGGGAGTAGCTGCGTAAAGAATGGGACATTACTTTTTATTCCATCTAAAAAAAGTCCTTTAAGTATACGGGAAGACTAAACCGTTGCCACTGTGCTAGATCAACATATTCCATTCAAAGGAGGCAGGAATGCGAACTTTTAAGGTGCTGCTGATCGTGATGGTGTTGGCGGCAGGCCTCACAACAGCCCATGCCCAGGACGATCCGTGCATGGAAAAAGGCGGACAGACCAACCCCGAAACAGGGGCATGCGAGATCAGCGTGACGCTGACTGTCGGCTATCCGGTAGGGGTGTTAGGGAATGATTTCGCAGAGCAGACCATCGATCAATATTTACTTGATCTGCGGCAGAACTGGTTCTCGAATCTCACCATGTTCGCGTGGTCGCCGGGGCCGATGTCGCTGTATGTGGTAACAGACGAATATGATTTTTCGGAGACGGTGATCTCGTTCAAGTTCACGATCTCGGATTATACGGGCGGCGCGCATCCCAACACGTTTTATTCCACGCTGGCACTGGACCTGGAACAGAACCGGATGCTGACATTGGATGATCTTTTCCAGCCGGGCGGCGATCCGCTGGCGACGATTGCGCCGCTGGTGATGGCGGATCTGGAGCGGCAGCTTACGGAAATGGGCGCGCTGGAAGGCAACTGGATCGAGGATGGCACGGGGATGAATGCGGCGAATTATCAGGCGTGGGCCATTGACGCGAATTCGCTGTATTTCTTCTTCTCGCCATACCAGATCGCGGCCTACGCGGTGGGCGGCTTTACAGTCCAGATTCCGCTGACAGACTTAAGCGGGATTCTCGCCGCCCCATTCAACGGCCAATGAGCAAAAATCCGGTCAACCTGACGCTGCGCTTTTGCCTGGAAATCGCGGCACTGGCGGCAATGGGTTACTGGGGCTGGACGCAGCACGATGGAATCGGGCGCTATGGGTGGACGATTGGGCTGGTGGTCGGCGCAAGCGCTCTGTGGGGAACCTTCCGCGTGCCGAACGATCCCACCGATGCGGTGGTTGCGATTCCGGGGGTGGCGCGGTTAGGGTTGGAAGCGGTCTTCTTCGGGCTGGCGGTGATCCTGCTGGTGGCGGCAGACCGGACCCAAACCGCTGTCATGCTGTGATTGGTGATCGTGTGCCACTACGCCGCGTCGTATGACCGGATCGCATGGCTGTTGAAGCAGAAATAACCCTACGAACCTCGCCCCCTGCCCCTTGCCCCGCGCACAGAAAGGAGGGGGGAAAAGTGGGCGCAGCAAGCAGCGCCCCTACCAATGGCGTGTCGTGAGCGGAGCGGAAAGTGCGGGGCGATTCGTGAATCGCCCGAAGAACCTCACCCCCTCGGTCCCCCTCTCCAAGCGAGTTGGAAGAGGGGAAAGCGATACCGCTTAGTGTTGGGCCTGCGTTTTGAGGGTGTCCAGCGACTGTTCCATCCCTTTCTGTAAAAAGCGGGGCATGAACAGTTTCAGCAGGCGGGGAAACCACCCCGACAGGGATTCTTCGACACGGACGTAGGTGCCCTGATCGCGCGGCTCCAGATACCAGAGATGCACGGCATAGGTGCCCAACGATTCGCCCGTCCAGCCGATATGCCGCTCCGGTTCCAGTTCGCGGATGGTGGAGACAATCGACAGGCCGTTGGCCTTCCAGCGGAAGATGCTCCCCTGGGATAAGCCACCTTCGAGTTTAGCGGCAGATACCCCCGGCTGCCACGCGGGCCAGCCGTCGATGTGGGTGAGCAGCGACCAGACTTTTTCAACCGGCGCGGCGATCTGCGTTTCACTGCGAGCAACCAGCGGGGCTTTGTGATCGATTTCCATCGTAACCTCCATTGTATGTGTGACAATCTGACTGTAGCAGCGCGATAGGCCGGGCGGCAACTGGCACCCTGCTCGACAGGGAGTAGAATTATTGAGCAGAGAGGAGAACTTATGTCCAAAAAAACATTGATTGCCTATGCAAGCAAATCGGGGTCTACGCGTGAAGTCGCGGAGGCCGTAGGCAAAACGCTGAGCGAAAGCGGCGTCCAGGTCGAGGTACATCCGATCAAGGAAGTGCAGGATGTCAGCGGCTACGAGGCGGTCATCGTGGGCGGCCCGATGATTCTGGGGTGGCACCGGGACGCGGCGCAATTCGTCCAGCGGGCGGATCTGAAGGGTAAAACGGTGGCATGTTTCGTCACCTGCCTGGAATTAGCGACCAACGGGGATCCGGTGGTCAACGGGATTCCGGTCACGGTTGACCCGGCTTTTGTGGCAAAAACCGGCAGCTCCGGCTTTAAGGCAAGATTTACCGGCATCGCAACATATCTAAAACCCATCAGCGCCGCGCAGCCGGTCGAGGTGGGATTCTTCAAGGGCAAACTGGATTACAAAGGGCTGGATTTGTTCAGCCGCCTGTTTGTGCAGTTTGTGATCCGGGGGAAAGCAGGCGATTACCGGAACTGGGATGCGATCCGGGCGTGGGCAGCCAGCCTGAGTCAAAAGCTCAATTAGAGAGGAAAAAACTGGCACGCGGTGTGCCAGTTTTTATTCGGTTAGCACTGCTCGCGGACCTGTTCCAGCGCGGCTTCGACGGTAGGACACAGCGAAAAATTGACGGCGAAGGCCCCACTGCGCATCCCTTCTAAAAAGGCGGGGGCGATGGGATCGGCTGTGACCATGATCACCTGGCGCGTGTTGGGATGAGTCCAGGTGGAGCGATCACCGCGAGCGGCCATATTCGCGCTGTAAATGATCTGCTCCATGTTCAAACGGGCGTTCAGTTCCAGCACGATGGTCAGGGGTTCAGCCGTGTGATCGAGAATGGCAAGCGTGTCGCGCATGGAACCAGACATCTCGGTCAGCGGATCGTAGTCTTCAAAAAGCGTGGTAAGAATGACCGGCGCACCGGACAGTTTGCGGACCTGATAGGACATTGGGTTTCCCTTTTAATTTGATATTTCAATTATTATCCTAACTTAAGGAGATAAAAACCTCATAAACAATTGATTAGAATTTTGTATGTGTTGAAATTGGCTAAAAATTACGTTAATTTTAAGGTCATCGGGTATCCTTAAAAAGTCAAATTATCTTTCTGAGAGCAGCAAAATGGATGTCAAACAGCTTAAAAATGACTGGGAACAGGGCAAGTTAAGCAAGATTCTGAATAAGTTCCCCGAACGCAAAGCGCAGTTCAGCACCTCGTCGGATATTCCGCTGGAGCGGTTTTATGTGCCGGAAGGCGGGGACGGCGAGCAGTATATGAGCGAACTGGGCTTCCCCGGCGAATATCCGTTTACACGCGGGGTACAGCCGACGATGTATCGCGGGCGGTTCTGGACGATGCGGCAATATGCGGGCTACGCCACCGCCGAAGAAACAAACGCGCGCTACCGTTTTTTGCTCGGCGCGGGGCAAACCGGGTTGAGCGTGGCGTTCGACCTGCCGACGCAGATCGGCTACGACTCGGATGATCCGATGGCGCTGGGTGAAGTCGGCAAGGTGGGCGTCAGTATTCCTTCCGTGCGGGACATGGCGCGGCTGTTCGAGGGTATTCCGCTGGATAAAGTTTCAACCAGCATGACGATCAACGCACCCGCAACGATTCTGCTGGCGATGTATATCGCGGTGGGCAAACAGCAGGGCGTCGAACCGAACAAACTGCGCGGCACGGTGCAAAATGATATTCTGAAGGAATACATCGCGCGCGGCACGTATATTTTCCCCCCTGCTCCATCGATGCGGCTGATCACCGATCTGTTTGCATTCTGCGCGAAGGAAGTGCCGCACTGGAACACGATCAGCATCAGCGGCTATCACATCCGCGAGGCAGGATCAACGGCGGTGCAGGAAGTCGCGTTTACGCTGGCGGACGGAATCGCGTATGTACAGGGCGCGCTGGATGCCGGGCTGAATGTGGACGAGTTCGCGCCGCAGTTGAGCTTCTTCTTTAATGCACACAATAATTTTCTGGAAGAAGTGGCGAAGTTCCGCGCGGCACGGCGGCTGTGGGCGCGCATCATGCGGGAGCGGTTCAAGGCGCAAGACCCCAAAAGCTGGTCGCTCAAATTCCATACGCAGACGGGCGGCAGCACACTCACCGCGCAGCAGCCGGAAAACAACATCGTGCGCGTGACGATGCAGGCGCTGGCGGCGGTGTTGGGCGGGACGCAAAGCCTGCACACGAACAGTATGGACGAAGCGCTGGCACTACCTACCGAGTCCGCTGTACAGATCGCGCTGCGCACCCAGCAAATTATTGCTTACGAGTCCGGTGTAGCGGATACGATTGATCCATTGGCGGGCAGTTATCTGATCGAACACCTGACAAATGAGATCGAACAGCGGGCGTGTGATTATATCGAGAAGATCGACAGCATGGGCGGGGCGCTCAAGGCGATTGAGGCGGGCTTCATCCAGAATGAGATCAACGACGCGGCGTATGCCTACCAGCGGGCCGTAGAACACAAAGAACATATCGTGGTGGGCGTGAACCAGTTCACCAGCGAAAAAGAAGACGGGCAGAGCCGTAAAATTCTGCGCGTAGACCCGGCGATTGAACAGGCGCAGCGCGATAAACTGGCGCAACTGCGCGCCGCACGCGATAACGGGCGCGCGGCGGAACTGCTCGGCCAGCTTGAAACAGCAGCCAAAGGCAGCGATAACCTGATGCCGCTGTTCATTACGTGCGTCGAAAACGACATCACCCTGGGCGAGATTTGCCATGTCCTGCGCGGCGTGTTTGGTGAATACCGCCCCAGCGTAACCATTTAGGGGGGAATATCAGGGGTGACGGAGAAAGAAAACCGCTATTTAATTGTGGGTCCAGGGCGCAGCGGGTCCAGCCTGCTGGCGGCAATACTGGTGAACACAGGCGCAAGCTTTGATCTGCCTGTGCTGGAAAACTGGGAATCACGGGCGGGAGCCTATGAACACCCGCGGATTTATGCGGCGCGGCGCTGGCAGGCGCGCATGCTCAAAGTTGACGACTCGCGGATCCCCAGCCGGATCCGCGGGGCATTTTGTAACAAGCGGATGGAGCATGATCTGCGTGAGGTGTTGGAACGGGCGTGTTATGTCAAGTCGTCCGACCTGATCTGGCTGGTGCATCCGATCTATAAACTGGGCTACTGGCCCCAGATCATCGTATCGTACCGGGATTTTATGGGCTATGCGCGCAGCCGCTATCTGAAATTTGGGCTATCGATGCAGCAACTGGTACAGACGTATGTTGAAGTGTACAGCACGGCGCTGCTGGAACTGCATACGTTTGGCGGGTGCGTGGTCGATTATACGGATATGCTGACCGTCAGCGAAACCGGGTGGGCGAAAGCACTGGCACAGATTACCGGAATCGCGCAGCAGAGCATTCTGGATGAGCGCAAGAAGATCGTGGATCGGGACCCCCGTCCTGCGCCGCCACTGTATGATTTTCTGGCGTGTCAGGAAGACCTGATACGGATTCAGCACAGCTTTGAGGCGCTGAAGGGCGTCGTAGTCGAGCCGAAGTAGGGCGAGTAAATCGATGGCCGGAACCGTTGGCGTTTTACTGATGGGGATTTTGCTGCTGGTGATCGGTGGGCGGCAGGTCGGGCGCTGGATACAGGACCGGCGCTGGGTCGCTCGCTTTCGAGCATGGCCGACAGCGATGGGAAAAATCACACAGTCACGGGTGAAATTCGACGGCCCGCTGGATGATCCCGAATTTTCATATGCCTATGTGCCGGATATTGGGTACAAGTATATGGTGAACGGTGTGACCTATACCGGGACCGCCTACGCGGATCGAGACCCCGACCTGGAAGACAGCGTGCGCGAACTGGTGGCGCAGTATCCGTTGTGGGCAACGATTACGGTTCGTTACGATCCGCGTTATCCGCGCGATTCGATCATCGAGACGCTGGAAGATTATACGTCGTGGAAGCCGTTGGGCGTGGGAATCGGCGCGCTGGTGGCGGGGCTGACACTCGTCAGTGTCGTGATCATCCCCCTGTTTTAAGTGCTGGCCCTAACCCGCGTTTTGCAGGAAAATAGAAAGACGAAGTGGAGTGGAAAAGAGAAGGCCATGTATATTGCCTGTCCGCGCTGCGATTGGCGGCCCCAGCCCAGTGATCGCTGGACCTGTTCGTGCGGCTATGTGTGGCACACCTTCGATACACACGGCGTCTGCCCGGACTGCGGCAAGGTTTGGACGGAAACACAGTGTGTCGTCCGGCGCGGCTGTGGGCAGTGGTCCGATCATGATGACTGGTATCATGATGATGACGAACTCACGGTCGAAGATTACCTTGCCAACCCCCACCTGATCACCGTCCCGGTGCCGGAGATCACCCCGATAAATGAACTGCTGGCGCGAGCCGATCAGATTGTGGAAGAACTCAGCCTGTTTTCAGAAATCGATGAACATGACCGGGTGGATATCCGGCGGATTGTGCTAACGGAACGCCATTTGACGCGGACCAGCGGGCATGTGATCGCGGTGGTGCCGATTGGCCCGGTGGCGTCCTTTATTCTGGATGGAACCGTGAACGCGCTGGAGTCGATTTTTGTCCACCAGATTCGTGTGTGCGATCCGGTGCTGCCCCACCCCGACGCGCTGAATATGCAGCGCCGCCAATTTCGCGTCTCGTATTTGCTGGACAAGCTGGCCGATGCCTTTGAGCCGGATGTGTTTCGCGTCGTGGGGCTGATCGATGCAGAGATTTATGTGGTGGGCACAAATTTTGTGTACGGCTGGCATTGGCCGGGGGGCAGTTCAACGATTATTGGGTACCGTCCGTTTTATGCGCCCAATTCGATCCCCGGCGAAAGCCGCGAAGAGATGCTGTGCCGCCGCGTGGCCGCCACCGTGATCAGCCAGATGCGGAGCATGTTGGGATTGGGAGTGTGTTCGACGGCGGGGTGCGCGGGGAATTTCAGCCACAGCCTGGAAGATACGGATCAAAAGCGGGCGTGGTTGTGTCCCGACTGCCGGAACAAACTCGCGGCGTGGATCAGACCGGAATACCTGTAATGCGGATGCGACGTTTCTTTCGCAGTTTCGGGTTTATCTTTATCCTGAGTTTGATTGCCGCCAAAGTGCTGATCGAACTGACCTCCCCGGTGTTTGTCTTCATCATGGCGATGCTGCTGCCGATCCCGGCGTATCTGATCGCGGTGTGGTGGGACAGGCGGCAGAAGCGGAACGATAACCGGGGCGATTTGTGAATCGCCCCGACGAAAATCATGCTTTTACGGGACTACGATTTGTCCAGGGGATGGATCAGGGCGCAGACAGTGCGCCCGTTTGAAGCATCAGGTCCAACATATCCATCGCAATCCATTCTTCAACTATTTGGCCATCGACCAGATAGGCAACCGTATTGATCCGCAGGGTAATTTCGTTGCCCGTCGGCGCTAAGACAAGTGCATCACTCTCAATCGTGCCCGTATGCGTGCCGTGGATCATTACTGTCGCCGCCACACGATCTCCTTCGGCGATGACGATCTCAACCGAGACCTCCATATCTGGTAAACCGGCCCGTAGCTGGCGGATCGGCTCTAACAATCCAGGCAGATTTTCCAGGTCGGTGTTCACATGAACCACATAATCCGAGGAAGCCAATGCTTCCGCAGCCAGCATATCGCCCTGCCCCCACACGGTTTGATACCAGCGGATCACCGCCTGTTTGTTGGCCTGCTCCTCCTCCGGCGCAGCCCCGGTGAGCGGCAGCGGCATATCTGGCGCGCGCCCGTTGAGCACGTTGATCAACTGCGTGGTAAACCGTTCGCCAGCGGCAGAGGTGGCAACCCGTAGCGGACTACCCGCCGGATCGCTCACAGTACGCCCGGACTGCGGTCCTTCTTCTTCGATGACGTGGATCGTCTGCATCTCGATCCCCGCGAGGCTTTCATCGACGGCAATCGCCGCCGCCAGGGGATCCCAGAAGTAATAATCGCCAGAGCGGATAAACCAACGATTCTTGGACAGCGCCTTGAAGACAAAATCGGCGGATCGCGTCTGGCGATCATGCTGGAAGCTGTAGTAAAAATCCCAGGTGAGGGGGACCGTGTTGGTGGCATCCAGTGGAACCAGCGTCACCGGCGCGCCAGACGCAAAAACCAGATTGGCGGCATAGGGATCAACATAAATGTTCCATTCCGCGACGGTGTTATCATCCAGTCCCATCAGATTGCCCGGCACATTGACGGCCCCGCCCATGACATAGATCATCTGCACCTGATCGATCAAGGCGGGCTGGGCTTCGAGCAGTTCGCCAATCGTGGTCAACGGTCCCAGCGTGAGGAGGGTGACGGGCTGTGGGGTATCGTTCAGCACTGACGCGATCAGATCAACGGCGGTGATCTCTAGCACAGGCGCAGAACTGGCGGGCAGCGGCAGGCCCAGCATCGAGTCTACGCTGTTACGCCACTCGATGGGGAACACGTGGGAACCTTGCAGCGGGGTTTCACGCCCACAGGCCACCGGAATATCGGGATACCCGCCCAGCGCCAACAGATGTTGGGCATTGGGCACACCGGCCCCGCAATGAGTCTCACCCGTTCCGGTGATGGTCAGAGCTTTAACCTCGATAGCGGGCTGTTGGAGCAAATAGAGGATGGCGATCCAGTCGTCCAGGGCCATATCCGTGTCAATAATAACCGGACGCGGCGATGCTTGAAGCACTTGATGCGCCGCTGCCCGATGTGGCACGGCCCCCGTTACGAGCACGACAAACCACACCAACAGACTCAACACAGCGAAATTTCGACGCATATTCAAAGACCCTCCTTCGATGAACCACACCTGACCGAAGAGAAAAGGCTACTGCCGTCATTGTCGCAACTTGTGTTGTCATGACCTGTCCGAGTAAAGTCCCGTTGGGCGATGCATGAAGCGCCGTTACTGCACGTTCCAAACCTGCATGGTGTTATCCCCGGCAATCGTCGCCAGTTCGGTGCCATCTGGTTTCCAGGTGATGCTATACGCCATTGAAGACGGAAACAACGTGATCAGCAGTTGGCCGGATGCTGCATCCCAGATGCGCACGGTGTTATCGCGTCCCGCAGTAGCGATCCGCGTGCCGTCAGGACTCCAGGCCAGCGCCAGAAGGCTGTCGGTGTGGGCGGTCAGATAACGCAGCGTGCGCCCGCTGGCCGCATCCCAGATCACGCCGTCGAATACGGCATTTGTCCCCGCAATGCGCGACTGATCGGGACTCCAACGGATAATCGGGCAGACATCCTGTTCATCTATCGGCGCGGAGGCCAGCAGTTGCAGAGATGCGCCATCATAGATTTTCAGCATAGCCTGGCTGATGATCGCAAAGCGGGTGATGTCCTGGTTCCAGGATGCGGTGAAATTGTAGATACTGATGGGATCGCTGACTTCGTAAAAAGCAAGCTGACCATCACTGACCCGCCAGACATAAAAGCCGCTGTAGCCGGATACCGCAAACGGGCCGGGGTAGCTGGTCGTCAGGGACACGTAGAGATGCGTGCCGTCAGGCGTCCAGTTGACGTATTCGATGAAATAGTCCATGAACAGGGACATGCCTGCATCACGTTCATAGTACGGAGGCGCGGCCACATAGGTGATAAACTCACCCGTTGCAGTCCGCCACAGCGTCAGACAGGTATGGCCTTCTTCCCGGGCGGTCTCAGCCGGAGTCAACGCGACCACCACCACCAGCGAATTATCGGGCGAAAAACTGGCGGAGCGTAATTCTTGCAGCGTGCCGCACACCTGCTCAATGTTCAGGGTTTGGCCGGATTCGGTGATCGTGACGGTGGGCTGGCTGAGCGTTGCCTGCCAGGATGTCGAGGGCGGCGTGGGCTGGTTGAGCCAATCAACCTGAGCCGACGGGCTAAAGGGTTGGACACGCTTGATCTCCGAAAAGTCCTGTGTCTTCAACAGATAAATATAACCGCGATCCAGCACGGCCAACTCATTCGTGCCGGGGCGAATCGCCAGAGCGAGCGAACTGATGGGCAGGTTGACAGGCTCGAGCAGTTCGGAATTGCCGAACAACGCGGTATCCCCATAGGGAGGCAGCGCCCAGACGATGCCGCTGCTGTCGGCCAGCCAATCGACCCCCACCGGGCACACATCCAGCGCCAGCGCATCGATACTGCGGGTAAACGTTTGGGTCGCCGCATCCCACAGGCGGAAAAAGCTGAGGTAACACGCATTGTCCACCAGCAACTGCTTGCCGTCGGGACTCCAGCGCAGGTCGTTGATCGCGCTATAAAATTCCTCATTTAACCCCGGCGGCGTTTCGATGGGGGTAAGCGAGGTGGCATCCCAAACCCGAATCGCGCCGCTGCCAATGTAGACCGGATCATCCCCAATGCCATAACCGACGGCAATCTGTGAACCGTCAGGATTCCAGGTCAGCGTCAGGGCCTGCCCTTCGGCAGCTAATTCGCCCACCTGCTCCCCGCTGGCGGCATCCCACACGATCACAACGGAGTCGCGGGCGGCGCTGGCAAACCGGGCGCTGTCGGGACTCCACGCCAGATCGAGGATCGTACTCGAATGGCCGATCAAGACGCGGTTTTCGCCTGTCGCCAAATTCCACAGCGAAATCGAGCCGTCTGCACTGCCGCCCGCCAACCTTTGACCATCGGGACTCCAGGCCAGCACCGCGATGTCTGGCGCGTGGATCTGCTGAAGGGGATCGAGGGCGGCGGTGTAAAGCTGGACGCCCAAACTAGTCCCAACCGCTACCGTTTGCCCATCGGGACTCCAGGCGAGGGTGCGCGGCAGACCGCTGCCCGATGATTGCAGCAGGCGATCCGGCGCGGTGGGCAGCGGATTCGGCGCGGGATCGGCAACCGGTTCGGTGAAATACAGAGCGCTGGCCCCTTCCGCCGACCAGCCGGTGATTCCGCCCATCGTCACGACCTGCCACCACCAGTATTCCCCGGCGCATTCCGGCCCGGCGATGACGGTGAAGCGGTCATCATATTGCATATCGACCAGAATACGCCCGTCTGCGCCCGGTGTTTCGCGGACGCGCAGCACCCCGGCCAAGCCTTCGCCGGAAACGGTGACACGGCCCATGGTGCCCACCGTCAGGCGGGTGGCCGGTGCGCCAGGACAGTCGCCCGCCTGCGCCGCTGCGGTTGGCAGGGGCCGCAAGGCAAACACAAGCGTGATCAGCAGCATGAGAATCAGGACTCGTTGTCGATGCATATCATTTTTCCCTCTTCATAAAACGCGCGTCCCCCCGGTTTTATTTAAGCACATCATCTGGACGGCTGGCGGATGTTTCCTCGACGTTTAATCACCGTTAGCGCAATGAGTCTTTGAAAGCGAGATAGGGTTCGCGGATATGGTTCAGGGCTGGGATGAGGGTGAGATTGCCCGCGATGAGTTCCCGCAAATTGGAATTCAGCGGCCAACTGTAACCGGGCACGGGCCAATCAATCCAATAGGCCAGCCGATCTTCCGCGACCAGCCGGGTGAACAAATCGTTCAGTTCGCGCGCTTTTTCGTTGTCGATAGGGAGCACGGCCCCCGCCACCGAAATCCCGCCCGCGTTGGCAAGAATCAATTGCGCGTCGGGACTCAGCGCCAGATCGATGAAGTCGTAGGCCAGGTCTTTGTTTTTGGCTTTTTCGGGCACTGCTAACAGATTGCCACCGCCGCCCGTGACGAGTTCCTTGCCGGGCATCAAAAAGTAGCCCCACTCAAAGTCTCGAATTTGATCGATAAACGGGCCGAACTCCCAGGTGCCTTGCAGAAACATCGGAACCTGGCCCTGGATGAAGGCGTCATTCGCCGCGCCATAGTTGACTGACAGCGGATCGGGGCCGTAATAGCCCCGGCTGAAGTGTTCAGCCAGTTTTTCAACACCAAATGTAAATTCATGACCGTGAAAATTAACAGCGCCCTGGAATGTTTGAAGATTCGTCACAAAGGCGCGATCCGCCTCGTACAACATCAGTTCATACAAATTCAAATCCAGCAGGCCATCGGCGACACCCAACGTCAGCGGCGTGATCCCCGCCGCCAGGAAAACATCCGCGACCTGTTCAAATTCTTCCAGGGATGTCGGGACATCGAGGCCATACTGCTCGAATAAATTTTGGTTGTAGTACACGATCATAAACGAACTGGACGTAATGACACCGTATAAATTCCCCGATCCGATAATGCCCTGTTCGGTGTAGCGGCAGACGGTCTGGAGCGTCGGGTTCAAGATGCCGGTCCAGCCGCGCTGCTCGGCTATCGGGGTGAGATCGGTCAGGAAGCCCGCGCGCACATAGGTTCCCGTCATCCCGGTGCCGGTGTTCGGTTCGAAAATGTCGGGAACCTCATCGGCCTCCATGAAACCCTGATCCTGAGCGCGCCACTGCTCGTCAGGTTCCTGGGTAAATCGGACCTCCACATCGGGGTACAACTGCTGGAATCGTTCGAGCGCGTAGGCAAGCGAGGCGCCTACCGGGCCGGATGAACTGCGGTATGTAATCCAGAAGACGCGCTGCTGGGCGGTGGCATGTGCCTGGGCGGGTAAAACGATGAGGACGATTAGCAGGACGAATGCAACACATTTCTGTTTCATACGAACCTCCTCCCAAGATCGTTTGTACTTTTCAGTGTAATTGAAGACCGCATGCAGCGATAGCGGCGGAGCGAGATTGCGATCAGTGCGATCATTATCGTTTGCAGACAGAACATACGTGCGGTACAATTAGAACATTTGTCGCACCAGGAGGCCCGATTATGGAACCGCTGAAAAACATGTTTAACGACGCGCTGTTCGATACCCTGACGTCCGCCTTCCGCGCGGTGTATCCGACTTTTCCCACCGAAACGTTTATGGAACGCATTTACGACGATCAGTGGGAGGCCCGCGAACTGAAAGAGCGCATGCGCCACACGGCAACCGTGCTGCATGCGGTGCTGCCGGACGATTACCGCGCCGCGCTGCGTATCATTCGCCGCGCGGCCCCGGCGCTGAGCGGATTCGGCACGATGGTATTTCCCGATTTTGTGGAAGTTTATGGGCTGGATGACTGGGAAGCATCGATCCCCGCGCTGGAACAATTCACCCAACTGTGCAGTTCGGAATTTGCGGTGCGCCCCTTCATCGTGCGTGATCAGGAACGCATGATGGCGCAAATGCTGGCGTGGTCGCGGCATCCGAACGAACACGTGCGCCGCCTGTCCAGCGAAGGCTGCCGCCCGCGCCTGCCCTGGGCTATCGCCCTGCCCGCGCTCAAAGCCGATCCGTCGCCGATTCTGCCGATTCTCGAAAATCTAAAGAGTGATGAAGTGGAATATGTGCGGCGCAGTGTGGCGAACAACCTGAACGACATCGCCAAAGATAACCCGCAGGTGACGCTTGAGGTGGCACGGCGCTGGCAGGCGTTGGGCACACCGGAGATCGACGCGATCATCACCCACGCGCTGCGCACGCTGGTTAAAAAAGGCGATCCCGGCGCGCTGGCGATTCTCGGTTTTGGGGATGACGGCGCGTTTGAGGTCAAAAATCTGGCGGTTGAACCGGGCGAAATCCCCATGCACGGCGAAGTGACCTTTTCGTTCGATCTCGAATCGCACGGCGAGATTCCGCAAAATCTGGTAATCGATTACGTGGTGCATCTCAAGCGGGCGAACGGATCGCAGACAGCGAAAGTCTTCAAGCTGACCAAAAAGGAACTCGCGCCGGGCGAAAAAATCACGTTCCGGCGGCGGCACAGCTTCGCCCCCGTGACCACACGCAAATATTATCCCGGCGAGCACGCCATCGAAATCCAGGTGAACGGCGCGCGCTGCGGACGGCAGGATTTTTGGGTCGGGCCGCGATCTTAACGGCATTGTGCGGTACACTCAACAGCCTGTACCCGTCATATTTGATAGGATGATGCCTCATGCACCTGCTGCTTGCTGCTCCCGGCAACCTTTATATCCAGTCGAATCTGATCACGCTGTTCGATTTGCGCCCGATTCTGAACGGGGTCCCGCTGTTGGACTGGACGCCCAAAATTACCTTCTACGCCGCCGATCATCACACGCTGGTTTACACTGCGCCCGATCAGGCTAAGTTTACGTTCGACATCCAACACGACGACCAACGCGCAACGATCCGGTACCGCCTCACCGGGCTGGACCCGGCGCGGGTGATCGACTCGTTCGGGCTGATGTTTGAGCGCGTCGAAAATGTGCGCGCCTATCTGCGCAGCGGCTACACCAGTTGGGACGGCAGTTTTTATGTCGAGCCGGAAGGACTGCGCGATTTCGAACCGTATGAAACGCGCCCCGAAACCGGGTTCGCCATGACCCAGCTTCTCCCGCGCCAGGGGAACGGGAATCTGGTGCTGGGCTTTGATCGCCATGATCGCTGCCAGCAGACCTTCACATTTGACACGCGCCGCGCGCCGCTGGCCCTGACGATTTTGACGCTGTGGGATCAGAAAGCGCATGATGGAACGTGCGAATCGGAAAAACTGGTCATTTTTGAGCATACCGACACCGAAGAGGCCCTGCGCGAATGGGCGCGTTTGGTCGCCGCCGCGTCCATCGTCCCGCCGCGAGTCGCCGCGCCGCCGATCACCGGCTGGTGTTCGTGGTACAACCTGTATGCCTATATCAACGAGGACGTGATTCTGGAGCATCTGCACGGCGTGGCCGAAACCATGCGCCGCGCGAATCTGCCGATGCGCGTTTTCCAGATTGACGATGGCTTCACGCCGGAAATGGGCGACTGGCTGGATGTGAAATCGCAGTTTCCGCGCGGCATGAAACCGCTGATCGATGATATTCGCGCGACGGGATTCGTGCCGGGACTCTGGATCGGGCCGTTTATGGTCGGCAACCGCAGCCGCCTGTACCGCGAACATCCTGACTGGGTGGTGCAGGATCGACAGACCGGCGGGCCGTTGGCGCATTGGCGGTTTTATGGTGAGGGTCGCTGGCACAAACGCAGCGAAGAATATTATATCCTCGACGCCACCCACCCCGACGCCTTCGCCTATCTACGGCAGGTGTTCCATACGTGGCGCTGGGAATGGGGCTGTGAATATTTCAAGACGGACTTCATGTTCTGGGGCAGCGAATACGGGCCGGATCGCGCGGTGTGGCACACGCCCGGCCAAACGCGGATCGAAGTGTGGCGGCGCGTGGCGGATATGATCCGCGAGGAGATCGGTGATGCGATCTGGGTCGGGTGCGGGTGTCCGCTGTGGGCCTCGGCGGGGCTGGTGGACGGCATCCGCATCGGCCATGATGTCGGCGTGACATGGCTGGGCCAACTGTCGGCGGAATCGCTGCTGCGTGATCAGGCGGCGCGCAACTTCACCAACCATATTCTGTGGCAGACCGATCCCGACTGCATTCTGCTGCGCGAACCATTCCACTATCTGACCGAAACGGAACTGCGCTCATTGGCGATCTATGCGGGCATGTGCGGCGGGGTGACGCTCACCAGCGACGCGCTGCACGAACTCTCGCCGGAACGGGTGGACCTGTGGAAATTACTGCTTCCAACCCGGACGGCGACATGCAACTTCCCGTTTTTGGGGCAGTCCACGCTGATTTATGACCGGGTGCCTGCCGAGCGCGGATCACAAAAAGTAGAACATCGTGTTCACGCGGCGGATCCGGTGCTGGTCCAGGTGCGCCCCGGCCCTGAGATGGCGGCGGTGTTCATCTTCAATACGGGCGAAATTCCGGTGCAGCGCAGTTATACCTTGTCGAGTCTCGGCCTGCCGGATCGGGCGCATGTGTACGACTGGACGGCGGATCGCGCCCTGGCTGGCTCAACCGATCGGATTTCGGTCACGCTGCAACCGCATGACGGCGCGCTGCTGTTCGTCGCGGCGCAGGCGATCACCACGCGGCCCGACCGATTGCCGTAGGGATATAATTTCCTACCGATCCAGGTAATAAACAAAATTAGCGGCGTCTTCGCGTTCCTGCCAGCCCTGTTTAGCGTAAAACTGGCGCTGGTAGGACTCGCGGGAACGCATATTCAGCAGCATCAAGCGGGCGCACCCGCGCGTTTTGGCTTCCTGTTTGATCACGTCCAACAGATCGCGCCCAATACCCTGCCCCCGGAACGAGTCGCGCAAAAACAGTTCCGAGACATACCCTTCCGGTCCCGCCAGAATCAGATAGGGCAGCCAGTGAACCGCACCGTACCCCGCGATCTCGCCGCGATCTGTTTCGGCTACATAGATCGAATGGCTGTCATCCGCGAGGCATAAACCCAGGTGACGGGTGATACACTCGGAAGACTGCTCTGGCGTTTCCGCCTTCACATGAGCGAACAAATTGAGTCCCCGCACGAGATCCGTAATGGCAGGGACATCGGATAATTCGGCTTTTCGGATGGTAATTGTCATGGTCAATGCTCGCTACACGAATAATTTCAGCTTCTCAAAATCGCGGCGCAACTCGTCTTTTTTGCTGGCGCTGTAGAGCACTACCGCCGGGTGATACATGGGCACGACATGAATTTCGCCGTAGGGCATTTTGGTTTTGATCAGCTTGCCGTGCAGTTGGCTGATCTTCTCGCGCTTTTCGGGCAGATCGAGCTTTTTCAGCACATATTCGCTGGCGAAACGGCCCAGCGTCACGATGACGGCAGGCCGGATAATGTCAATGATCCGGTCCACAAATGGCGCGTAAAACTCGATTTCTGCGGGCAGCGGATCGCGTTTTTCGGGCGGGTTATCGAGCAGCAAGTTGGTGGTGAAAACATCTTCGCGCTTGAGGCGAATGCCCTGTAACATCTCGGCCAGAATTTCGCCCGACGGCCCGCAGAACGGAATCCCGCGTTCGGCCTCGTTTCTGCCGGGTGCTTCGCCAATAAACAGCAGATTCGCATCGGGATTCCCCTCGCCCAATACGGGGAAGTGGCGGCTTTCGGTGCGGTATTGGTACAGCGGCGACTCCGTCGCGCCGACCAGTTCGGCCCGCAGCGCTTTGAGGGCCGCTTCTTTTTGCTGCATGACATCCGTCGGCGTGAGCGTCGTTTTGAAGGATGCATTCGCCGGAAGTACCCCGCGCAGCGCATCAATCAACTGCTGCATATCATAAATAAAACGATGATGGCTGAGTTCAACCGAATTGCGCCGCGACAACGGAGCGATGTCTTCGGGCAAATCTTTGGGTGCAGGCATCCGCGCCTGCCCCACCAACACCGGGATAACCAGTTTGTTTTGTTTGAGCGCGCTGGCAATTTCCAGGCGCACAAAGTCGTTCCATTGATCCAGTCGCCGCATACCGTCATCATCGGTGACGCTCACCCACTGGGGGCCGATCACGGCTAAAAAGGCATCACAACCGGCCACAGCATCCTCAATCGTTTGGATAAAGTCTGCGCCCGGTTTGATCGTGTCCACATCCATAAAAACATCTTCGCGCTGGAAATGCTGGACAAGATGATCGTAGAGACGGCCCACGTAACCTTCACTGTCCTGTCGCCGGTAGCTGATAAAAATGCGGCTCATGAATAGTTTCCCCCGCCAATGATTTCCACAATATCCCAAAATTATACCACTTTCGCCCTTGACAGTCGTGACCTGGGGACTATAATACCGCCCATGTTCAGCGCCAACGCGTTGAGCGATACAAACAAAAGATTAACCTCTTGCAAAATATAAAAAGGTGTGTTACGATGAGCACACTAAGCAAGAGGGGCGATGCGCAAAGGAAACTTTGCCATCCTAACAACGCAGCAGTCAGGAGGCAGCAGAGACGGTAGGAACTCAAGTCCACGTGAGGAGTAACACGAG
>CAYYNB010000106.1:0-21020 GCA_964472565.1 uncultured Anaerolineaceae bacterium
CGCCCGCCCCGGACAGAGTGCCCAGTTGTGCCGAAGCGGGCGTATTGGGTGTGCTCCCCGGCACCATCGGCACACTTCAGGCCACCGAAGTCATTAAATTGATACTCGGAATCGGGGAGCCGTTAATCGGACGGCTGCTCATTTATGATGCGCTGGATATGGCCTTTGACATCATCAGGCTGCCCAAACGTGCCGCCTGTCCGGTTTGCGGCGAACACCCCACCATTACCCGGTTGATCGATTATGAGGAGTTTTGCGGTATGTCTAAAAATCAGCCATCCACCTATCTGGACCTGTCCCCCCGCGAAATCAAAGCCCGCCTGGATGGGAATGATCCGCTGCTGTTGCTGGATGTCCGCGAACCGTATGAGCTGTCCATTAGCCGCATTGATCGCGCGATCCATATCCCCATGAGCGAGATGAGCCAGCGCTGGCAGGAAATCCCGCGTGATCAGCCGGTGGTGGTCTTTTGCCATTCAGGGGTGCGCAGCGTGAACCTGATTACGCAGTTGATCGAGGTGGGCTACACCAATTTAATCAATATGCAGGGTGGGATCAATGCCTGGGCGCGTGAGGTTGATCCCACCCTACCGCTGTATTAACTTATACGATTGCCGTCCGGGCGTAGGCCTCAAGACTGGCTTCGGGTGGCAGCAAATCCACCCCCGCTTTGTTTAACCGCTGTTGGCGTGTTTTGGCCCGGCTGAGCAGACGTTGGGCATCCACATTATCGACCAGCCGTTCGTCAGCCCCTTCTAAAAATTGCACCACACGATTCAACTGCGGCGTTTCGTCGATTAACAATTCGCCCAACGCCAGCAGCATGTACCCCTGCTTCTCGCGGTCTTCCATTTCAAAAGCCTGGGCCAGCGCCCGTTGGTAATAGGGCCGCGCTTCGTCAGGGTGTCCGCTGGACTCTAAAGTAAGCGCGAGTTGGGCAAGCTGCGCAAAAAATTTCTGCTGATCGCCCGTCTGTTGCGCCAGTTCCAGCGAGCGCACATGGTTCGTTTTCGCCTCATTCCATTGCAGCAGGCTGGCATACGAATCGCCCAGCTTGTCATACACGCCAACCAGATAATCGTTCCGCTGAAAACGCTCAAAAATTGCTACTGCTTGCGTCAAAACTTCAACTGCATCCTGGTACCGCTGCTGATCCAGGTAGAGCGTGCCCAATTTATCCAGTACCGTACCGATGTCAAACCAGGCTTCGGTGGGGCGTAACGCGCGGATTGCTTCCTGATACGCCAGTTCTGCGCCCGCATCACGCCGCAGCATGGATTGCAGATCGCCCAACACCATCAACAAATGACCTTCGCGCTGTGGGTCGTTGGTCTGCTCGGCCAGTTTCATGCCCTTATCAACATAATTGAGGGCTTCCGTAACCTGGTCCTGCTCCAGGCTCAGTTGGGCTAGCGCTTCCAGGGCCGCCAATTCATCATCCACCTGGCCGTTAGCCTCATAACTTTCCAGCGCCTGTTGGTAATAAGTAATCGCTTCGGCACGGTTGCCAAGTTTGGCGGCGGCCTGCCCCCGCTCATACAGCGGCTGTGCCTCCTCCATTTTTGCTTCGGGCAAACTCGGCGGCGCTGGCTGCTCAGCCTCATCCAGGGCCAGCGCAAAATCAGTGACCGGCGGCGCGGCCATTGTATCCTGCTCTTGCACATCAAGTTCTGGAGCCACGATTTCCGGCAATGGTTCGACTTCTGCTTCCACCGGAACAGGCATCGCCAGTACGCCATTTGCGGCGGCTTCTGGATGTTCAACCAGATAGTTCAGCCATTCCAGTTCGGCCTGCAAGCCAAAAGCCGGGACAAACCCATCGCCGCTGGTGGGTGTCAGCAGTTGGGTCAGAGTGGTCAGTTGATCCAGTTGGTTATGTTGGGCCGCATATAGTCCCGCAGCAAGTATCGAGTGCATTTCTGCCGCCATCCGCTGGCGGTGTTCGGCGCTGTTTTCGGCAAAATGCCGCCGGACATAGGTCACAATTCCTTTGAGGTGGCGATTCTGCATCGCTTCCAGTTGGTTTTTGCTGCGCAGGATATTCTGCGCGAACGCCTGGACCAATTCATGAACGCTGAAATACGGCTGGTCATAAACCACGCGCTCCGTCGCGAAGCCGCGCGTGACTAACTGCCGCATCGCCGCCCGAATCGCTTGCGCCGGTGCGCCGCCCACATCCGACAGCAGTTCCTCGCTGGCCCCGCCGCCTAATCCAGCCCCCAGCAGCAGCACCATACCTTGCAGCGTTGAGGGCAGCAGCCGGTAAGCGCCCATCAGTACACCCATAGCCGGGTTTGATTCGCCTGCCAGAATCTTGCTGAGAAAATCGGTAGGGGAAACTTTCGCTGCCACCAACTGCCGCGCCGCCACTACAATCGAGAAGGGGTGGCCGAGCAGTATTTCACGCAGCGGCTGTATATCCTCCGCTTCGCCCGCTTCCCCCGCCTGGTGTACCAGCATGGCCAGGGCATCATCATCGGGCAGCGCACTCAGTTCAACGGGCGTCCAGGGGCCAGGGACAAAACCCGTGTGGATCAACAGCAGCGGAATGCCCACCGTCTGACGCGCAAATTCACGCGCCGCGTCCTCATTCAGTTCGCCGTCCAAAACCACGAGCGGTCGCTGGTCCTGTAGCTTGACAATCGCATCGGCGGGACGGGTCAGGCCGTAAGCGTGAGCAACGCGCTGAAGAATGCCGCTCGTCGTATCACGTAAGAGATCAAACCATAACACACCGCCGGGGAGTTCAGCATAACTGGTCGCTAGCGCGGCTGCGGCTGCTGTTTTTCCAATCCCCATCGGACCATACAGCAGGACGGCGGTGCCCGCTTTTAGCATCTGGTGAATGGAGGTAAACGCCGCATCGCGGCCAAACAGCCGGTCGGGTGGGCGAACAGGAAGATCGCGGCTTGCGTGTACCGGCGCGCCGTAGGACAAAACAGGTTGTTGCGCCATCAAACACCATCCAAAATAGGGTTGGCAGAAGATTAATTAAATGCAGTATAGCAGAACCATAATTCTTCGACTAGCAAACAAAATGCCCGAATTCTTTTCATCCGGGCATTTTTAGCCTTAATCGTCGTTCGGGGGCGGGACCGGAAGGTCCTCAACCGGGGTGTCCTTGTACTTTTTTCCTACGTCGATCAGCATGACTGGAATGCCATCCCGAATCGGATATTTGTAGCCGGAGTCCTTAGAAACCAGCCAACAATCATGAACCAGTTCTAACCGGCCCGGATCATCCCCTTTATCGGTGTAGTGAACTGCTTCTGGACACCGCAAAATTTCCAGCAGTTCAGGACTGATGGAGGTGTCTTTTTTTTCCGCCATGCGCCTATCCTCACTTAATAAGACCCGTATCTTTTGCCGCGAAGTATAGCCAGCCCCCTCCGCCCCGTCAAGCGGCTGGCAGTTCACCATCGAAGTTAGTCATCGAAGTTAGTCATTCAAGTTAGTCGGTCACGACCATGACAAATCAGAACGGTTGTGCTATCCTGTATCTACGACTCGCCGCACCTTCACAATCCAGTACAATACCAAGGGGGGGGTAGAAAATCGACCAGATTTTACAAAACCCCCACTTTGTAAAACTTTTTAGGTTCAAAACGCTGCAAGCGGGGGGGGGGATCATTCCGAAGATCAACAATTTTTCCCGTCTCGCGTCGTGAAACCGGGGTTCGCGTCGTCAGTTTTAGCCCCTTTTCCCCTCAAAGCGTCGCCAAAGGGGGGGGGGAGGTATGATGCCCAAACGAACTGGTAATCCCATGTATTATACGGCCAAAAAAAGCGATGAATCGACGGTTCCGCCGCTCGTGCTCGTTCATGGCGCAGGTGGATCACATCTCGATTGGTCGCCGGAACTCCGCCGCCTGTCCGGTGTGCGCGTCATCGCCGTCGATTTGTCCGGTCATGGCCGTTCGGCTGGCTCAGGTTACGATGACACGTTGGCCTATGCCCATGACGTGGCCGCGCTGCTCACCGGCCTGGAAATTTCCCGCGCCGTCATTGCCGGGCACAGTATGGGTGGTGCCGTCGCCCAACAACTGGGGCTGAATTTCTCCGCCCAGGTTGCCGGGTTGATTCTGGTCGGCACCGGAAGCAAACTCCCGGTTGATCCCACGCTCCCGGATCGGATTATCAGCCAGACGGAACAGGCTGTGGATTGGATTGTGGACTGGTCCTGGGGCGTCCATGCTCCGGCGGCGATGAAAGCGCGCAGTCGTGAAAATTTACTGAAAACTGCGCCTGAAGTCATGCGCAACGATTATTTAGCATGCATGGCTTTCGACTTTCGTGATAAACTCGAACAAATCACCGCGCCCACATTGGTGCTGGCGGCGGTTGATGATCAGATGGTCAAATTGAAGTTTGGGATCACATTAGCCGAACGTATTCCTAATGCCAAACTCGTTCAAGTCGAAGGTGCGGGACACATGTTCCCGCTCGAACAAGCCGGTATGGTCGCGCAAGCCATAGAGACGTGGTTGAAAGAGCAGCAATGGACAGGTTGATGGGGCGTCTTTCGCGTTTGGCCTTTCGTTTCGGTCGTAAGACCGTTCTGGATAAAGCGCTGAATATAGGCAGCAAAATGGCTGTCGATTCGGCGCTTGGTTCTGCCGCTGCCAGCTTACCCTTGTCGGCGCAGCGCACCCATCTTCAGGTTTTTAACGTCAAGCCGCCCTTAACCGTTTATATTCGTGGGAGTCACTGCCGCGTGACGATCCGGCGCGATACGGCCCCCAAAGTCATTTTGGAAGCCAATATGCAGCGCGCTTTTGGCCTGGAACTTGCTGCCGAACAGGATGATGCGGGTGTGTATATTGTCGCCCGCCGCAAACCAATTCGGGGCCAGCTTTCAAATATCGATTTCACCGTAACTGTGCCCATCGAAAGTCATCTGGTTTTTAACCTGACACCCGGCGACATCATTTTTGAGGCAGTAGACGGTTTGATCGAACTGCCCGCCAAACAGATTTTTGAATCAGACCATTCACCTGACTGATGGCTGCAAGTTTGTTGTCCAGGAATCAAAGTTGGAGCAACTGGTGGTTTACGATAGCGTATATTCTTGCAAGTGAGGCTTGCCAGTCCATCAATAGAGTGGTACCCTTCGCACGATTTTCGCCCAGTCAATACGTAAAGAACAGTGGTACAGAACAGCACAGGTGGTATTTGTGAGTAAACTGGTTATTGTCGAATCCCCAACCAAAGCCCGCACGATCAAAGGCTATCTGCCGAAGGAATATCAGGTCGAGGCCAGCATGGGCCACGTCCGCGATCTGCCAGCTTCGGCAACCGAGATTCCTGCCAAGTTAAAAGCAGAAGAATGGGCGCGTCTCGGCGTCAATATTGAAGCGGGATTCGAGCCGCTTTATGTGGTGCCCAAAGATAAAAAGAAGGTTGTCAAGGAACTGATCGCCGCGCTCAAGGACAAAGATGAACTAATCCTGGCGACTGACGAGGACCGCGAAGGCGAAAGTATCGCCTGGCATCTGACTCAGGTTTTAAAACCACATATTCCGGTCAAACGTATGGTTTTTCACGAGATCACGCGTGAAGCGATTCAGGAAGCGCTCGGCCAGTGTCGCACCATTGATGATAATCTGGTTGAAGCGCAGGAAACCCGCCGTGTTTTAGATCGGCTGGTGGGTTATACCGTCTCGCCGCTGCTGTGGAAGAAAATCGCGCCTGGGCTGTCCGCTGGACGGGTTCAGTCGGCTGCTGTGCGCTTGCTGGTCCAGCGCGAAGAAGATCGGCGTAAATTTAAGAGCGGTTCCTATTGGGATCTCAAGGCGACCCTCGCCGCCCACAAGGAATTGTTTACTGCCCAGTTGACCTCATTGGGTGGTGTTCGGTTGGCAACCGGCAAAGACTTTAATCCCGAAACCGGGCAAATTTCTAAAAATAAGCGCGTCGTTCTGCTCGACGAAAAACAGGCGAAAGAACTCGCCGCCCGACTGATCAAAGGCGAATGGCGCGTCACGGATGTCAGCGAACGCGAACAGACTCGGACTCCTGCGCCGCCATTTACCACTTCCACCTTGCAGCAGGAAGCCAACCGCAAACTTGGGATGTCGGCGCGCGATACAATGCGCGTGGCCCAACGTCTCTACGAGCAGGGTTATATCACCTACATGCGTACTGACTCGGTTCATTTGTCGCAGCAGGCCCTGACGACGATCCGGCAGCGCGTAAAGGATAAATACGGCGCGGAATATCTCAGCAAAACACCGCGCCAATACCGGACCAAGAGCAAAGGCGCACAGGAAGCCCACGAAGCGATTCGTCCGGCAGGTCAGCAAATGCCCACCGCGGACGAATTGGGTTTGACCGGGCAGGAATATGCACTGTACGACCTGATCTGGAAGCGCGCGATTGCCACTCAAATGGCCGATGCTCGCCTGCTTTTGAGCACGGTAACAATGATGGTTGAGAATGCCGAGTTTAAAGCATCCGGCAAGCGCATTTTATTCCCCGGCTTTTTCCGCGCCTATGTCGAAGGCGACGATGATCCAACCGCGGCGATGGATAACCAGGAAATGCTGCTCCCAGCACTGAAAGTCGATCAGGTGGTGGACTGCCGCGAACTGGAACCTGTCAAGCACGATACCTATCCGCCCGCGCGGTATACCGACGCGACCCTGGTTAAAGCGCTTGAAAGTGAAGGTATT
This sequence comes from uncultured Anaerolineaceae bacterium, assembly GCA_964472565.1. GTDB lineage: Bacteria > Chloroflexota > Anaerolineae > Aggregatilineales > Aggregatilineaceae > DATAMF01. Next base: position 6,672 of record CAYYNB010000106.1, read on the forward strand.
GGCCGCCCCAGCACCTACGCGACCATTATCAGCACGATCCAGGATCGCGGTTATGTGGTCAAGCAGACCAACCAACTGGTTCCCACCTTTACCGCTTTTGCGGTCAACCATCTGCTGGAAAAGCATTTTCCCGAACTGGTGGATATGGAATTCACCGCCCAAATGGAACAGGTATTGGATGATATTGCCGATGGCAACGTTGAGGGCCAGCCATACCTGAAAACCTTCTACCTGGGCGAACAGGGTTTGGATCGTCAGGTTCGATCCAAAGAACAGGAAATCGATCCCCGCGAAATCCATGCCTTAAAACTGGATGAAGTCGGCGCGCGGGTGCGCATTGGTCGCTATGGTCCCTATCTGGAAAAAGAAAATAATGGCGAACCGATCCGCGTCTCGCTGCCCGATACCCTATCACCCGCCGATTTAGGGCCTGATGAAGCCGAACGTCTGCTGCGCCAGAAGGGTGAAGGGCCAACACCATTAGGTTATGATCCCGGAACGGGTGAACCTATTTATGTCTTAACCGGACGTTATGGTCCGTATGTCCAGCTCGGCTCGAACGGCGAAAACGGAAATGGCAACGGCGATACCAAGCCGCGCCGCGCCTCCTTATTGAAGGGTATGAAACCGGATGATCTGACCCTGGAACAGGCGCTTGCCCTGCTGCAACTGCCTCGTCACCTGGGCCAGCATCCTGATACGGGTGAAGCCATCGAAGCCGGTGTTGGCCGGTTTGGTCCTTTCATCCGGCACAACGGCGAATATCGCTCGCTGCCCAAAGGCGATGACGTATTAACCGTCAATTTGAAGCGTGCCCTGGAAATTCTGGCCCAGGAAAAAGGCCGCCGCAAAACCGAAATGATCCGTGAGCTTGGCGCGCATCCAACGGATGGCGAGATGGTCGGTGTTTATGCCGGACGTTACGGCCCCTTTGTGAAACATGGCAAAACGAACGCGGCTTTACCCAAAGGTCTTGAGGTTAACGACCTCACCTTAGAGCACGCTGTCAAGCTGTTGTTGGAGAAAAAAGACAAGCCCAAACGCGCCACCAAACGAAAAGAAGCATAAAGATGAGAGCGGGTGCGAATGCCCGCTCTTTTTATTTCCTCCGCTGTTCTATTGCCTGGCTCCCTTATCCGGGTATAATCGAAAATGCTGGAGGATGGGATGGAGCGTATGATGGCTGAGCTTGGGGAAAATCAAACAATTGAACAGGAAGTCAAGCGCTTAAGCCAGGTTTGTGGTGAAATTTGTGATGCGCTGCGCGTCCAGCGTGATCTGTTGCGCCAGCGCGGGATGAGCCTCCCCCCAGGGACACTCAACGGTTTGACCGAAATGCAGGCTACCCTGGAAAATCTGGGTACGCGACTGGCGGGCGACTCGATTGAATTGGAACAACTACGGGCGCTGGCAGGAACCACTGCGCTGATTACCTCGTCCCTTGATCTGGATCAAGTGTTAAATGAAGTGATGGACACTGTGATCGCGCTGACTGGTGCCGAGCGCGGCTATATCATGTTGCGTGATGCACAAACAGACGAGATGGAATTCCGTGTGGCGCGTAACATTGACCGGAAGACATTGGCTGAGGGAAGTTTTATCATTAGCCGCACCATTGTCGAAGAGGTTGCGCAGACCGGACAACCCGTTGTTACGACGAACGCCTTGTCCGATCCGCGTTTTAGCGCCCAGGAAAGTGTCCTCATTTATGCGCTGCGCTCGATCCTCTGCGTTCCCCTGATCAACAAAGGCACCGTGACCGGAGTCGTTTATGCCGACAACCGGATCAAAGATGCGCTGTTCGGTGAAAAAGAATTATCGCTGCTGGTTGCTTTTGCCAATCAGGCAGCGATTGCTATTGAAAACGCACGGCTCTTTCACCGCCTGCAAACCGCGCTGAACGAGATCACAGAAATGAAGGAACTGATGGACAATGTGTTGCAGTCCATCGCCAGTGGTGTCATCTCGACAGATCTGAATACGCGGGTCACGAGCTATAATTCTGCCGCCGAGCAGATTTTTAATGTGCCTGATACATCCGTTGTGGGCCGCTCGTTAGATTCCGCGCTCCCCATCATTTACCGCTATGCCAGCGATCTGTTAGAAGTTGTTTTCAGCCACAGTTACCAGGAAATGCTGGAGATCGAACCCGAACTGCCTGAACGCGGCGTGGTCAATCTGAACCTGACCATGTCGCCGTTGAAAAATGAGGGAACGACGGAAGGTGTCGCCATTGTGGTCGATGATCTGACGGAGATCAAAAAACGGGACGCCACGTTGAATGTGGTCCGCCGTTATCTCCCGCCCGCGCTGGTCGATAACATTCAAAGCCTGGATGGACTGGGCTTAGGCGGCGAACGTCGTTTGATTACCACCGTGTTTGTCGAAACACGTTCCTTTCATACCTTTCCATCCGAACTACAACCGCAGGAACTGATGGAATGGCTGAACCTCTACCTGACAACCGGCGCGGAAGCGATTCACCATCATGCCGGTGTTATCGATAAGTTCATGGGTAGTGAGATTATGGGCTTATTCAACACCCAGTTGAATCCAAGTGATGATCATGCCTGGGATGCGGTTCAGGCTGCTTTACGGATGGCGGACGATATTTTGGCATTGTCCGAACAAACCGGGGAACCCTCAGAACCTTTGTATCGAATTGGCATTCATACAGGCGTAGCGACACTCGGTAATGTAGGAAGCGCTTCGCGTCGTGAATTCACCGCTATCGGCGATACCGTTAATCTGGCAAAACGTTTGCAGGAAAACGCGCTGCCTGGTCAGATTATCATCAGCCATGACACGTATGAACATTGCGCCACTCAACTAGCCGACCCCGCCAACCATATCCGGGTCATTGAGCGCCCGTCGATCCAGGTCAAAGGTCGCCGCCAGGTTGCTCAAATTTATGAAATTCAGCGCGAGTAATTGCTTATGTCGGAACAAGTGAGTTCGTACAACGAAATCAAACAATTGGTTCAGCGAGCGACTGAACTGGAAAACATGCTGCGTGCTCAGCATGATATATTACGCCAGCGCGGTATGGCGCTTCCCAGCGGTATGCTGGAAAAGTTGTATTATATGCGGGCTGACTGTCAGACCCTGGCGGAGCGGTTGGCAGGTGAGGCGACTGAGCTTGATCAACTTCGGGCATTAGCGGGTACCAGCCAACTCGTCAACTCGTCATTAGATATTGATCTGGTTCTCAGCGAAGTTATGGATACCGCGATTGCGCTTACCGGAGCGGAACGCGGTTATATTATGCTGCGCGATGTTGAGACGGGCGAGATGATGTTCAAAACAGCGCGTGATCGCAAGCGCCAGACCCTCGATCAGAGCCGCTTCACCGTTAGCAGCACGATTGTTTACCAGGTGGCGGAAACTGGTGAACCGGTTGTGTCACAGAACGCGCTGCTTGATCCACGCTACAGTACGCAGGAAAGTATCGTAATGCACGCGCCCCGTTCCGTTTTGTGCGCGCCGCTTATCTACAAAGACAAAATCACGGGCGTGGTCTATGCCGATAACCGGCAGATTCCTGATCTTTTTGGCGAAAAAGAACTGTCGTTGTTGATGGCTTTTGCGAACCAGGCGGCTATTGCCATTGAGAATGCGCGGTTGTTCGAGAGTGCTCGCCGTGCGCTGATCGAAATTACAGAGATGAAGGAACTGATGGACAATGTGTTACAGTCCATCGCCAGCGGTGTCATTACAACTGATATTGATCACCACATCGTAACCTATAATCAGGCTGCCGAACGGATCCTCGGTGTTGCACATGCCAGCGCGGTAGGACATCCTCTGCAAACCGTACTTCCGGCCTTCGCCGGATTTGATGCGCTCATAGCCAGTGCGCTGCGTGGCAATATGCCGCAAGTGGTTGAAATCGAACCGGTTTTACCTGGACGTGGCCCCGTCAATCTTAGTTTGAAAATCGCGCCGCTCAAAGATGCCAACGCGGTGATCTATGGAATGGCGCTGGTAGTTGATGATCTGACCGAGATCAAAAAACGAGATGCAACACTGAATGTGGTGCGAACTTATCTGCCGCCCAGTCTGGTCCGCAACATCCAAAGCATTGATGGCCTCGGTCTGAGCGGGGATGAACGCGAAATTTCAGTCATTTTTGCCGATGTACGTGGTTTTACCACCTTTAGCGAACAGCTTCCGCCTGAAGAATTGATGGAAGTGATCAATCATTATCTGGCGGTCAGCTCGGAGGCTATTCAACTCTACGACGGCATTATCGATAAATACATGGGTGATGCAGTGGTAGGTCTGTTCAATACCCAACTTAATCCCCAACGCGACCACGCAATCCGCGCTGTGCGCGCCGCCCTCTCGATGGCCTATGATGTGCGCGCTTTACACGAAATTCTGCCGGAAGAACAGCGCTTGTTTTATGGCATTGGCGTCGATACGGGCACGGCCATGCTGGGCAATGTAGGCAGCCCCAGCCGTAAAGTGTTCACCGCTATCGGCAAACCGTTTAATCTGGCAAAACTGATGCAGGAAAATGCATTGGCTGGCGAAATTATCATCAGCCAATCCACCTATGATCTGGCGAACCACCTCTTTGAAACTGAGGTGCTCGAACCTCGCAAAGTGAAGGGTAACACCGGATTTCTACAACTGATGTACCGGGTGAACGGGATCAAACGAAATAAGTGATGGACAACACAGCCGCTCAAATTGCTCGCCTGAAGGCCGCCATTCCCCTTTTGGAAACGGAACTGGCCGATTTAGAAGGCGAAGTGCTGGATATTGAGCGCGAACTTGCTCCGTTTATAGCGCGTTACAACCGGCTGATCCAACCGCTGCAACTCCGGCTGGAAATTATCCAGAGCGCGATTGCTGAACTCGAACAGCAGCAAAATGCGTCCGATGCAGTATCAGGGTCCGAATGGACGCCACCGCCCGGTTATGTGTCTGTTGAAGAGCAGTTTCGGCGCACATGGCGCTCGCCTGACCGAGATACAACACCGCGCCCTACGGAGTCCGCGTGGATGCCGCCCCATGATTATGTATCTGTCGAGGAACAGTTCCGGCGTACATGGCAGCGTCCATTGAGCGCTTCACCGCCGGATGAGGTACTATCGCAGGTGGTTGGCAAACCAAGCCAGGACTTAAAACAGCTTTATCGCCAACTGGTACGCCGCTACCATCCTGATCTGACCACCGATCCGGTTGAACGTGAACACCGAACCCGGCTGATGGTTGAGATCAACGACGCTTACAGCCGCCGTGACAGCACCATGCTGCAAGCGCTCGCCGAACGCCCAGGTTCCGGCAATCTGGATGAGCCGCTGAGTGTGCTCTATCTCCGCCAACTACAGCAGATCTATACCCAGCTTGAGGTTCGCATCACTGACTTAAAGCTGAAGCGTACAGAATTGCAGCACGGCGAAATGATGTCGCTCAAGATTCAGGATACACTGAGCGCTCATCAAGGCCGTGATCTGCTGCGCGAGATAGCAGACACGCTGGAACAGGAGTATCGTTTGGCAATGGCGCGACTGGACGCGCTGCGAAGAAGTGACTAGTGTCATTTGATCTCCGGCGCACAAGGCGCTAGATTTGTCTTTCAACTTTTTTTGCTCAAGGTAGGTGAAAATTTGGAAACTCTGTTGGGGCTGGGTTACATGCTGGCTTCTACAGTCATTGCCGTATATTCCGCCAGCTTTTTTATCATGATGGCGATTTATTTTTTCAACATCAAAAAAGCGCCGGTTGCGCCGCCTGTTCCCGATTCTGAATTGTTATCGGTTACACTGCAACTGCCCATTTATAACGAGCAGCATGTGGTGGATCGGTTGATCGATGCGATGGGCGCGCTGGATTATCCTCGCGATAAGTTGTATGTCCAGGTTTTGGATGACTCAACAGACGAGACGACGGAACTGCTGCGCAAAAAGGTAGAAGAGTGGCGGGCCAAAGGGTTAAACATTGAACTAATCCGCCGCCCGGAACGAAAAGGTTATAAAGCGGGCGCTTTGGCGTATGGCCTGCAACTGTCTTATACGGATTGCGTCGGGATTTTTGATGCCGACTTTGTGCCTGCGCCGGATTTTCTACGGCGGGTGATGCCGCATTTTAATGCTGACCCCAAAATTGCGTTGGTGCAGACGCGATGGGCGCATCTGAATGTGGACTATAACCTGCTTACACGCGCCCAGGCCCTCGCCATGGATCAGCACTTTGCTATTGAACAGGTCGCACGCAGCCGGGGACAACTGCCCATGTCGATGAACGGCACAGGTGGCATCTGGCGGCGCAAAACGATTGATGAAGCGGGTGGTTGGACTGCCGATACGCTGACCGAAGACCTGGACTTGAGCTATCGTGCCTTTCTCAAAGGCTGGCGCTTCCGTTACATTGTCGATGTGTCGGTTCCCGGCGAAGTGCCGCCACAGTTAACCGCTTACAAAGTGCAGCAGGCACGCTGGGCCAAAGGATCAACCCAGTGCTTTAAAAAGCATCTTATTCCACTACTGCGGTCAAATTTGAACCCGCTGCAAAAAATGATGGGCGTGCTGCATCTGGGCCAATATGCGATTCAACCCTTTGTGCTGCTGTTGTTTCTGCTCACACCGCCGATTTTGCTCACCGATATGCTGCTCAAACTTCCGTTAGGACCACTCGGAATAGCGGGGTTGGCTCCGCCTATTTTTATGGCGTTGGGGCAAATCGCGCTCTACCGGGACTGGCCCAAGCGGCTGCTCTACTTCCCAGTGTTAATTTTGATCGGAACCGGAATGATGCTCAGTAATTCGCGAGCCGTATTCGAGGCACTGACAGGCACGGGCGGCAACGTGTTTAAGCGCACACCAAAGTTCCGCGTGGTGCAGAAAAAAGATCGGTTAGCCAGTAAACGGTACGCACTTCGCCCCGACTGGACGACCATTGGCGAACTGCTGCTTGGTATCTATGCCGTGATTGGGCTAGCGGTTTCCATCGTTAAATTCCCCGCGATGGCGATTTATATGGTGGTTTATGTGCTGGCGTTCGGGATGCTGTCGCTGTGGAGTTTGTGGCAGACGTGGCGGCTGAATCGCTTGCAGGCGTAATAAACACTTGGAGGGGCAACGCCCCTCCAGATAAAACCTAAGCTTTTTGCAGTTCAGTCGAGGGTTGCAGATAACCATTCGCTTCGAGATAGGCGAGGCATTTATTCACGCTCTCCTCAACCGTTTCCTGATGGGTACACAGCGTAATTTCTGGATTGACCGGATCTTCATAGGGATCATCGATGCCTGTGAAGTTTTTGATTTCACCAGCCATTGCTTTTTTGTACATCCCTTTGACATCGCGCTCAATGCAGGTTTCCAACGGGGCACTCACGAACACTTCGATAAAATTGGTCGTTTCGCGGCGCACCATAGCGCGGGTTTCGATGTAGGGTGAGATAAACGAGGCAAGTACGCCCACGCCATTGCGCGAAAGTAGTTTAGCCACGAAGGTCACACGCTCGATATTTTTATCCCGGTCTTCCTTCGAAAAACCGAGGTCACGCGTCAAACCCTGGCGTACCGTATCCCCATCCAACCGCTCAATATATAAGCCGCGATTTCGCAGTTCTTTTTCCAGGGCGAGGGCAACCGTTGTTTTTCCGGCTCCTGAGAGGCCAGTAAACCACAGAGTGAATCCTTTTTGTTGAGACATATTGATCCTCAAACTTAAACGATGGGCGTGAAAATGTGACCCCAAAAGCTTGAGGTCACATCAGACGCATTGTACCCACACATTGAGAAAACAACCAGGGCGAATTAAGGATGCAAGTAGACATTGAGCAATTTCTATACTGATGTAAATTAAATTAGGCGTGTATACAATTTAGCTGTATAGTTGTGCATGTTTTTTTCTACTCAGGAGGAAGAAGAATGAGCCGCAAATCGTCAGGCTACTTATTGATTGGCGTGGGTTTAATCCTCGCTATTGTTTCTTTAGTTGTCATGTTTGTCATCGTTCCAGGCATGAAAAAACTCCCCACTGATGTCGATACAACCCGTCATTACGAAGGAACGATGCCTATTCTTCTCGACGTGAGTACCGGCGCACCTGTTATTTTGACCAATCTGAACGTGCGAATTGACCGGCACGTGAAGGTGGAAGAAGTTGATGGTGATTTGGCACTTGTGTCGGAAAATCAAAAACTCTATCAGGTGGGGGATCCGAATGCAGAAGATGAAGCGCTCAAAGAAGATAAACTGCTGAAGGAAGTTACAAAGTATTATGTGCTTGACCGTAAAACGATGGAAGGGCAGAAGGACGCACCGGATGCCTGGAAAGATAAAATCGATGTGCCGCGCGAGGGTGTATCGATTACCTGGCCGCTCGACTCTGAAAAAACGACCTACGACGGCTGGAGCGATGATTACCAGCACACGGTGAAGCTCGTCTTCAATAAAGAAGAAGAGCATGCACGCACCAAGCTCGATACATATCTTTTTGTCTCTGAAGGAAGTGAACCTATTTCGTCTGAAGGCATCAAGCTGCTTGGACTGCCTCCGAGCCTGACTAAGGCGCAGTTGATTCCTGCTATTTCGGCGGCGTCAGATGCCTCGGCAACCGAAGAGGAACTGGCTGATCCTGCTCGCACACAGCGAAAAGCCAAAGTTATCGCGGTGGTGGGGCGGCTGCCGGATGATGTCACACTCGATTACACCTACACCTTCGAAGGGCAATATTGGATTGAGCCGCAGACGGGCGTGTTGATTGATACCCAGAAACATGAACTGCGTATGGTCAAGCTTTCCGAAGAAATGCTGGTTGCTCTCGAAGATGCACTTGTCGGACTGTTACCTGAAGAGACGCAGGGTGTTCTCGGTGAAGACGAAACGCTGAACACGACTTTCCGCCAGGAGATGCGCCAGGGGGCGATTTCGGATGAGACGCGCGCGGCGCTCGCTGAATCGATCAGCGATGAAGACCTGACGAAGTGGGAAGAAGCGAATTTGGGTGGGATGGCATCACTCGCGGCTCTGGAAGTTCCCGTTTATGATTTGACCTATCAGGCGACAGATGAATCAGTGAACGACGCTAAATCTGACGCCGAAGACGCAAAAAGTAAACTGAATCTCTTTGGTACGACTCTGCCCGTGATTGGCAATATTCTCGGAATTGTGCTGATTGCATTGGGTGCATTTTTTGTCGTGCGTCGAACATAAAGCTCGACTTGCTAACCCGGCATTTTATGGAAAGCGCCGGGTTTTTTATGGAGAAATCAGTTCAAACTCGCATAATATGTTGATCAACTAAACGTTGGTTGGCAGAACAAGATGCGTTATGCGAAGTCGATTTGGTTTCTCCATTATTTTAGTGGGGTACAATTTCGATCTCATCAATCGTCACAAAAACAGGCTCAAAGGTTCCAGGCAGCGGCACATCATACAAGACCATTTTAAGCGTCATCATTCCAGTCGGTGTGTCAGGCGGAAGCCACAGCACAAAACGACTGAAGATTGGTGTGTCGGGTGCCCAGTTCTCTTGACCAAATGTGGCCGACACGGGCGGCTGATCTAACACGGCTCCACGATAAAATTCGTTGGGCGCGGCATGGGGTGCATAGAGCCGGACGCTAACGCGCATATTGGGTAACACGGCTTCGCCTCGCTGCCACCATGTATGAATAACCAGTACATCACCAGGATGAAAAGGACGCTTATCCAGCACATAACCACCGAGATAGACGGGGCCATCATGCGGTGTTTGTGCGACAGGCTGCATTTCGGAGACATTTTGCCGGAATTCACCGATGGGGCGGTTTTCGCGCAAGGTGTACAGCAGAACGGATACATCACCAAACCCAAAAGCATCCGGAAGTGGTTCAGGCTGGCCGATACTTTCCAGAATGCCATCGGTCAAGTCTTGGGGATCCATAATGTGACCCTGCCAGGCGACAACCCAGACACGCTGTGCCTGATGCTGGCTGATCAATTCAGCCAACTGCTTTTCGGCTTCAGGGAAGAACAAAAAATGATTCACATCCGTGAGCTTTTGAGCCGGAAGACCAATCCAGGGAAGTTTGGTCTGGTAGTACTCGGCAGCAGCAAACAGCGTTCCGTCGCGCAGCACCAGGACATCACCCGGTTGTGCATGCGTGTCCAGATAGGTAAATGCTTCGCGCAGGTAACTGTTATAAATGGGATGCAGGTTGGCGGTGGACGGCAGCCAAACGATCAACAGTGCAGCGGACCACACAGGCCAGCGCAGCCATTTGAAACGAATCAATGCGCCTAAACCCAGACCGAAAAGCAAAGATGCACTGAGCCACATCGGCCAGCCGTGACGCCCGGAGAGCTTACCCTGGATGGCATACACCATCAGAATTAATGCAGCCAGGGGAATGACAAAGGTCAGCGCAGCAAACACAAAGCCTTTATAGGATGGGGGACGGAGCACGATCCACAACAGCAGCGCACCGAGAAAAACAACCAGAATACTCAAAGCATAACGCGGCGGCGCGGCTTCGGACAGCATATTCTGACCGTAGGCGTAAAAGTCGAGATAGGTATTCAGCGCGACGCGAGGTGTTACTTTTCCGGTGTAAGCTGTGCCTGCGCGAATATCACGCCCTGCCAGGGCAATGATCCAGGGAAGATAACCGAGGATGAGGCCGAGTCCGATATAAACTACAAGCTTGCGCCGATAAGGGGTAATCCATGCCTGCCAAACGACGTAAAGCCCATGAGCGCACAACACAAAAAAACCGGTGTAATGGGTATAGATTAAAGCTAACGCCAGCGCGAGATAAGCAGCCAAATGTGTACGGGATAGTTTCTCGCCGGAACGTTCCACGAGTTTCCACAAAAATACACTTGACCACGCCATAAGCGCTAACGCTAAGGCATAAGCACGAATCTCGAAGGCGGCATAGAGAAAACCCTGACTCAGAGCCAGGGCAATGGCGGCCAACCAACCGACGATGATGTTTTGCCCGATACGGCGGCCAAGCGCGATCACACCACCGAGGGTCAGCAGCGTACATTCAAAGGAAAAGGCGCGCAGCGCAAATTCATTTGTGCCTGCAACACTGCCCCATAACTTGAGCAGCACAAAATGCAAAGGCACCTGATTGTCGATTTGCGTACACCATTCCCAGATGCTGCCCCAACTCTGCGTCGCAAAATAGGCGTTTACGGTTTCGTCGTACCAGAGACTGCGCACCGGCCAAATCGAAACCAGTCCAGCAACCAGCAGCAGGGCAACAGAAATCCAAAGGATGCGCGTCCTCATGTTTTTCTACTCCCGAAGCGTGATTTCAACACCTTCCTCAGTCGAGCAGAGTTCAATAGTCAGGGTTTGAAGATCACGCTGGTAGGTTCCCGCCAAACAATCCCGGCTTACCATCAGCGGCGTATTGACTTTCCAATTATGATACCACAGGGCGTGTTCGAGCCAGAGTTGGGTCTGTTCAAGGGGGAAATCTACAGACTGAACGCTATTTGAGGATGGTGTTTCCAGCGCGGCGGCAACGGACTGGCGAATGTCCTGAGGAGGACCAGGATGCCAGATTTCGTAGTCAAAGCCGTTCATGCGCACGGTTTCAGCCGGGTAGTACGCCTCATAAACGGCATCCAGCACGGGTGGCGGGTAAAACTGGGCGCGGAAGATGATCACACTAAAATCATGCTGCGCCAGGGCGTGGATCAAATTGGTGGGATCATACAGGTCATTTTCATAGAGGTTTTTGAGCTGGGTGGGATTGGTGACTACATCTTTGTCGGCTTGAAGGCTGAAACCTGCTTCTTCGCTCATGGCGGGCTTGGTGCTGAAGCGCAAAATATCGACAATATGCCAGCCGTTATCGATGTCCTGCTGGGTGGGCACATGGCCGATAGTGGCGTAACCCTGCACCCAACCAGCGGAATCGTAAAACGCATAACGACCCGGATAGCTGGATTCAAGGCCGAGCGCGTCGGACAGTGGGCCGAAGATTTTGCCCTCGGTTGGCATGTGGATCACGCTCAGGCCGTAGTAGAGATAAAAAATGGGCATGATCAGGCCGGACAGCGCGACGATCTGAACGCGATGATCGATGATGAATTTTTGCGGCAGACGCCTGACATAAGGATGATCGGCGGGAAAGCTCCAGGAGCCGCGCAGCGTTCGAGCGGCGAACAGTCCGGCAAGCAGGCAGGTGGCCGCAATCGATGTAGCAAAATAGCTGTCGCCAGCACCCCATTTGCCCGCTAACGTGGTCGCTAGAACGGCAAAAATCCACCAGATGGTATATAGGGACAGGCGCGTAAAATAAAACTCATAGATGGCAAAAAGCGCAGCCAAAACAATCAGCGCGCCATGCAGCCGGAACCACTGCTTAAACAGGTCGGTGAACTGGGTGGCGATATAGGGATTGACATTCGCGGCGATGATGTTGTCCCACCAAGCGCCATGCGTGGCGATATTGATAGCCAGAAAGATCGCACCAGCGACGGCACCAAAGCCGATGCCCCAGATGATGCTGAGGCGCGGACGGCGGATGAACAAAAAGACAAAGACCGCCGCAGCAGTAGCTACCGCGTGCTGCTTGGTATAACCAGCGGCAAGCAGGAGCGCTAAACCGCCCAACATGGTCCAACGGCGGCGGCGCGGATTTTCGATGTCGGTCACATGGGCGAGCGTGAGAACGGCCAGGGTTTCAAACATGACCATGCTCATGTGCTGGCGAAACAGCGGTCCCACATGATAGACATAATTGGAAGCGAGAAACGCCAAACCGGAAACGATGGCAGCGGTCCGGTGGCGCTCAGAACGGTAGACCATGAATGCTAGCGCAGCCGCTGTAATCAGCGTGCCGACGAATCCGGCTAAACGCCCATACCAATACGCCGGGCCGAAAATCCAGACAAAAGGAACCAGAATGATATGGAAAAGCGGCGGATAATTGCTGGCGTAAAAAGGATACGCCTCGTTGGAACGGTAAGGCCAGTCGCCTTCGCTGAACATGATGGTATCGACTAATTCAAAGCCTTCGCCCTGGTCGTAGTCGAAGGGGAAGCGCATCAGGCCAACTGCGTAGTTGATATAAACTAACAAATGGCCGAGCATCAGGAGAACAACCAGGGCCAACAATCCGGTGGTGATCCACTGCGGTAACGGTCTGGTTCTCATGCGGGTCTACTTCCTAGTGGGAGCAACGTCAGTCCGGCAAAAATGCTCAACAGGCCGAGCAGCACACCCAGTTTTTGGATCATACCGAATCCAGCCGGGTTAAGAGCTTCGGCAGCAACCATAACCAGCACAACCAGCAATCCGGCCAGCAGCAAAAGCAGCCCAAGCTGGCGTTTGGTAAACGAAAAATTCTGCATCGCACAAACTCCTTGAAGCGGAGCAAGTATAGCGTAGAATAAAGTAGACCGACTAGATTTTTTCAAAGCCGTGCAACTTATTTTGTAGAGCTAACGTATAGTTAAATAATGAGCACGGGATAAATCACTTTAGGAGCAGGATGATGGACGAGCAAGATCGCAAGGGGCCGGAAAATACAGATCCGGTTGAGGGCGAAGGTGTGCCTATCCCGTCACGCATTCGAATAGCAGTAGATGATGTAAGGCGGCGTGTCAACGCGGATGTTGAGCACGACGTGGTGAGCGAATATGAAGAACGGTACTATGGCTCGCGGAGAAACCGGCTCGAAACGCCAGAGGAAATTCAGGGTGTTCCGCCAGTCGAGAAGATCAAAGCGGCTCCGTATAAATCGAAGCGGCGGTTTTCACCCGCCGAATTAGATGCGAATGAGAAAAAATGGGCGGCGTTGGCGCATGCCAGCACGCTGTTGACGGCAGTGATTGGTATTTTAACACTCGGCAGCGGAGTTATGCTGACGATGTGGGTTCCGCTGTTGATCTATTTCTCGTTCCGTAAACGTTCAGAGTATGTTGCCTATCACGCGCTTCAGGCGTTTACTGTTCAGCTCGTTGGAACTATTGGATGGATTACGCTGTTCATTGCGGGCACCCTGGTTTGGGCGGCGTTGATGGCGCTTTCTTTTTTACTCATCCTGGTTGTGATTGGGGTTGTACTCGTTATTCTGGTGGGGCTGCTGTTGCCGCTTTTCTGGCTCTCGTCGCTGGCACTGCCCCTTGGCATGGTGATCTATTCGGTGATCGCGGTTGTCGAAACGTACAGCGGCAACGATTACCGTTTTCCGTATATCGGGCGATGGGTTGATAACCAGATGCACGGCGGAATGCTCAACTACTAAATCGCAGCCCTCGGTGAAAAATCGAGGGCTTTTTTATTCCTGTTTTTTACTCGTGGTAAGATAGATTATCATGAATCATTGAAAAAATACACTGCATATAGGAACGCTTGCAGGTACTCAGTGCTGAATGATCCCCCGCC
>CAYYNB010000107.1:0-20775 GCA_964472565.1 uncultured Anaerolineaceae bacterium
AGTTCAGATACGGAGAGGGTAAGCGATGAAACAACGATTGGTCATCATGGTCTTACTGCTGCTGCTGGCCGCATTTGTGCCACTGTACCCGATTCAGGCGCAGACAGACGGGCCGCTGCGCGTGGTGGGGGATGGCGCGGTGTCGCCCGATCAACGCTATCTGGCTTATCGATTTGTCCCGGATGCATTCGCGCAAGCTTTAGACGCAATGACGGAACGTGAAGGCGGCGTGGGCGGGGTCACGTATGCTTATGATATTGCAATCATGGATCTCGAAACCGGGACCGAAACGGTGATCGCGGGACAGCCGGCGGATGCCTCCTATTTTGTGACGGGGGTGGCTGACAAGTACCGGACGCGATCCAACCCGGTATGGTCGCCGGATGGCACACAAGCGGCCTGGACGAGTAATGATGAGGATGTTGAGATTCCCGCCGGTGCGCCGAAAATCTCGGAGACGGGGTGGTTTCACCTGGTGGTGTATGATGTGGCGACCCAGCAGCTTACGGTGATTGCGACAGGATTGGATCAAGGGGAGATGATCGAAGTGGTCGGCCCGGATCTGATCTGGACCGAGGCGGGCATCTCGATCCTGTATACTACCGACTTTCAGCGCGAAGTGATTACGCTGTCGCCGGACGGATCGCTTATTTCACGTGCTCCCATCAGCGAACCTGTGACTCGATTTTTGCCCGTGCAGCAGGATGGACAACCCTTGATCGCGGCGGAAACGCCGGTAGGCGATTGGATGGTGGTTGATCCGGCAGCCGGAACGGAGAATGATGTCGAGGCGGTGCCGGTTCTGTACAATCCGCTGGCTCCAGGGCTGGGCGTGTTCAGCCGCGAACGGCCCGATGGTATGAAAAACTGGTATGCGGCGCTGCCGGATGGATCGTATGAACGGCTGTATTTTGTACCCCAAGCGATTTCGCCGGATGGAACCCAGATCGCGTACCAGCGGGGCGAGCAGGCTTACGCATGGAGCGCCGGGCAGGCGGATCAAACGCTTGAATTTCCGGGCGCGGGAAACTGGGTGTGGGGACCGACGGCATGGCGGATGATGGAGGGTGTGAGCGGCACAGAAGCGATGTCTGCCGAGACGCAGGGGCAGATCGCTCCGAGTCCGATGCTGCTGCGCGTGGCGGGCGATTTGTTCGCGTGGTCGGTGGGACAGGAAACGCCCAAGCGGTTGACCTATCGCGGGGATGTGAGCGTGGCGGTGATTTCACCGGATGGAACCCAAGCGATTTTCCGCGCGAATGTAGGCCCGGTGTCGGGAACCGCGCTGCAAACGTACCGCGAAATGTGGCTGCTGGATTTGACAACCTTTGAGACGATCCCGCTGGTGGAACTAGCAGAGACGGGCGTCGAAGCGGCGCGGGTACAGCCTACATGGTCGCCGGACGGGTCGCAGATCGCGTTTCTGGAACTGACGACAGCGGGTGAGGTGCGGCTGGTGGTGTATACGCTGGCGGATGACAGCTATCAGGTGATTGCATCTGCTCTGTCCGCGCCGAGCGATGTGTTTGCGATGTGGGCGGCGTGGGGCGATCCGGGGATTGCGGTGGTTATCCAGCAGGCGGACAGCGGCACTGAGGTCGAGGTCTTCCAGCCGGATGGAACCCTGATCAGCGGTGCGGTGTTCAGCGAGCTTCAGTCGGGTTTCAATGTGATCTGGTCATCCACGCCGGACGGCGGTATGGTGGTGGCGCTGATTTACTTTGATGGCCTGGCTTTGTTTGATCCGGCCAGCGGCGCACGGTATGACTACAAGGGCGAACTGTGGATGTACGCACCGAGTACGGCGTCTGATCTGGTTTCGGGCGTCCGATTCAATAAACAGTGGTATGCCCATCTGCTGGATGGGCGGGAAGATCCGCTGGGGTATAACTCGAGTCAATTTGATATGTTCAGCCCGTCACCATCGGGTCAGGAATTCGTGTATGCACAGTACGCCAGGGTGTTTATCTGGCGCGATGGTCAGGTGCTGGAAGTGCCGCCGACAGGATTGGAAAACAGCGGCGAAATCACACTGGTGGCGTGGAGTCCGATGCGGTTTGGGTTGGGCGAAGGCACGATGACGCCGCTGGAAGAAGTCGAAGCGCAGTGCGGCGACACACTCCCGCCCCGGCTGCAAGCGGATCAGCCTGCGCAGGTGGTAGTGGGGCAGGGCGCGAATAATCTGCGCGCCGGACCAGGGCAGAGCGAAGAATTGATCAGCCAGATTCCTGAAGGCGGACAGTTTACGGTGCTGCAAGGGCCGATGTGCGTCGATGGGATGTTCTGGTGGCTGGTGGATTATAATGGGGCACAGGGTTGGACTGCTGAAGGTGACAGCAGCACGTATTGGCTGGAGCCGCTGGTTGGGTAAAATCTGGCGAGAAGCAAAAGGGGCAATTCATGAATTGCCCGAAGAACCTCACCCCCTCGGTCCCCCTCTCCAACCGAGTTGGAAGAGGGGGAAGTTGGGCGCAGCAAGCAGCGCCCCTACGAAATGCGCGGCGGAAAGCGTGGGGCAATTCATGAAGTGCCCCTACGAACGGAACGTCAATCCCCACGCGAGAGAGGGGAGAAATGCGGGACAGAGACAACGTGAGATTGGTTGAGTGTTGGTATGGCTGATTTACCGGAATTTGTGGAAAACGACTCGGATTTTAACTATTCGGATGCGCTGACTCATCCGGTGGCGCGCAAGCCTGCGCCGCCGCCGCTGGTCACGGAGCGCAACACGCCCGAACGCCGCCGACTGCCGAATTTTGATCTGTATCTGGCGCTGACCACGGCGGTTTTGTGCGCGGTGGGCTTGTTGATGGTCTACAGCGCGTCGATTGATGTGAGTTTTCAGGTGACGGGCGAGCCAGAGGGTACAACGTACTTTTTCATACGGCAGTTACGATCCCTGGCGGTAGGGGGAATTGGGCTGTTTGTGATCATGCGGTTGGATTACCACATCTGGCGGCGGCTCGCGGTGCCGATGATGTTTTTTGTGATCATGCTGCTGATCGCAGTGCTGCGCTTCGGTGAAACACGTTTTGAGGCACAGCGGACCCTGATCCGGGGGTCGGTGCAACCGGGCGAGCTGGCAAAATTTACAGTCGTACTCTATATGGCGGCATGGCTGGCATCGAAACGAAGCCGACTGCGGGATGTGACGTATGGGATCATCCCGTTCAGCATTCTGGTCGGCACAGTCGCTTTTCTGATCGTGCTGCAACCCGACCTGAGCACCGCAGCGAGTATCCTGGCAACGGCGATCAGCATGTTTTTTGTGGCCGGGGCGGATTGGAAACAGTTGACGATCATCGGCGGCATCATGGGATTCATCGGGTACCAACTGGCAACCAAACTGGAATATGCGCAGCAGCGATTGAATGCTCACGCGGCGGCGATAGAAGACCTGACACAGGCCAGTGAGCATGTGCGGGCCGCTGTAACCGCTTTTATCAACGGCGGACTGTTCGGCAAGGGATTGGGTGAAGGCACCCAGAAATACAATAATAATTTGCCATTTCCCCACACAGACAGTATTTTCGCGGTGATTGGTGAAGAACTGGGCCTGGTGGGATGCTTTTTTGTGGTGGTGTTGTTTGTGGTACTGATCTACCGGGGACTGGTGATTTCGCGGCATGCGCCGGATACGTTCGGCGGGCTGCTGGTGGCCGGGGTGACGTGCTGGCTGGCCTATGACGCGATGCTGAATATCGCGGTTATGACGGCGCTGGTGCCGCCGACGGGAGTGCCACTGCCGTTTATCAGCTTTGGCGGGTCGTCGCTGGTGGCAACGCTGGCCGGGGTGGGCTTGATGCTCAGTGTGTCGCGGGCGGCGGGGAAGACGCCAGCACCGGAGCGGGAACCAGAAACTAAACCTATGGATTGGAGAGAAAAGAGTGCGGATTATGATCTCAGCGGGCGGAACCGGGGGCGGCGTGTATCCAGCGTTAGCCGTCGTCGGGGCGCTCCGTAAACTATACCCGGATGCCGAACTGACCTTTGTGGGTGCGCGGGGCGATATGGCCCGCGATTTGGTGAAACGCGCGGATGTGCAGTTTGATCATTATCATGAAGTGCTGGCCGGACCGCTGCACGGGGTTCCCCGGCTGCGGCAGTTGACCAGTTCGATCAAAATTCTGATTGGAATCGTGCAGTCGCTGATTCTGGCGATCCGGCGGCGGCCTGAAGTGCTGTTTCTGACAGGCGGCTGGGTCGGGTTCCCGATGTCGGTGGCGTGCTGGCTGGTGCGACGTCCCATCGTGATTTACGTACCTGATATTGAACCAGGATTGACTCTCAAAGTGTTGGGCCGGTATTTTGCCAAAGTTATCGCGGCGACGGTGGCCGAAACGGAGCAGTTTTATCCGGGGAAGCGCGTGGTGGATACCGGGTACCCGCTGCGGGCGGAAATTTTGACGGCTGACCGGGACGAGGCGATCAAAAATTTGAAGCTGGACCCCGCACACAAGACCCTGCTGGTGTTCGGCGGGAGCCGGGGATCGCGCAGCATTAACACGGTGGTTGGGCAGATCGCGCCGCAGCTTTTGGCGGACGGAATCCAGATTCTGCATATTTCGGGAAAACTGGATTGGGATCAGGTCCAGGCGCAGTATGCGACGCTGTCGGATGCGGAAAAGCAGCATTACCAGATTTTCTCGTTCCTGCCGGATATTGGGCAGGCGTTCGCGGCGGCGGATCTGGTGATCAGCCGGGCAGGGGCGGCAACGCTGGCGGAGTATCCCGAAGTTGGGTTAGCGTCGATTCTGGTGCCGTACCCGTATACATGGCGTTACCAGAAAGTGAATGCTGACTGGCTGGTGGATCGCGGGGCGGGTATCCGGCTGGATGATGAAAAGCTGAGCGAGGAACTGCTGCCGACGGTGCGGGCGCTGATGAATGACACAGCGCGGCTGGAGGCGATGCGCGCGGCGGCGCGGGCGCTTAAGCGTTCGGATGGAGCGGAAAACATCGCGCGGCTGTTGGCGCAGACGGCAGGGCATGCGGGTTAGCCCTCGTTGGGATGGAAGGGGAATGCGCGGGGCAATTCGTGAATTGCCCCTACGAACCTCCTCCCTCGATTCCCCTCTTCCAACCTGGTCGGAGAGAGGGAAGATGGGGCAGGGTATGCGATAGCCATGAATTCTGGGGAGGGATAGGTATTGTGTCCACTGGCGCGGCGCGCGTCTTTGGGGATACTATACTACAATTAATAACTGTATTGGGCGCAGCAAGCCGCGCCCCTACTATTAATTACTTGAGCCGCTGGTGCCGGATGTCCGGCGCATCGATGGGGGCCAGACCATGATTCAACTGTCCAGTTTTTTGTGGATTTCCGTGATAATGTTCGCCTTTGTTGGCTATACGCGCGGCTGGACAAAGGAAGTAATTGCGACGGCGGGAATCGTTTTGGCGCTTTTTGCGATCAAGCAGTTTGAAACCCTGCTGATCGATCCGCTGACGGATGGAAAACAGGTATCCAAATTTTATTTGCAGACGACTCTGCTGCTGATCCTGGCGTTTTTTGCCTACCAAACCCCGCCGGAACGGTTGTCACGCGGGACACGGACTTTCTCGCCGCGCACCGGGATGCAGGAAGGGATTCTGGGGGCGCTGGTGGGGGCGCTGAACGGCTATCTGCTGATCGGGTCGCTGTGGTGGTATATGGATAATTTAGAGTATCCACTGAACCCTTATATCATGCCGGTTGCCCCGGATTCGCCCAGCGCGCGGGTGGTGGATGCGCTGCCGCTCAGTTGGCTGTTGGGCGGAGATGGCAGCCTGCTTTCGCTGTTGATGGTAGGGCTGTTCATCTTTGTGATCGTGGCGATTATTTAGCGAGGAATAAAAATTCTCTATGCTACATCCCGGACAACATGTTCATATTGTGGGCGTGGGCGGGTTTGGCATGTCGGCCATCGCCCGCGTTTTATTGCAGCGCGGATTTGTGGTCAGCGGATCGGATCAGCGCGCGAACGATCTGATGCGGAATTTGGCGGCGCTGGGCGTTGGGATCATGGTAGGGCATGCACCGGAGAACGTGGCCGGGGCGGATATTGTTGTGATCTCATCTGCGATTCCGGGCGATAACCCGGAAATTGTGGCGGCGACGACGGCTGGGATTCAGGTGGTGCGGCGGCGCGATATGTTAGGGGCGCTGATGGATGGCTACACCGGAATTGCCGTCGCAGGGACGCACGGCAAAACGACCACGAGCGCACTGATGACCCATGTGCTGATGCAGGCAGGGCGCGATCCGACGTATATTGTGGGCGGTGTAATGCAAAACACGGGGACCAATGCGGGCGTCGGGCAGGGTAATTATTTTGTGATCGAGGCGGACGAGTACGATCACATGTTTCTGGGGCTGAAACCAGAGATCGCCATTGTGACGAATATTGAACACGATCACCCCGACTGTTACCCGACATCGGATGATGTGGTGCAGGCGTTCGGGGAATTTGTGGAACATGTACCGGCGCATGGGCTGCTCGTCGCGTGTTCGGATAATGCCCCGGCTTCCCGATTGGCTGGACAGCAGCGGTCTACTGGAAAAACAGTCGTGCTGTATGGGTTGGAAGCCAGCAGCCAACCGGATTGGACAGCGGCGCAACTGGAACCGGACAGCCAGGGCGGGATCAGCTTTACGGCTGTGCAGCGCGGGCAGGCGATTGGACGGGTGCGGTTAAACCTGCCCGGGGCGCATAATGTTCAGAATGCGCTGGCCGTGCTGGCCGTGGCGACCCAACAGGGCATTCCATTCGCGGCTATTGTGCCGGCATTTGAGAGTTTTCAAGGGACCGAACGACGCAGCCAGATGATGGGCGAGGCGGGCGGTGTGACGGTGATCAATGATTACGCGCACCATCCGACCGCGATACGGGTTACATTAGCCGCACACCGGACGCGGCCCGGACTGCATCATTTGTGGGCGGTGTGGCAGCCGCATACTTTCCAGCGGATGCGCACAATGGCCGAGGCGTTCGCGCAGGCATTTTCGGCGGCGGATCATGTTCTCGTGACGGATGTGTATTCAGTGCGGGAGCAGGTTGGTCCGGGACTGGATGCGGCAGGCATGGCCGATCTGATCAGTGATACGGGGCATGTTGATGCGCGGTATACCGGAACACTGGAAACGACGGCGGATGTATTGATCAAAGCGGTGCAGCCGGGGGACGTGGTGCTGCTGCTGTCGGCGGGCGATGCGCCGCTGATTGGTGAACTGCTGCTGCGGGCGCGAGGATGATGGACCCATTTAAACCCTTTGAAGAACGGTTTGGCGAGACGTTCAAACGCGACGAAGCGCTGGCGCGCCATACGGTTGCGCGGCTGGGAGGTCCGGCGGATGCTGTGATTACGGCGCACAGCACCAGTGATTTGATCGATGCGGTTAAGATGGCGCATCAGGCCGGGATACCCTGGATGATTCTGGGCGGCGGATCGAACGTGCTGGCGGCGGATCAGGGGTATCGCGGGGTGGTGATTATTAATCATGCCAAACTGGTCCGGTTTGAAGGGGATGGGCAGGTATTCGCGGAAAGCGGGATGAGCCTGTCTACCCTGGCGCGGAAATGTATGAGCCAGGGCCTGGGTGGACTGGAATGGGGCGTGAATGTGCCGGGAACGATGGGCGGCGCGGTGATTAATAACGCGGGCGCGCACGGCGGCGATATGGCGCAGGCGGTGAAGTGGGTCGAATTGTTCAGCCTGTATGATGAGCCACATACCGAAATGTGGAATGTGGAGCAGATGAAATACGCTTATCGCTATTCGGCGCTCAAAGGACAGCGGGTACATTATGTGGTGCTGGGGACGACGCTGGTGCTGGAAGCCGGGTGTGATCCGGCGGCGCTAAACGCGAAGGCCGATGAATTTGTGGCACACCGCAAACGAACTCAACCGCCTGGTGCAAGTCTGGGCAGTATTTTTAAGAATCCGCCGGGCGATTACGCCGGGCGGTTGATCGAAGCGGCAGGGTTAAAGGGTACGAGCATAGGCGGGGTGCAGATTTCGCCGATCCACGGGAATTTTTTTGTGAATACCGGGAACGGCACGGCGGCAGATTATTTCGCGCTGATCGAAAAGGCGCGTGACATTGTACAGCAGAAATTCGGTATTACGCTGGAATTGGAGATTGAGCGCATTGGCGACTGGTAAAGTCTTGGGCTGCGGCCAACTGTCTGATCTGGCATGGTCGCCGGATGGGAAGACCCTGGCGGCGGCGAGTTCTACGGGAATCTGGCTGTATAATGCGGATGATTTTCACGCTGCGCCGCGACAGTTTGCCGAACAGGATCAGCTTGTGGTGCTGGCCTACAGCCCGGATGGGACACGGATCGCGGCGGGGACCTCTAACGGCACGGTGCGGATATGGAACGTTGGCACGGGTACGCTGGAACGTGTGTTAGAAGGACATCCGACGGCGATCACGGCATTGGCGTTCAGCCCTGACGGAACATTGATCGCGGCGGGCGGTGGGGCAGCAACCATTGTTGTTTGGCATGTTGAAAACGGGCGCAAAATTTACAACCTGGTGTTTCAGCCTGATTCCGAAGTTGAGGAGATCAAAGCCCGGTTGTATGAAGAAACCGAGGAGATCGACTCGGATTTAGTGGTCAACAGCCTCGCCTTTATTCCAAATGGAAAAACACTGGCGGCGGGGATGAATGATGGAACCGTGCCGCTGTGGGATGTTGCTACGGGGAGGCTGGCAGAAGGGCTGGCGACCCAGAGCATGGAAACGACAGCGCTGGCTTACCGGGCTGATGGTACCACGCTGATCACGGGGAGTTCGGATGGCATGCTGCGCGCCTGGACGGTGGGACCGGACCGGATGGCATTGGATTACACGATTGAAGCGCACGATGGCATGGTGCAGCAGGTCGCGGCAAACAGGCAGTGGTATGTGTCGGGGGATTCCAACGGCGAGGTTGCCGTGTGGGATGAGAATGGTAATTTTCTGTATGACCTGGATGGGAATATTTCCGGGATACTGAGCCTGCGATTTTGCCCGACAAGCTCTCGTCTGGCAGTGGGCAGCACAAACAGCCTGATTACGATTTGGGATGTGGCGGAAAATAAACTGTTGTTTAGCTTGCAGCGGCACATGGGACCGGTGGAGCAGATCGCATGGACACCCGATGGCGAGATTATCCTCTCCGGGAGTTTTGATGGGGTGGTGCGGTTATGGAATACTCGCACGGGCGACCTGGTGCGGGTGATCGAAGTGGAAACGGAGATCGAGCCGGATGACGACGAATTTTTGGAAGAGGCGCTCGATCAACTGCTGTGTCTGGCGCACAGCCCGGTAGGTGCGATTCTGGCTGTCGGGATGCACGACGGGCAGGTTATACTGTTCAGCGGGGCGTCGGGCGAGGAGATTATGCGGCTGGATGGGCACACCGGGATGGTTCGTGGGGTGGCGTTCAGCGCGGATGGGTGGCTGTTGGCGGCAAGCAGCGGGGATGGTGCCGTGCGGGTCTGGGATATGCAGACCGGGGACCGGATGCGGACACTAACCGGATATATCGGGCAGGTGTTCAGCGTGACTTTCAGCCCGGATCAGCACTGGCTGGTGGCGGTTGGCGAAGAAGGATCGATCCGGCTGACGACGGTTGATAGCTGGGAGCGGGCCGGATCGCTGCGCGTGGATGCTGGGGTGCTGCATGATGCGGCCTTTCACCCGACGGAAAACCGGCTGGCGCTGGCGTGCCATGATCGCACGGTGCGGGTGTGGGACATCGGGCAGCGGCGTGAAGTGCGGCGGATGGGCGAGCACCGGGGAACTGTGACGAGTGTGAGCTATCATCCCGGCGGTAAACTGCTGGCATCGGGCTGCGCGGATGGCGAAGTCCGGGTATGGGATGAAAAGGGAAATTTACTGCACTCGCTGGTGGGCCATGTTAGGGGTGTAACCGATGTGGCATTCAGCCCGAATGGGGCGTGGCTGGCATCGGGGAGCGCAGATGGCACGGTATGGGTATGGGATGCGGCATTGGACAAGTAGGGGATGTTGGATTATAGTGGGTTAAAGTGGGAAAATAGAGCTGAGGAAGAATTGTAACTTGGGGTCTTCGCTTAGGGCACGCCGTACGCGCCGTGAACAGGACAATGAGAGACGGGGGCATGTTCGCCCACTGGACGAGACGCCCACGCGTCTGGAGGAAGCAACACGCGTCCGGGCAACAGGGTCTTCGCGATCTCATGTGCGTCCCAAGTCGGATGTGCAGCGGATACGACCCCTGTCTGAGGTCAGCAGCACAGGCCGCCGCGCGGATCGCCGGCGGGCGCGAGTCACAACTGCTGCGCCGAAAACACGGCGGCGCATCCGCCCGCTTTATCTACTGAGCTGGCGCGCGGTATCGGGCATGATCGTGTTGGGCCTGGGGGTCGTGCTGTACGTGTTCCTCACGGCAGAAGCGTTTATCGTGAACGCGGTAGCCATTGGGGCCGGGGACGGCAGCGGGAATTTTGTTGATCTGAAATATCTGACGCCCGAAGAAATCTTCGGGTACAGCGAGATCGCCGGAAAGCATATCTTTTGGGTGGACCCGCGCGAAGTGGAGCGGAAACTCGAACAGGTGCCGAATATTGCACAGGCAAGAGTGACTGTCGGATGGCCGCCGAATCTCATCCGAATCGAAGTGATTGAGCGCGAACCCGCCTTGACATGGGAACAGAGCGTGCGGGTGTGGGTGGATGTGAACGGCGTGACGATGAAACAGCGCGAAGATCGGCCTGATCTGCTGCGAATCGTGGTGGCGAACCCCGAAGAACCGATTGGTCCAAACGAGCGGATTCCCAAGCCGATCATCGACGGCGCGTTGTATCTGCGCAGCCGGTTTCCGAATGTGGAAGTTCTGTTGTATGATCCCGTGAAAGGTTTGGGCTACCATGACTCGCGCGGCTGGACGGTCTGGTTCGGCGGCGGTGAAGAAATGGATGTCAAACTGAGGGTGTATCTGGCGACGGTGCGCGATATTGAAGCGCAGGGTATCCAGCCGGGTGAGATTTTTATGGGTGATCCGGATCGCCCGTATTACACAATGTTGTACAGACAGGGGCAGTAGGGGGAAACCCCACCCTAAATCCTTCCCCACATGCGGGGAGGGACACGAGCGTGGTGAGGTAATCACAAACCGACGGTTAAAGTATGGGCGAACTGGTTGTAGGGATTGATATTGGCACGACGAAGGTATGTTCCATCGTCGGCGAGGTGCGCGACACCGATATTTATGTATTGGGTGTGGGCATCGAGCCGTCGCATGGTATGAAAAAAGGCATGGTGACGGATGTGAATGCCTTGAGCGCCGCGATCTCGAATTCGGTGCATAAAGCCGAAAAAAGCAGCGGGTATGAGATCGGGCGGGCATTTGTGTCGGTGGCCGGGGGGCATATTGAGTCGATTAACAGCAAGGGCGCGGTTGGAATCTCGAATGCGCGCGGCGTCCGGCTGGAAGATTTGGAACGGGCGATGGATGCGGCCAAAGCTGTTTCGCTGCCGTATGGGCGCGAGGTGCTGCATGTTATTCCGCGTAATTACAGCCTGGATGGGCAGGAAGGGCTGCGCAGCCCGTTGGGGATGCTGGGGTTCCGGCTGGAAGTCGAAACTCATATCATTACAGCGGCAACGGCGAGTATTCAGAATTTGACGCGGTGTGTCGAGTCGGCGGGCGTGTTTGTGGATCGATTTATTCTGAATCCGCTGGCGTCGGGGGATGTGGTGCTGACCGATGCGGAGCGCGATGCCGGGGCGATGGTGGTGGATATTGGCGGTGGTACAACCGATATTGCGATCTTTTTGGACGGGGCGGTGTGGCATACGGCGGTGATTGCCGTCGGTGGACAGCATATCACCAATGATATTGCGCATGGGCTGCACCTGCCGTTTGAACTGGCCGAAGCGGTTAAACTGGAATATGGGCACGCGGACCCTAAATCCGTCAGTCCACTGGAGGCATTCCCGATCCAGCCATTTGGTGAGGAACTGCCGAGCAAAGTGCAGCGGACGGATTTGGCGCATATTATCAACGCGCGTGTGACTGAAATGTTTGAACTGATTCTCAAAGAAGCCAAGCGCAGCGGGTATGACAGCCTGCTGAAGGCGGGACTCATTCTGACCGGGGGCAGCAGCCAACTGCCCGGAATCAAGACGGTGGCGGCGGATGTGCTCAAGATGCCGGTGCGGGTGGCCCAACCCGAAAACGTTACCGGGATGTCGGAAACGCTCAAAAATCCGGCATACAGTACTAGTGTGGGATTGCTAAATCTTGGCCTGATCATGGATCTTGAAGATGATCGGCGAAAATCCCTCCGCAATGGCAGTGAAGCTCATGGGCCGCGCGTGGATTGGGGCGGATTCTTTAAACGATTCTTGTCACGGCTGCTGCCTGGGGAGGAAGATGAGGAATAACAAGTGAAACTGGCTAATCTTCATATACGGGATTTTCGAGGATTAAGTAATACCCAAATTGATTTTACCGATGAATTAGGGCGGATTCGCAACCTTACCCTCATCGTAGGCCCTAACGGAAGTGGTAAAACATCAATTTTAGATGCGATATGGTTTGGATTACAGGGACAGATTGGCTTTCGTGTGCTGCGCCCTGCTTTTCGCCCTGAGCCACGTTATGTCGTGTCTACCGGCCAACGGTATGCAGAAATTGCATTCCAACTTTCCATTACAGAGGAAGAAAGGAGACTAATCCGTGAATGGAAAGATGAACTTGTGAAGGAAGGGATTATCG
Source organism: uncultured Anaerolineaceae bacterium (assembly GCA_964472565.1). GTDB lineage: Bacteria > Chloroflexota > Anaerolineae > Aggregatilineales > Aggregatilineaceae > DATAMF01. The sequence goes on from CAYYNB010000107.1 coordinate 12,735, forward strand.
GGCATCATCCAGGGCCAGATAATACGAACGCAGATATTATTTGGACATATCCTGCGCAACCGGGATATGAGGAAAAACCGAATGGGAGTGGGTACAAGTATCCCAATCATACTGACTGGGCTGTTCTTCGAGGAAAAGATTATGCGCGGCGTCTTGCAAAAATATCAGCTCTTCCGGTTCCAGGTCGAGAGCAGGTAGGCGGTGTCTATTTTTTTGAGCAGGAGCGTCAAATTGTCGCCAATCCCATTTATTCCTTGCACTCTAATAACACAGAAGAAGATAAAGAGGATGAGACTGAATCTCCTACTGATATTCGTTCAAAGCTTATTGATTTTGGAGTCAAAGAGCAACTTGGGCATATAGCTCCTCCCAAAAGTTGGTACAAGCGTATCCGTGAAAGTTACGAGTATATCTGTGTGCCACATAAAATGGGAGAGGTATATGCTAATCAATCGGACGGTGAATATGAAATAGATTTTATAGACGCTGATGGTAGACACTATTCATTTGATGGATTGAGCAGCGGTGAACGAGCTGTTCTCAATTTTATGACGCAGTATTTTGCAAAAAATATGCGTAATTCGATTGTACTGATTGATGAGCTAGAACTTCATCTTCATCCTACCTGGCAGCGGCGGGTACTTCAAAACTTTTTGCGGTTAGAAGATGGCAATCAATTTATTGTTACGACGCACTCACCTGCTTTGCGGCAGACTGTTTCACCTGACGATACTATAGAGTTGGGAGAATTAGGCGATATTCCGAATTGGCAGACTACTGAGGAAACGGAATAATGCCTGCAAAAATACATCCCTTGCGACCTCTTAATGACTTTATTCTCGTTTGTGAAGGCTCTGAAGATTATGATTTTATAAATGCCATTTTACGTCAGTTTGCATTGCCGCTTTCTATTGTGTATGCGGGTGGTGTTGATAGTGTGAGCGTATTGGCTAGCATACTTAGTCCATCAGTATATATCAAAGATAGAGATTTTACGTGTTCTTTTCAAGAGGCTAAGCAAACACTAAATCCTGGTGATAATCGTACTGTTTGGCCTTTTCTTGATATTGAAGCGTACCTTTTACATTCTGATTGGATATGGGCTGCGATAGAGTTTATTAGAGTGTCTCCTGTAGGACGGATTCGTAAACCGCCGAAGAACTTGTCTGAACTAGAAAAAGATATTCTTACGATAGCGAATGACTTTGTGGCTGATCATGCAGGGCGTCAGATGATTGAGAAGTTGAATCGGTATATGAACCCTATTCAAGTTCGAGCTGGTGTTAGAAAGAAGATTGGCAACGCTGGGGTCAGCAATCCAAGCGAATGGGAAAGTCATTTGCGGGAAGAAGCGCGTCGCCTTCGTCAGGCGGCTAATGAGGTGGCTGGATTAGATTCGCTAGCCGAAAGTGAAGTTATAAAAGAGTTTAATAAGCTATTATCCCAGTATTCCGTTTGGGCTAAAGATATTTCTGCTATTCGAGAAAATTTTTCTGGTAAACGTATCTTCATGTGCTTGGCAGAAACATGGCAAGTTGGAAGCGAGAAACAAAACGCTAAGAAACCCTGGCGAGTCCTGCGAGATGCAGTAGTAAAACAAGCAGATGAGTACAGCCGATCTATTCAGGGCTTTCTGAGTGATGATTCTCGGCTGGGTGATTTTGGTCTACTTGCTGGAAAAATTTTAGGGAGGAAAATTTAGTATTTGTGTATGAGTTTTCAAACCTTTAGCAGGAATGGTCATAGGTACATTTTCGCTATTTTGGAAATGACGTAAAATCAACGACAATAAGAGCGGGAGCCACCGATATTGGTCGCCGCAGCGCACACAGGGTGGGGCGACATCGGAACACCACAGGCACGACATTAGGAGGGTAAACGTATGTCAGACCCATTGCCACTGGGGGACAATTTCGCAAGTATTAAAGTCGTCGGGATCGGCGGCGGCGGCGGAAATGCTGTCAACCGCATGATTGAAGAAGGTTTGGGTGGAGTCGAATTTATTGCGATTAATACGGACGCGCAGGCATTAATGTTGAGTAAGGCCAAAACCCGCGTGCGTATCGGTGATAAATTGACACGCGGTCTTGGGGCAGGTGGAAATCCTGAGATTGGCCGGAAAGCAGCCGAAGAAAGCGCGGATGAGCTTTATGAAGTGCTGCGCGGCGCAGATATGGTTTTCATTACGAGCGGTATGGGCGGCGGTACGGGAACGGGGGGCGCACCCATCGTGGCCCAGGTCGCCAAGGAACTTGGCTCGCTGACGATTGGTGTGGTCACGAAACCCTTCACCTTTGAAGGCTCGCGGCGCATCCAGTCGGCAGAAGCGGGGATCGAAGCGTTGAAGGGGCAGGTAGACACGCTGATTGTGATCCCGAATGATCGTCTGCTGCAAATTGTGGATAAACGCTCCAGCCTTCAGGATGCGTTTGGCATGGCGGACGACGTGCTGCGCCAGGGTATTCAGGGCATTTCAGAATTGATTACGGTGCCCGGTTTGATCAACCTGGACTTTGCGGACGTGCGCACGATTATGTCCGAGGGCGGCGCGGCATTGATGGCGGTTGGACGGGCGAGCGGCGAAGATCGTTCGCGCAAGGCTGCCGAGTCCGCGATCAGCAGCAGTCTGCTCGATGTGACGATTGACGGCGCACGCGGCATTTTGTTCAACGTGACGGGCGGGCCGAATATGAGCCTGTTCGAAGTCAACGAAGCGGCGGCCATCATCAAGGAAACGGCGCACCCCGATGTCAACCTGATCTTCGGCGCGGTGATCGACGAGAATATGGGCGACGAAATCCGCATTACCGTGATCGCAACCGGGTTCGAGCAGTCGCGCGTTCAGACCCGGCGTCCGGTGGTGAGCGCCCGCGAACGGGTCAGCGGCACGAACGCGGCCCCGGCTCCGGTGCAGCGTCCGATTCAGCGTCAGGTTCCGCAGCAGCCGGCCCAATCACTACCGGATGTAGAGGACACGGATCTGCCGCTCGCGTCGCAGCAGCCGGCCCAACAGCCGCAGCAGCAACCCGCACCGCGTAAGGCTGAAGAGGAATTTACGTCGCGGGTATACGATACGGACGATCTGGATATTCCAGCGTTCCTGCGCCGCCGTTAATTGAGGCGGTTTCCAACTGCATTATTAAGGTGTCTCGTCTGACATCCTGATTTGTCTTGCCTGTAACTCCATCTCATTGAGATGGAGTTTTTTGTGGGATATGGCGGGTTAATTCTAACCTAAAATAAACCGTCTTAGGTACTCTGGTACCATACGCCAGAAAACTTGTTCGTGGTACATTTTAGAGACCTTAAACACTATATCTGGTGGTTAAGAGACTGCTGAACCCCTATATATGGGGGTTAGTTCCTCGAAACAAGCATAGATTAACTGCATTTAACATGTAAATACTGTTGCTGTGTTTTTCTGTAAGATTAAGGATAAGTTTGTATGAAATGCCCGCATTGTGACGCGGATAATCAGTCGCGGGTGATCGATACGACTCGTGATGATCGGGATGGGATTCGCCGCCGCCGGGAATGTCTGGTGTGTGGCAAACGCTTTAGCAGTTATGAAAAAGTGCTGAGGGCTACCCCCCTGCTGATTAAGAGTAATGGGGAGCGCGAAGCGTTTGACCGGGAGAAGCTGATTCGGGGGATGCAGATTGCCTGCGCCAAGCGCCCGATTCCGGCTTCGGGTGTGACCGCATTGGCGGACCGGATCGAAACTTATTTGCAGAATTTGGGGAAAGAAGAAGTGTCCAGCCGTGTCGTTGGGGACATGGTGATCGATGGGCTGAAAGAACTGGATCCAATTGCTTATATTCGATATGCGATTGTGTATCTGGGGCTGGACAGCCTGGACAGTATTCGATTGATGCTGGACAATCTACTGGGCAATACGCCCGATAAGGCCGGGACAGCGACCGAGCGGGGGTCGGAACCGGATATGCCTCCCATGTAATTGGCAAGTTACAACTGAGTTTTTCCAACTATGAAAGTCCTGTTAGAAGTTAGGGCAGGACCTGGATTTTTGTTCGTTGCTCCCGGGTGGGAGTTGGTTTTGCACAAGGAGAAGAGAAGGATGGCTCATTCAGGACAGGTGCTGAGTAAAAACGGGTTCCAAAAGATCCCCCTGCCCTCAGATTTGGAGCGCGAGATTCCACTGGCGGAGAATGCGCGAACGGTGCTGCGCAAGCGCTATTTGCGGCGTGGGGAAGACGGCCAGCCGGTGGAAACCGAGCAGGAAATGTTCTGGCGCGTGGCGTATCATGTGGCGCTGCCCGAAGCCGACTTCGGTGGGGATGTCGAGGGGACGGCACGCCGCTTTTACGATTTGCTGACCGAACTACGCTTTTTCCCGAACAGCCCGACCTTTACCGGCGCGGGGACGCCGTTGGGGCAATTAGCCGCGTGTTTTGTAATCCCCATTGATGATGACATGGGGCGCACTGGAACCGGGATTTTTGAATCACTGCGGAATGCGGCATTGATCCAGCAGACGGGCGGCGGGAATGGATTCGCGTTCAGCCGGTTACGTCCCAAAGGCGCGATTGTGAAATCGTCCAATGGGCAGGCGACAGGCCCGGTGGGCTTCCTGCGGGTGTACGATCAGGCGTTTGGGGAGATCGCGCAGGGCGGGTGTTTAGCTCCTGATACGCTTGTTTTTACTGATCGAGGGTTACTTCGATTAGATGAGATTGTAAAACATCAAGAGTTTGGCTGGCGAGAACATGGTCTTGATGTTGCCACTGATGAAGGCTTTCGCCATTCGGGACAAGCTTACAACAATGGCATCGCTCCCATTCTACGGGTCATGACTGATATGGGAATTGAGCTAAGTGGTACTTTGAACCACAAGGTCAAAGTCATGACTTCTGAAGGTCCACAGTGGCGGCGTTTAGATGAGTTGAAAGCTGATGATATGCTGTTGATTCAACTAGGACAGCATCGCGGACACAGCCAAACTTTAATCAGCCCACTTAGGCAGCACGGCAATCAAAATATGCCGCATTTTCCAGAGATACTCGATGAAGAACTTGCTTTCTTCTTGGGCTATTTAACCGGCGATGGTTTCGTGGCAAGTGGCGAACAGGATCATCGAATTGGAGTTTCAGTTGCCCATAGTAGTTATCTCATGGACAAAATGCCAGCATTAATGAAGCATCTGTTTGGGAAACATTTGACGGTTCATAAATTACAGAAGGAACACGATGCTTCTGTAACCTTTGTCTTGGATAATCGCGCTCTTAAGGACTTTTTCAAGCTGAATGGCCTAGAAAAAGCTGTTAGTACGGCAGTTCGTGTGCCTCGTTTGATTCGGCAAAGTCCCCCCGGAGTCGTTGGGGCCTATTTGCGTGGTTTATTTGAAGCTGATGGTGCTGTATCCCATCATTGCCCTCAGCTTTTGAGCAGTTCAAAGCAATTGATAGGTGAAGTGGCGACTCTCCTAATTGGTTTAGGATGTCCAGTGCGGATTATGCAGCAGTCCCAATCTGAAGAGCGCTACGGAACGGCTCCATTGTGGAATGTGCGAATTCATTCTTACGTTGGGTTAAAGGCGTGGCAAGAGAAAATTGGATGTGATCCTGGTTCCCGGTTTGAAATTTGTGAAGAATTCGAACCTGATTTAGGGCGTGAAAGTGTCTATATGCTCCCACATCCTGAGTATTGGCTTCAGCCTGTCCTGGAAGCCACTACATTGCCACAGATTGATAAACGAAGGCGTGGACAGGGCAAAAGTCTTCGCGCAACAACTCCAAGATTGCGAAAACAACTTTTGCGTTATACGCGCGGAGATCGACAGCTTACTTTGTCAGGTTATCAACGCTTGAGTTCTATGCATCCTGAGTTTGTCGAGAATGTACGTCCAGTCAATGATCTTTGGTTTGTCCGTGTAACTGAGGTTCAAGATGCCGGGGAGTCCATCACGCTCGATCTGGAGGTTGAGGATAATCACACTTATCTTGCAAACGGATTTGTAACCCACAACTCGCGCAGGGGGGCGAATATGGCGGTGCTGCGCGTGGATCACCCGGATGTTCGGGAGTTTATCACGTGCAAGACGGACGAGAATCATATTACCAATTTTAATATCAGCGTCGGGATCACCGATCAGTTTATGCAGGCGGTGGAAGCCGATGGGGATTTTGAACTGGTCAATCCGCAGGACGGCAAGGTGTGGGAAACGGTCCGCGCGCGCGACCTGTTCGATCTGATCGTCAAGCAGGCGCACCATAACGGGGAACCGGGCGTGCTGTTCCTCGACGCAGCGAACCGGGATAATCCGGTGCCGCATCTGTACCAACTGGAAAGCACGAATCCCTGCGGCGAACAGTTTCTCGGTGATTTCGAGAACTGCTGCCTGGGGTCGATCAACCTGGCGCGGCATATTACGGCGGATCACCAGATTGATTGGGAGATGCTGCGCGAGTCGATTGAAACGGCGACCCGGTTCCTGGAAGATGTGGTTTCCGCGAACAAGTATGTGCCGGCTGTGCCACAGCTCGAAGAGGCCGCGCATCGCGTCCGGCGGATCGGGTTGGGGATTATGGGGCTGGCGGATATGATGTATGCGCTGGGCGTGCGTTATGGCTCGGTGGAAGGGCAGGAATTCGGCAGCCAGGTGATGGAATTTGTGCGGTTCCATGCGATGCGGACCAGCATCGAACTGGCGAAAGAGCGCGGACCATTTCCAGCGATTGAGGGCAGTATCTTCGATGCGAAAAATATGAAGTGGGAACCGCCCAAGTCGCAAGTGGCGTATACGCACGACTGGGGACGCCCGAAACTGAGTTGGAGCGAGATTGTCAAAGACATCAAAAAGTACGGGATTCGGAATGGGGCGGTGACGACTGTCGCGCCAACCGGGACGATCTCGACGGTGGCGGGCTGCGAAGGCTATGGGTGTGAGCCGGTGTTCGCGCTGGCGTATATGCGGCATGTGAACGATGGCGATAAGCGGATCACACTGCAATATACGAGTCCGCAATTTGAGCGGGCGCTGCACGAAGCGGGATTGAGCGAGGCAGCGATCAGCCGGATTATTGAGCAGGTGAATCTGACTGGAACGTGCCAGGGAATCAAAGAACTGCCGGAAGCGATCAAGCAGGTGTTTGTGGTCAGCGGGGATGTGACGGCAGATGAGCATGTACGGATGCAGGCTGCGTTGCAGGTTTTCACTGACAACGCTATTTCAAAAACCTGTAATTTTCCGGTTGGGGCAACAGAAAAAGATGTGGCAGAGGCGTATGTTCTGGGGTGGAAGCTCGGCTGTAAGGGGCTGACAGTGTATGTAACGGGCAGCCGCGATAAGGTGGTGCTCGAAACGGCGGAAACAGCCAAGAAAAAACAAACCGCAGATGAAGCTCCGGTCCAAGAGCAGCCGCGTTTGTTCAACGAGGAAAAGAAGCCGCGTCCGCGTTTCCTGAGCGGGAAGACGTATCGGGTGCAGACGCCGCTGGGCGCAACGTATGTGACGGTGAACGAAAACGGCGAAGGCCGGGGCGAACCGTTCGAGGTGTTTATGCATTCCTCGAAAGCCGGATCGGAAACGGCGGCGGTATCGGAAGCGCTCGGACGGCTGATTTCGTATGCGCTGCGGATCACATCGCCGGTCAGCCCGCGCAACCGGATCATCGAGATGGTGCGGCAGTTGAACGGTATCGGCGGCGGGCGTCCGATTGGGTTTGGGCCGGGACGCGTGCGCAGTTTGCCGGATGGAATCGCGCAGGTGCTGCAAGAATACCTGGATGAGAGCGTCGAGGGACACGGCGAACCGGTTGAACACGGCGCGACGGTACCGGATACACAGTTGGCGCTGCCGATGACGATGCCGAAAATGGGCGATTTGTGCCCGGAGTGCGGCGCGGCGACGCTGGTGAACGAGGAAGGCTGCCGGAAGTGTTATAGCTGCGGATTCAGCGAGTGCTAGACGGATAGCAGCATAGAGCGAATAAGGGAACCCGTGAGCGATGGCTTGCGGGTTTTTTGTTAGACCCCCGCCCCCCCCTTTGCTGACGATTTGAGGGGAAAATGGTCTGAAAAA
>CAYYNB010000108.1:0-20772 GCA_964472565.1 uncultured Anaerolineaceae bacterium
GGACTCACCACGGAACGCGCCCTGTATGAACTCAAGCGCCAGCTTTCCGCCGGACGGTATGCCCTGGTGAACCTCGATGCGCAGAAATTGACTTACTACCGGGGATCAGCGGTGCGGTTCCATACCGTGTGGGTAACGGGCATCCGGCAGGACGCGAACGGAAACGTGATCAGCATCATCACAAATGACAGTTTGCGCGGCCCGCTGGTCGAGTATCCGGTGGCTGAATTTCTGGCGGCGTGGGCCAGCCAGTTTAACTATTACGCGATTTTCGTGCAGGTGGCGGTAAAGCTTTGACTTGATGGGATTTATTAGAAATATTGAATATGAAAAACAGTGTTTTTGCAATTAAAGTGCCAGAAATGGCAGCTATAAATACAGAAAAACAAAATGCAAAAAGACCCTTACCAAGAATAACAATAATTGAAGCAATTAAGATGGCTAATAGTGATAGACACGTAACAAATTTCTCTTTTGATCGCATTTCTTTCCCCCAAAAATAGGTTTCCCAAACTGTAATCTAAGATTAAAGGAAAACCAGGGAGTCTTTTTCACCCCTAATTTATCCGGTTTAGGTGTATCAGTCAATGATGCACCACTGCTTCGTTCATTTAAGGTAGCGATAACATTATTTGAGACTGTGATAACCATCACAGTCTCAAAAAGCTGTAAAGTGAGCATCGTTAGTCAATCACGAGGGACACAACGATGCTCAAGTTCAACAAAAACAAAATCAAGTTCTACCTGGATGTGGTGCTGATCGCGGTCTATGTCGTGCTGATGGAGCCGCAGTTTACGGGTGAAAGCTGGCATGAATGGGTCGGGTTGGCGATTGGCGGCGCGGTGCTGATCCATCTGGCGCTGAACTGGAAATGGATCGTCACTGTCACCCGGCGCTTTTTCGGCCATGTGGCGCGGCAGGCTCGTATTAACTACCTCCTCAATCTGCTGCTGATGGTGTCCTTCACGCTGACTGTTGTCAGCGGGATCATGATCTCCAAGAACCTGAATACGGCGCAGGCTTTAGGCCTCAGCGCGACGGCTTCGCGCAATTGGCATGCAATCCACGTCTGGATTCCAGATGTCACACTGCTGATCGTGGGTGTCCATCTGGCGCTGCATTGGAACTGGATCGTGTATACCAGCAAGCGCCGCCTGTTCAAGATGTCCCGCCGCGCCCAGCCGCGTAATGCCCAGTCTGGATTGAGCAAGGAGACTGCATCATGAATCGCCGTCAATGGAAATCAATGGTGGTGTTTGTGGTCGTGGTGGTTGGCTTGAGTGCCAGTGGCTACTGGCTGCGTCAGACGGGATGGTTGCAGGTGCCGCGCGTGTTCGATGTGCCGTCTGTGCTGGCGGGAAATGACGCCAGCGCGGCGGTGCCGGAAGGTGATTTTGGCGGAGAAATGCGCGAGCGTCCCGCAGGCTTTGAAGACGGTGAGCGTCCGACCCCTCCCAGCGGCGCAGGTGAACAGGGTGTCCGTCTCGGCGGGCATGCGGAAAGCAGCGGTTTGAACTGGGATGTGCTGCCGGGTGTGCTGGCGAGTCTGTGGATTGTCGGGTTTGTGATCGCGGTGTTGGTGTACAGTCTGAAGGGCTTCGGGTTTATCGGTAAGCGGTTGCAGCGTGTAACGGTCAAAGGATAATGCACAATGGATGAGAAGAGGATAGATCGCCGCCGGTTTTTAAAGGTGACAGGATGTGGCGCAGCCATCGCGTTAGTAGGCGGGGGGTGTTCTCTCGCCAACAACGCGGAAGCCGCATGCCCCTATAACAAGGTAAACGATCCGTATCCGGGTGAGTGTGGGCGCTACGTGGACAAAAACGGGAATGGGATTTGTGACTTATCGGAAGCGTCCACGACGAATGCCAAAGTGATCGTCACCAGCACCCCCGCCGCGACTCAGGTTCCGGTGAACGGTGCCACCGCGACGGATGTTACGGTGCAGCAGGTCACGTGTAACCGGGGATGCAGTTTCCCCGGCGACTGCGGAAGTTACGCCGATCTCAATGGCAATGGCATCTGTGATCTATCGGAAGTGGCGGTAGTGGGCACGGCCACCAGTACCGCCACCGTGCAGGCGACCCAGACACCATCCAGCAGCAGCACGCCGCAGGCCACCGCAACAGCATCGGGTGTAACCGCCCAGCAGATCGCGTGTAACCGGGGATGCAGCTTTCCGGGCGAGTGCGGGCGTTATGTGGATGGCAACGCCAACGGAAAATGCGATCTGTCGGAATTATCCACGACAAGTTCGGGTGTCCCGGCGCTTCAGGTGCCGAATAACAGCGCCGGATCATCTGGCTCCGCCGTTCAGCAGCAGGCCGCATGTAACCGGAGATGCAGTTTTCCGGGGCACTGTGGGCGCTTTGTGGACAGCGACGGCAGCGGCATCTGTGATCTGTCGGAGGGCACAGCAGCCGGAACCGGGTCCGCGCGCTCCAGCGGTAAACCTGGCGGTCAGCGGCGGCACTAAGCCAGCCCCAAGCCGTTTGTACAAACAGATGGCTTGGGTATTCTCCCTTGTTTTCCTTGCCACCAACACAGATAATCTCATTGAGTCAGTTATGATCAGGCAGGGATATGGGATGGGATCAACCAGTCAATCAGACGCCGCACGTTATGATGTGATCGTGGTCGGTGCGGGCGCGGCAGGACTGCTGGCCGCAGGCGAGGCGGCAGCACAGGGCGCGCGTACGCTGCTGCTGGAAAAGATGGATCGCCCCGGACGTAAGCTGTCGATTACGGGGAAGGGACGCTGTAATCTGACTAACAGCGCGCCTCTGTCGGACTTTATCCGGCATTTCAGCCCCAATGGCCGCTTCCTGAAACCAGGATTTCACGCTTTTTTTGCCGATGATCTGATTCGGTTTTTGAACGATCTCAATATCCCAACGGTGACTGAACGCGGTGGGCGCGTTTTTCCGGCCAGCGGAGATGCCCAGGAGATCGTCGCCGGGCTTCTGCAATGGGTTCACGGTCAGGGGGTCACACTTCAGAATCGGGTATCCGTCGAAAAACTGCTGCTGGTCGATGGGCATATCGAAGGTGTTCAGGTCGCGCATGTCGCCGCGCGGACATCCAGGGGCGGGGCGGCGCAAAAAAGCCAGCTTCAGACCTATCACGCCCCGGCGGTCATTCTTGCCACCGGCGGCGCATCGTATCCGGGCACCGGCTCAACGGGCGATGGCTACCGTTTGGCGGCAGCCGCCGGACATTCTATTGTCCCGATCCGGCCTGCTTTGGTCCCGTTGGAAACAGCGGGCGATGTGGCGCGTCAGCTTGAAGACCTCAACTTAAAAAACGTAGCGGTCAGCTTGTGGGTGGATGGCAAAAAACAGGCGCGCGAGTTTGGCGAGATGTTGTTTACCCGGTTTGGAATATCCGGCCCGGTGATTCTGACGCTGAGTCGGCAGGTGGTTGACGCGCTGATCAACGGTGCGCATCCGACGATCTCGATTGATCTCAAACCGGCCTTAGATGAACAAAAACTGGATGACCGGCTGCTGCGTGATATTGACCAGCATGGTAAACAGCCGTTTGCGACGCTGCTGAAAGAGCTTCTCCCGCGTGATCTGATTCCGGTCTGTGTGCAGCTTACCGGCATTCGGGCCGACAAGCTCGCCCACCAGATCACCGCCCAGGAGCGAAAACGGCTGCGGCTGTGGCTCAAGGGTTTTCGTTTGGAGGTGACACGTTATCGCCCCTTCAGCGAGGCAATTATCACGGCGGGCGGGGTCAGTACGCAGGAAGTCGATCCGGCGAGTATGCAGTCACGCCTGGTTAAAGGGCTTTATTTCGCGGGCGAGGTTTTGGACTTTGACGCGGATACCGGCGGATACAATTTGCAGGCGGCCTTTTCAACCGGGTGGCTGGCGGGGCGTTCAGCGGCTCGCCAGGGGTGATCATCCCAAGAAAATAATTATCCTGATTCATCCGGTTTGACTCCCCTTCTCTGAGGGAAGGGGTAAAGAAAATAGTGGCGCAGCTTGACACAAATGTTCGTTAATTTTCCTCTGATTTGTGTTACAATACCCCTCTTGCTAACTACGAAACAGAATGGAGTCTGCTATGCGCGACGAGTACGTCGCTTTGGACCTGGAAACCACCGGGCTAAATGCGGAGGAAGACGCGATTATTGAAATCGGCGCGGCGCGGCTTCGAGAAGGCGAAGTGCTCGAAACCTTCAGCACGCTGATCAATCCTGGGCGCAATGTGCCGGATCGCGTCACGGCGATTACGGGCATCCGCACGGATGATCTGATCGGCAAGCCGCATGTGCGTGAAGTGCTGCCCGATTTGCGCCGTTTTCTGGGTGACAGCCCGATTGTCGGGCACCGCATCGATTTTGACCTCAGTTTTTTGGCGCGTTACCACGTCGCAGATTCTAATTCCTCATTCGATACCTATGATCTGGCTTCGGTGCTTTTGCCGTCTGAAGCCCGCTACAATCTCACCAATCTTACCGGTACTTTCAAGGTTGAACTCGAACACGCCCATCGTGCCTTAGAAGATGCCGTTGCCACCGGCAAACTCTACTGGGCGCTCTGGCAGCGGATTCTGGAACTGCCGCTCGGCACGCTGCAAGAGATTGTCGAATCCAGCCGCAATTTTGACTGGAACGCCAAGCCTATTTTTACCGAAGCGTTGGTCGAACGCAGCAAAACCGCGCTCAGCGAAAAACCCAAAAAGGCCGGGGCGGTAGACCTGGGCGAACTTTTCAAACCATCCGTGCGGGCCTGGTCGCCGCTGCGTCCGAATGCGGATATGCAGCCGTTGGATGTTGATTTTCTGGCGTCGATCATCGAAGAGGGCGGGCTGCTCGCCTCCCAGCTTCCCAACTACGAGCACCGCACCCAGCAGGTGGATATGCTGCGCGGCGTGGCGGAAGCCTTCAACGACAACCAGCACACGATGATCGAAGCGCCTACCGGAGTCGGCAAAAGCTGGGCCTATCTGATCCCGGCGCTCTATTGGGCGGTGCAGAACAACGAGCGCGTGGTGATCAGCACGGCGACGATCAACCTGCAAGACCAGTTGATCGACAAGGATTTGCCCCTGCTGCGGGATGCGCTGGGCGTGGATTTCCGCGCGGCGGTGGTCAAGGGCCGCAGCAATTATCTGTGTCCGCGCCGCCTGATGACGCTGCGCCGCCGGGGGCCGACGTCGGTGGCCGAACTGCGCGTGCTGTCGAAGATTCTGGTCTGGCTGCTCGAATCGGACAGCGGCGACAAGGGCGAGATTTCGCTGCGCGGTTTTGAGGAAAACGCGATCTGGTCGCGGCTCAGCGCGGCGGACGAAGGCTGCACGCTGGATCGCTGCGATGGGCAGATGCACGGCGCGTGTCCGTTTTACAAAGCGCGGCGCGAAGCGGAATCAGCGCATATTCTGATCGTCAACCATGCGCTGCTGCTGTCCGATGTCCAGGTCGGAAGCCGCGTGCTGCCCGAATACAACTACCTGATCGTGGATGAAGCGCATCACCTGGAAGAAGCCACGACTAACGGCCTGTCGTTCCAGGTCAGCCAGGCGACCTTGCAGCGCCAGCTTGAAGACCTCGGTTCACCCAACACCGGGTTGTTAGGCGACGTGATCCGCAGCACGCGCGGCAGCATCCCGCCGCAGTATTACAAGCAGATCGAAAATTACGTGCATACGGTCAGCGATGCGCTGCGGGTGATGGGCGCGCATGTCGAGCGCTATTTTGAAACGCTCTACTATTTTCTGGACAACAGCGGCGAACTGCGCCCCGGCGAATATATGAATCAGGTGCGCATCACGCCGCAGCTTCGCCAGCGCTCCGAGTGGGCGCATGTCGAGGAAGTGTGGGACGTGTTGAGCCAGTTCACCCAGGCGATTTCGAGTGCGATGGATCGGCTGGCGCGCGGTCTGGCGAATCTGACCGAGTTCGACATTTTAGATTATGATGATCTGATGTCCAGCGTGGGCGCGGCGGCGCGTAATCTCGCCTCGATGCATCTTCAGTTGGGCGCGTTCAGCATCGCCCCGCAGGAGAATATGGTTTACTGGGTGCAGTTGGGCGAAGACCGCCAGCGCTTGTCAGTGCATGCCGCGCCGCTGCATGTCGGCCCGCTGCTCGAAGAATACCTCTGGGAAGCGAAAAATGCGGTGGTTCTCACCAGCGCGACCTTGCGCACAGCGGGCACCTTTGAATACATGCGAGATCGCCTGAATACGGAAAATGTGCGCGAAATTGTGGTGGGATCGCCCTTCGATTACAAAAACACAACGCTGGTCTATATCCCCACCGATATGCCCAGCCCCGATCAGCGCGACAATTACCAGCGTTTCATCGAGCGCGGCCTGATCGAACTCGCGGCGGCGACAAATGGCCGTATGCTGGGCCTTTTCACCAGTTATGCCCAGCTTCGCCAGACCTCCCAGGCGATCACCCCCCGGCTGGCGTTGGGCAACATTACGGTCTTCGATCAAAGCGACGGCACCAGCCGCCAGAGTCTGCTCGAAGGCTTCAAAAACACCGAAAAATCGGTCCTGCTCGGCACGCGCTCGTTCTGGGAGGGCGTGGATATTCCCGGCAACGATCTCAGCGTGCTGGTGATCGTGCGCCTGCCGTTTTCCGTGCCCACCGATCCGATCTTTGCGGCCCGCTGCGAACTGTATCAGAACAGCTTTTTGCAGTATTCCGTGCCCGATGCGATTCTGCGTTTCCGGCAGGGTTTCGGGCGGCTGATTCGCACCCGGCAGGATCGCGGCGTGGTGGCGCTGTTCGACAACCGGGTGATCACCAAACGGTACGGCCAGTCGTTTCTGGACAGTCTGCCGGATTGCACGGTGCGGCGCGGGCCGTTAGCCGATCTGCCGCGTGTGGCCGCTGAGTGGATCAAAACGGAGTAGGTCGTGTCAGGCGGCAAACGGGTGTAGAAGGTTGGGCGACAGCCTTCTGCACCCGAAGCAATAACCGGCTTGCGAGGGCTGGGCAGCGCTTGAGAGCCACATGAAAAGGTATTTAATCCTCTAGGGAATCTGTTATAATTCTTCCGCTCAAATTAAGAGATTCTAGACTAAGGAACAGCAAGCTCCATGATCGACGTAAACCAACTTCGCAAAGGCACTAACTTCACCAAAGAGGGTGAAATTTACAAAGTACTCGATTACAGCCACATGAAGACCGGGCGCGGCAACGCCTCGATCCGTGTGACCGTCCGCAATCTGCGCAGTGGATCCCAGTTTGAAATGACGTTCCAATCCGGGGACCGTGTGCAGGATATTCGTATCGAAACCGTAGCCGTGGAATACCTGTACACCGACGGCGAATTCCTGACCTTTATGGATACGGAAACCTATGAACAGCCTCAGCTTCGCCAGGATTTGTTTGGGGATGATTTTCTGTATCTCAAGGAAAATATGGGGCTGAAACTGCTTCAGTACGAAAGCGAAATTCTCGACTACGAACTGCCAACCACCGTTGATTATAAAGTGACCGACGCTGAAATCGCCGTAGCGGGCGATACCGCGACAGGTGCCACCAAAAAAGTCACCACCGAAACGGGATTGCAGGTTACAGTGCCGTTGTTTGTCAAAGTCGGTGATACCATCCGCGTCGATACGCGTGATAAATCGTATGTGACGCGCGTCTAATTCCGCAGCGCAATCAAAAGGCCGGACTCCACACAAGCCCGGCCCTGGTTTGATGCTTTAGCCTGCGTCGAGTCCAAACTCGACCAACTGCACCGCCGCCTCCTGGAAAGTTCCCTGGAGTGTGGTGCCGCGCAGCGCTTTAGCCGCCAGATAAAATTCCAGTCCGGCGGTAATATAGTCGATGGGGCGCGGTTCACCCGGATCAGGATCATCGTCGCCGCCCGGCTTCGGGATCGGGAATTTGGGCCAGCGGTTGCCGCAGAAATCATCCACGTACTGCTTGACCGCCATCTCAATGCCACGCGCGTTTTCGGCGTTGCCCTGCATCGTTTCGATCTGGTGCGCCAATACCGCCACCTGGACAAACTTCCGCGTCATTGTTTTTGCCAGCTTGTCCCGCATAATCGGACCACCGGGGCCAAACGGCCCAAACGGATCGTTCGGATCACCAGGGTCATCGGGGTTGGGTATACTCGAATTGCCGCCCGCGACGGTTGCCAATACTTCCATGAAATACCGGGTGTGAACTGCTACTTTGTCCTGGATCATTGTTTTCACTCCTTGTGGATGGACTTCTACACAAGATAAATGCAGGGTTTTGCGGTTTATCACAGAAATTTGGCGGGAGCCGGGCATTGGCATACACTCAAAATGGACAGAGGAGAAGGATTATCTTATGCGAACTCCAGCAGGCAAGGAATGCCCCTATTATTATGCTGACTTTCACCGGGGCCGGAACACCCAGGAATGTCGTCTGGTCGAGGCGAATCCTGATTCCGCGCTTTGGCGGCCTAAAGATTGTGAAGGCTGCCCGGTGCCGGATATTCTGCAAGCGAATGCCAGTGAAAATATGCGCCTGAAACTGACGATCCGCCCTACATTATTGGGTTTTGTGCGCCAGAAGCGGGTCGAAGCGTGGTGCGAAAAACACGAGATGCGGATCGAAAATCCCTACGTGGGCTGTCCCCAATGTTCGGACGATAACCCGGCCCTGCGCTTGTTCCGCGACGCGCTGGAAAACGATCATGATTAAAGCCGTCCTGCTCGATCTCGATGATACGCTGTTGGGCAACCCCACCCAACGTTTTGTCGAGAATTATATCGGCGCACTGGATCAGTTTATCCGCGAACGGCTGGGTCTTTCGGACATCAGCCGCCCGCTGCTCGCCGGAATCCGGCAGGTGGTTCGCAACCTGGACCCCACGCGCACCAACCAGGAGATATTCTTCGAGACGTTTGAGCCGCTGCTCACGGTGGAGCGGGCGGCTTTTGATCAGGCGGTAGCTGAGTTTTACCACACTGCCTATCTTGGTCTGCGCGCGGGAACAGCGGTGCGGACGTGGGCGCGTCCCCTGGTGGAACGGCTGGCGGCGCAGGGGTATCAGGTGGTGGTGGCGACGAATCCGTTTTTCCCACGTATCGCCATCGAACACCGCATGGATTGGGCGGGCGTGGGCGATTTTCCGTTTAACTGGGTGACGACCCTGGAAAATATGCACTTTTCCAAACCGAACCCGCATTATTACGAAGAAATACTGGCGCGCATCGGTGTTCCGGCCTGCGAAGCACTGATGGTGGGTGACGATTGGCAGAATGACATCGTTCCCGCATGGCGCGCCGGACTCAATACCTATTGGATTGGTGCGGATGATGCACCGGGCCTGCCCGATCCGGCGGTTCACCCGGATGGATACGGTTCCCCGGATGACTTCGCGCGGCTGGTCCTGGATGATGGCTGGCTGGACACGCTCACCCCACGCCCGCTGTCTCCCGATCAGATCGCGCCGCGTTTGTTGGGTACGCTGGCGGCGCTGTTGGGTGTGGCTCGTGCGGTGCCTGCCTCCTGCTGGAACCAGCATCCAGCGGCGGGGGAGTGGTCCCCCGCGGAAGTGATTTGTCACCTGTTCGCCACCGAGCAGGTGATGCAGCGCCCCCGCTTAGAGATGATTGTCCACGCAGATGATCCGCTCCTGGAGTCGCGCTCCGGTCTGCTGCTCGATACCTGTCCGGCGGATGGCTGGCCGTTGGCGCTGGATTTTGCGGCTGAACGGCTGTTGACCCTCGAATTTTTCGCAGGGTTGGACGCTTCGGCCTGGAATCGCCCGGCGCGGCATCCCCGCCTCGGCCCGACGACCCTGCTTGGCCTGGCGGATTTGATCGCCGGCCATGACCGGATACACATCCACCAACTGCTTCAAACCATCCAGCAGTGTGTTTAGGCGGTGAGTGTCAGCCGGATGTCAGATGGCTGACAGTGATTTGATTTCAGATAGACGTATCATTAGGATGCGTCTATTTTTTTCAGGAGTCTTCTATGGACAACGCACTTCCGCTGTTTCTACTGTTGGGAGTTGTGATCGTACTGAGCATCTTGTTGGTGGCCCCGCGTGTTGTATTGGGGTTGGTCATCATCAACGAGCGCCAGGTCGGTATCGTGATTAAAAAATTCTCGCGCCGCAGCCTTCCGGCGGGGCAGTTTGTCGCGCTCAATGGCGAAGCAGGCTATCAGGCCGACACGCTGGCCCCCGGCTGGCACCTCTGGTATTGGCCCTGGGTCTACCAAATCGTCAAAGTTCCGGTGGTGGTCATCCCGCAAGGTGAGATCGCGCTGGTAGTGGCTGCCGACGGCGCGCCGATTCCGCCGGAACGTATTCTGGGCCGCATTGTGCCCTGTGATAACTTCCAGGATGCGCGTAAATTCCTGGTCAAGGGCGGCGAAAAAGGACGCCAGCTTGGTATCCTGACCGCCGGAACCTACCGCATCAACAAGGCGCTGTTCACCGTGATCAGTGTCGATGACGCGCAGGAACACGGCATGTCGCCCGAACAACTGATGGTCTACCGCGTATCGGCGGATCGGGTGGGGGTGGTGACGACGCTCGACGGGATGCCCATCGAACAGGGCGAAATCGCCGGGCCGATCATCGAAGGGCACGACAATTTCCAGAACGCGCAGAACTTTATCGCGGCGGGGGGCCGTCGTGGGTTGCAGGAACAGGTGCTGCTCTCTGGTTCGTGGAATCTGAACCCCTGGTTCTTGCAGATCGAACAGGTCCCCATGACCGAAATCCCGATTGGTTATGTCGGCGTGGCGATCTCGTATGTCGGTAAGGCGCACGAAGACGTGAGCGGCGTGGAATTCAAACACGGCGATCTGGTTAACCCTGGTCACAAGGGCGTATGGGTATCGCCGCTGTATCCCGGCAAGCACCCGATCAACACCCGCGTGATGAAAACCGAACTCGTGCCGACCACCAACATCGTGCTCAACTGGGCCGAACGCACCGAGGCGCACAACTACGACGCCAAGCTGTCTTCGATCACGGTTCGCTCTAAAGACGGGTTTGCCTTCAACCTCGAAGTGGCGCAGATCATCCATGTTGGCGCGCTGGATGCGCCCAAAGTGATCTCGCGCGTCGGGTCGATGCAGAATATGGTCGATCACGTCTTGCAGCCGATTGTGGGTAACTATTTCCGCAACGCCGCACAGACTTCGACGGTGCTCGACTTCCTGAGCGCCCGCAGCGAACGCCAGTCTGAGGCAGCTGATCATATCCGCAAGGCGATTGGCTTGTATGACGTGCAGGCGATTGACACGTTGATCGGCGCAATCACGCCGCCCGAATCGCTCATGACGACGCTGACGGATCGAAAGATCGCGGAAGAACAGCGCAAGACGTATGAAGTCCAGCAGGAAGCGCAGAACCAGCGCCAGCAGTTGGTCCGCGAAACCGCGCTGGCCGACATCCAGGAACAAATGGTGAAGTCGGAGCAGGGCGTCAACATCGCCGGGTTAGACGCCGAAGCCCGCATCAAGCAGGCCGGTGGTGAAGCCGAATCGATCAAACTGCGCGCGGCGGGTGAAGCCGACGCGATCCGCGCGACGGGTGAAGCGAAAGCCGAAACCTACCGCCTGGGTGCCTCCGCGCTCGGTTCACAGGGTTATACCGCTGTCCAGTTGATGCAGTTGATTGCCGAAAACCAGATTCGCATCGTGCCCGATGTCCAGGTCAGCGGCGGCGGCAATGCTGCCGGGATGATCGAAGCGCTGTTGGGCCTGCGCCTGCAAAATCAGGTGTCCGGCAATGGCGCGGTACCCGCCGATGAGGGCAAAGCCGCCGAGAGCTAAACTGTAGAGGTATGCAACGGGGCGATTCGGCATGAGTCGCCCCCTTTGGTTTGAGGAAATGCGGTGCTAAAAACAAAGCGGAAACGCTCGTTTGCCTTTCACTCACCCTATGATCTGGATGTCTGTGCGGCTCGATTAGCGGGGCTTGCGCAGCAGCCCTCAACCGGTGCGTTTGAAAAAACACGCTTCGTCAAAGTTGAGCGACTGGACGCAGATCGCTATATGTTTCATTTGAGACAGGCTGCCGGACCATCGCTGCTTGTTGAAATCAAAGGGACGCTGGTGAAAACCGGGCATTCTACTTATGTAACCGGTGTCGGGCGGACGGGCCTTCTCATCTTGGGTATGATCGTGCTAATTTCCCTTTTCAGTGTCATCTTTTCCCCGCTCGGTCTCATAGTGGCGCTCTTTTTTAGCTGGATATTTTTTGACCAGACAAGCCTGGCCCACAAGCGGCTCTACGCAAGTGTATTGGAGGTCCTAGCCGGGCAGCCTGAACCCTAGCTCACCAGCATCAGCCACCCGATTCCAATTGCAGTTGTCAGCACCGTGATCGGAACACCCGCTTTCAGATACGCCCCAAACGACAGCTTGACGCCCCGCTGCGCCGCGATCTCCGCCACGATCAGATTCGCCGCCGATCCCAACAGCGTCAGGTTGCCCGCCAGCGTGGACGACATCGCCAGCACCAGCCACGCCTGCTGCGGATTGGGCAGCGCTCCAATTTGCGAACGCAGCAGCAGCACCGTCGGTACATTCGAAATCAGGTTGCTGAGCAGCGCCGAAATCGCGGTCAGCGGCGCGATCCCACCCCGGATCAGGGGCCGAATCGCGGCAAATAAATCTTCGCTCAGGCCGCTCGTTTCCAGCGCCCCGGTGACGACAAACAGCCCGCCGAAAAATGCCAGCAGACTCCAGTCAATCGCCAGCAGTTTGTCAGGCCGCAGCCGCGAGACAAGCAGCAGCCCGGCGGCGACACTCGCGGCGGATACAATCGGCAGCCCCACCACAAACGCGATCATCAGCCCGCCTACAACGCCCAGCGTGCGCCACAGCAGCGGCTTATAGATGTGCGGTGGTTCCATGTCCACCGGATTCAGCGCCGAGCGAAATTCTTGCCGGAACACCAGCACAATCACGATCCAGCACACGGCCAATCCCAGCAGCGCGACGGGCGCGAGATGCAGCAGAAACGTCAGATACGAGATGCCGCTGCTGTGCCCAATGATCAGATTTTGGGGATTCCCCGTGATCGTCGCGGTAGACCCAACATTCGTCGCCGTCGCCAGCCCGATCAGATACGGCACCGGATCGCGTTTAAGGCGCAGCAGCAGTTCAACCACCAGCGGCGTAAACAACACGCAGATCGTATCATTCAAAAAGAAAGCGGAGAGAACCCCCGCCGCCGCGATCACCAGCGCCAGCAGCACACGCGGCGTATGCGCCACCCGCAGCACATAATAGCCTACCAGATCAAAAAATCCGGCCAGCCGGAGATTGTTGTTAATGACCATCATCGACCCCAGCAGCAGAATCGTGCCGACATCCAGCGAACCAATCGCTTCTTCTTCGCTGAGAATGCCCAACGCGATCAAAATCGCGGCGGCTGCCAGGGCCATCGTCGCGCGGTTCATGCGCAGTCCCGGCACATGCCCTACTGCAATGCCGGTATACGTCACCAGTACAATCGTCAGGGTCATGCCCTGCGTCACATCGACGGAATTCACGAGCTTACTCTTTCTTGTCCAAATGCCCGCCGTATTATAGGACGGTTGTTTCCAGATGTCGCCCGTGAATTTCCCTAAATATTCACATTAATCGCGCTGCCGCTTTCGTACCGCCGCAGACCGATCTTGAATACCACGCTCAACACGATCACACTGACCCCTGCCGCTCCGACCAGCGCGCCGAGCAGCGCTAGGCTGTGTGTCTCCACCACGTCCACCGGGACCGCGCCGACGAATCCCGCCGGGATCAGCGTGAACAGGATCAGCCGCAGCACCCCCTGAAACAGCCCGAACGGATACAGCGAAAACGAGATCATCGTGTTCATCAGGTGGCCTGAAAGCTGGTTGGCATTCCCCATGAAAAACGACAGACAGCCGGTCAGGGCCGCAAACGACGCAAAAATGACGCCTGCCAGCGCGGAACACAGCAAAAACAGCACAATCGACACCGGATCAAAGCGCCCGGTGAACAGATACGCGATGAAGCCAAAGGTCAGATCGCCCACCGTGAACGGGTCCATCCGGCTGAACAGTAGATGCGTCAGCACGGGGCGCGGCAGCGTCAGGTAATAATCCAGCCGCCCCTGCGCCACGAGATCGACTACCCGGCCCGCGTTCCCCGCGAATGTAAACGCCAATCCCCAGCCCAGCGCAACGATGGCAAACAGCAAAAAAATCTGGTCGATCTGGTAGCCGCGAATTTCCTCGAAGCGGTCAAAAAACATCAGCCAGAACACAAAATAAATGCCGTTGTTGATGAACATCCCAATCGCCTGGCTGATAAACGTGGCGCGGTATTCCATGTTGCTCGCCAGATTCAGCTTGATCAGGTGGTTAATAAATCCGAATTCGCTGCGTATGAATTGCATGCTACCCTCCGTTGATGCTCACCCGGCGCGCCCCGTACCGGAACAGCAGCGCCAGCAGTGTCACAATGCCGCCGATCCACAGCGCTTGCAGGCCCAGCATTTGGTAGAATTGGTCCGTATCCCACGCGACAAACAGCTTGGACGGCGCATACAGCACGAGGTTAAACGGCAGCACCCGCGCCACCGCTTGGATCGTCCCCGGCAGCAAATCGATAGGCAGCAGCAGCCCGCCCAACACAAAGTTGGTTTTCTGGTAAATCAATCGAAAAGCCGATGTGTCCTCGACGAAAAAGGCCAGCAGTCCGATAGCCGCCGAAATGCAGTAATCCAGAATGTACGCCAGAAAGGTGACGAGAATCACAGCGGGCAGCGTGTCGAGCCGGAATGTTTCCAGCGGCCCCACTTCGATCCAGGCCACCGCCGCGCCAAACAGCACAATACACACCATGCGAATCCAGACGCCGCCCACGCCGGAGAAGAAATGATAGAGCAAATAATGGTAGGGGCGTCCCAGCGTATACGCCAGGCTGCCGTCCTTCACTTCATCCTGAATCGTGCGCGATACCTCGACTTTGGAAAGCTGGACCAGTTCGGCCCACATGAAATACCACAATGTCTGGTTGAGCGTCAGCCCGCCGATGATCGTCGCGTCCTGCGCTTTGAAGGTCGCTTTCCAAAGCTGCGCGAAGATGAAGAGAAACAGCACGATAAAAATTCCCGCGCCAATCGCATTCCAAATATAAGCGAGGCTGTTCTGCACATTGATCCGCGCAATCGCATAATATTTACGGACCTCCGCGCGCCATGTGCCATGATCAGGAGCAAAATGAGCCGCTGTGCTCGCCATCTTATTTGCTCGATGTTGCGACAACCGCTAATGGCAGGTTGATCGTGCGAAGATCGTGTTTGCTAAAATTGAATACTGCAAATCCAACAACTCGCCCGTCTCTTGTCCGCCGCTCAAAAACGTCTTCGGTTATCTCTTCTAATGAGGCTGGCGCATCCTCAAAGATGACTTCCAGATAATCGCCTTCTTGGTCATACCATACTTTCATTTCTGCCATTCTACATTTCCTTTGCGGACTCGACTCGTAAAATAGGCGGTAAGAATAAAAGCATCATCGGTCAGAATCTTAACCGCAACCACGAGAAACTTTCGGGTGACTGGCGTTTGTTCATATAAACGATGATACGCATGAACACTGGCATCTTTGGCCGTAGAGATGATGATGTCCGGGTCTTGGAGTGTTTCCAGTAACCGTTCTTTCTGGGCGACCATTTCTGGATGCTCAAGAATGTGGCCCCACCGCTCTTCAGTGAGCCGGATGTTTTTTCCTTGGTGATCAGTTAAAACCTCATCACTCATTCTATTGT
Source organism: uncultured Anaerolineaceae bacterium (assembly GCA_964472565.1). GTDB lineage: Bacteria > Chloroflexota > Anaerolineae > Aggregatilineales > Aggregatilineaceae > DATAMF01. Next base: position 15,721 of record CAYYNB010000108.1, read on the forward strand.
TCCAGTCATTGTAGACATTCCTACACCATCTCGACCGCATCCTCAGCCTTATAAATCTCCGCGATAATCTCTTCCATCGGCGGGTCTTCCACTGTCAGATCGACCACCGGCGCATACGCCAGAATCGCCGCGATCAGATCGTCTACCGGGCGCACATGCGTATCCAGTTCGATCTTCGCGCCCCAGGTGCTCTGTTTGAGGATCGTCGCGTTTTCCAGCTTAAAATGATCGTCCAGCGGCTGGCCGAACCGCACCCCGATGATCTTACGCCGCAGAAACCGCCGTTTAAGCGCGCTGGTGCGATCATCAAAAATCACCTGCCCATGATTGATCACGATCACCCGCTTGCACAGCGATTCCACGTCGCCCGCGTCGTGACTCGTCAGGAAGATCGTCATCTTTTCTTCGTCGTGCAGCGTTTTGATCGCCTCGCGTAGCTGCTGCTTGGCGATGACATCCAGCCCAATCGTCGGTTCGTCCAGAAACAGGATGCGCGGCCCATGCATCAGGCTCGCCGCGATCTCGCAGCGCATGCGCTGGCCCAGGCTCAGTTTGCGGACCGGGGTATGCAGCAGATCGCCAATCCCCAGCGCCTCGACCAGAAACCCTTTGCGTTTTTCGAAGGACGCCCGGTCCAGTTCGTAGATATGCGCGAACAGATCAAACGTATCAATCGGCGGCAGGTGATACCATAACTGCGGTTTTTGCCCGAACACGCTTCCAATATGGTACGACAGTTCGCGCCGCTGTTTCCAGGGCACATAGCCCAACACCTGCGCCTCGCCGCCCGACGGAAACAGAATTCCGGTCAGCATTTTGATCGTGGTGCTTTTGCCTGCCCAAATCGGACCAATAAACGCCTGCAGTTCGCCCTCGTCCAGTTCCAGCGAAACCCCTTTTACGGCGTCAACCGTCTGGTATTCGCTGTGGAACAGCGATTTAAAACTGCCCCTCAAACCGGGTGCTTTTTGTTTGAGCTTAAAGGTTTTGCGCAGGTCTTGCAGCCTGACCACCGACATAGCGCTTTTCTCCTTCGTAATGGATGGGCAGAATTATAGTCCTCTGCTACGCTTCAGAATAGGGGAACCTATCGCGCTTTTCGAACGTCTGATCAGCAGTAAACTGTGCATAAAGGAGTTCTGAATGATGAATCTGTGTGGATTGCTCGCCTTGTTGGTGATGCTGCTAGCGTCCTGCCTGGGGATTTCCGTGCCCGGTGCCGATGTGCCCATCTCGCCCGATGACGCTCCCGGTGCTCCCGGTGTGGGGATGTTCCGTAACCCCCTGGCGATTGAGAGCGTGGATGTGATGGTGCTGGAATCCGACCCGGTGCAGGTTTCGCTCACCGTGACCGGCTATCATGATGGCTGTGAATATCCCGTGACCATCGAGCAGCGCCGCGCAGGAAATGAGGTTTTCGTAGACATCTACCGCGAAATGCCGGTGGACGTGATTTGCCCGATGATTGCCGTTTCCTACATCGCCTCGATCTCGCTAGAGGGCAGCTTCGAGAGCGGCACCTACACGATCCATGTCAACGATTTTGTCCAGACGCTGGATCTGTAAAAATAACCGGGGACGAGCGTTTCTGGATCGTCCCCGGTTCTGTTGCTTATTCTGCGTTGATCGGCACGCCCCGAATCAGCGACCACTGGGTATGGAAAATTTTCCATTGGCCGTTTACCCGCGTGAAGACCTCGGTGCAGTACCAGGGTGTCCGTTTGGCAATCGATCCGCCCGCATCCAGCACCGTAGAGAAGAAGCGGTAGAACAGGATCGCGCTGTCGCCGCACACCTGCACTTTCGGATCAATGAACTCGTTCACGTCATAGAAGATTTTCCCGGCGCGGCTGGCATATTCCGCGCTTAACGCGTCTATCCCATCAATCCGCTGAGGCGTCCCCGTATCCATATACGTCACGCTGCTGTCGGAGATTTCAATAAATCCCCACGGATCGCCTTTGCGCCAGCGGATCATGGCCCCTGTTTCAATTGCCATCAGTTCGCCCAGCACGCCCTCGTACCCGTATCCCGACGCGTACACCGGGACAGGCACATCGACCACATCCGGCGCGCGGTGGTGCAGATAACCCCGGTGGGCGTGGACGCGCCTCCACGTTCCGCCGCTCTGAAAATAGACCGATGTAACATTCCACCCGGCAGAATCAGGCGTCCGCGCTTCATGGTACGACAGCACCGCCACATCGCCGTGTGCCTGGATCAGCGGGTGGAGCATCTCCGCTGGCATTCGTTGGACTCCCTCGAACTGCCGGAGATAGACCCGATATTCATCGATCCCGATGATCGGCTTCAGCACATCGGGATTGATGATCGTGATGTTCGCGTCGCTGATCTCGGCCCATCCATACGGATCGCCCTGATACCAACGCTCCAATGCCTTTTTTTCAAGCGCTAAAATAGTCATGTTTACCGCATCTCCAGCACGGTTTCAATTGACCAGATCGCCAGCGGGCGCATGTACATGCTCGCGCGGAATCCCTCGTTATTCCAGGCTTCCGGCGTGCGGAACCACATGCCGCCCGTCTCATACACAAACTTATACAGCCCGTAGGCCGTACCCCATGCCTGTTCGTCCAGCCCGCGCAGCAGCATATGCGCCGCCACCAGGTACGATGTGCCGCTCCAGACTTCGGCGGCCTGTTCGCTGTCTACCACCGTCCCATCAGGATACATGCCGTTGATCGCGCCCATCTGCCCCTCGTTGTACAGCATCACGTTGTGCGTGTAGACCGTGTTCAGCGCGCTGTCCACGTGATCCTGGGGCAGGGTGGGGATACCGCTGATCGCCGCGTAGCCATCCCCGACCACCTGACCCGCCATGATTGCGTCGGAGGTCTGGTCATAGTTATAGTAGTCGCCGTTCCACAACACCGCTTCATACCGCGCCTGTGCCGTTTGGAACTGCGCCGCGTACTGGTCCGCCGCGTCCTGATCCCCGACCATTTTTGCCATTTCGCTCATCGCCGCCAGCGATGCCACCCACAACCCGCCGCTGTACGCGCTGACGCCTGTCGCGGGCCACGTATCATACGTCTGATCCGGGATTCCGGCATTTTCCGGGATACCGTCGCCGTCCTGATCCATCGCGCCGAGGTAATCCATCGCCGTCACCGCGACATCCCACATCTCGCTGACCAGTTCCGGCTGATCCAGCAGCACGGCATCGCGGTACAGCCGCAGTACAAATTTCGAATTGAGGTCTTTCCAGCCGTTGACGTTCTGCCACGTGAACGCATTATATTTCACCCAGGGAGCTTCACCGGGACCGCCCGCATCATGTGACACCGCGCCTTTGACCTTGCGCTGGACCTTGCTCCCATCGTAGCCTACAATAAAAGTCGAAGTGTCTTCTTCGGGCACATTCGCCGCGAAATCGCGCATAATCCGCGTTTCGATTTCCGGCCACAGTTCGAGGAACACATACGAGGCATAAAAATCCACGTCAAACGTATTGTAGAAAGCGTAATCCGGGCATTCCAGGTATCCGAAATGGCCCATATAATCCGCCCCCGGATCCGCTTCGCCCACGCGCCCATGTTCCCAGATCGTGCCGCCGTCCGCCACATAATACAGTTCGTTGAACAGCGCGGTTTTGTACCACAGAGGCCGTTCGGAATCGGACAGAATCGGTTCCTGCCAGGTATCAATAGCAGTCTGCCAGTTTTCGACGTTCGCCAGCCCATCCGCTGCAATCTGCCAGGCGTTATCACTGTCGCGCCCATAGAATGCCGTGTAGCGCTTGTACCAGCTTTGATCCTCGCCAAACGTCATCACCGGCATATCCCACGCCATCGCAAACGGCGCGGTGATCGTCTGGCCCGGTTGCAGTTCAAAGGTGATCGCCACACCCACGCCCGGCAGCGGGCCGCGCATTTCGGATGGAGTGGGGTCTTCGGTGTTGCTCAGTGCGCCATCATCCGCGAAATCGTTCCAGATGTCCGCGCCGTCGCTCGCCACGTTAAAATTGCTGTTATAGCTGACCGTTACCCCCGGCACTTCGAGTGCCGCCAGCGCGACGGTGCCTCTGCCGACTTGATTGGCGAAGGTTTCATCACGCCCCATCACCACGCCGACCATTCGCCCGGCAGGTGTGTCTTCGCTTTGCGCCCATTGCATCCGCCCCGGACGCGGCCCCAGCGTGTTCTGCCATGTGAACATCACGCCCACTGTCACCGCTTGATCGCTTGGATTCGTCGCCGTCCAGTTGAACAGCGCAATCGGATAGCTGCTTTCCTGGTAATTATCGGGCAGGATGGGCGAGAATTGCTCCACGCTCAGATCAACGGGCAGTTGATCCCAGTCATACACGAACCACGAGCGCGGATACAGCGCGTAATACGTGCCCGCGCCCACCGGATATTCCCACTGCCACGCGGACAGTGCGTTACCGTCGGGTTTCCCGGTCCACAGCGCTTGTGCCACCGTTTGATCGCCTTGTTTGGTGTACACGCTGAACATATCGGCGGGATTGGTTCCGTGTTGGTACATCCCATTCAGATTCCAGCGCGCAAAATCGCCGGCATACGTCCGCGTGAAGGTTCCCGCACCCAGCCCGCCGAGCGGTGCGCCCTGCACCGGGCCATCATCGATCATCGTATAATCCACTTTTTCGTGTGAAGGATTCTCGAATGGTTCCCCAATGGGTCGCGACCATGCCGCTTCGGGGATGCCCATGGACATCTGCGCCACTGCTGCTGCATCCCCTGGAGTCGTGCCTGCCGCCTGGGAACGGTCCCACGACAGCGGTAAACTGGCTAATAAGGTGATCAACAAAAAGAGACTAACCAAGCGTTTTTTGAGCATAAATAACTCCTGTTAGAGCTTGCTGAACCTCCTGTCATCATACCACGAAAATATGTTCTATGGATAGATCGAATGGGAACGTTCCCATAAAAGAGAGAATCGGGGGGGAGGTTCGTTTTTCCCGGCTTGCGCGCGATACCGTTGACGAACAAGGTGGATCGAATGTGTAGGCGTTTGTAGGGGCAGGTTTGCAAACCTGCCCCATTGGTATCAACTTAAGCCGTTTTT
>CAYYNB010000109.1:0-20269 GCA_964472565.1 uncultured Anaerolineaceae bacterium
GTTTTCGAATGGTTTTCCCCTCAAAATGGCAAAAAAGAGGGTCAAAGGGGGGGCGGGGGTCTGACAAAAAAGGCAGCTTGTTTTATAGGCTGCCTGTCTGAAAAATAAACCGAAATTTAACCGTCTTAATCGGCGGATTCAGCGGTTACGCGTCCGTCGCTGGTTTGCCGTGTTGGATGCGCTTTCGGAATCCCGCCCGGCCACCACGTCCACCGCCCGAAGAATGTCGCCAGCGCTGGATCAAGCATCGTGCGTACCACAAATGTATCGATCAGCACGCCAATCGCGACCGCAAACCCGACTTCGGCCAGTCCGAGAATTTCGCCTGTTACCATCGCCGCGAACGTCCCCGCCAGGATCATGCCCGCCGACGTGATAATCGCGCCGGTTCGTGCCACCGCGACATGCACGCCTTCCCGGATTCCATTTGACCCAACTTCTTCCTTGATCCGCCCAAACAGGAAAATACTGTAGTCCATGCCAAGCGCGACCAGAAAGACGAACATGAAGAACGGCACATACCATGTCAATCCTTCTACGTCATACAGCGTTTTGAAGAACAGGTTCGTTAGCCCTAATGTACAGGTGAAGCTGAGCAGCACCGTGCAAATCAGGTACAGCGGCGCAACTACGCTCCGCAGCATAACCAGCAGCACAATAAAAATACCCGCCAGCACAAACCCAATCGCCCGCAGCGTATCGCGGTCCATCGTATCGCGAATATCGGTGTTAATCGCTGGCCCTCCCGCCGCGACTGCATCACCGCCGCGTTTATACTTTTCCAGTATCTCGCGGATTTCCCCAACCGTATCCATGCCTTCGTAGCTGGTTGGTCGTCCCGCAAGAATCACATCGAGCTTAAAGGCCGTCTCATCGTCGGTAACATACGTCTTTGCCAGTTCCCCAAAGACGTTGTCTTCCGCACCTGATGCCGCAAACAACGTATTCAACACCGTTGGCATCAAATATGGCTCCGCAACCGCATCTTCGGCATCGGGATCGAAGCGCACTTGCAAACCTCGTAATGACGTTTCCAGCGCCATCATCCCTTCTTCGCTTATCAACTGCATCGGGTTATTGATCAGGTTTTGCAGTACGATCAGATTCGGATCATCAGCGATCACCGGGAAATTTTCAACCAGCAGGCTCAGATACCCCTTAAAGCCTTCCAATGCCGCCATCGCCTGCGCCAGTTCAAGGTCTTCGCCTGATCCCATGTTGCTTATGTTTTGGAGCATCAGTTCAAGCTGCTGATCGACGCGCAGCAGCCCTTCATAATCGCGCCCCTGTCCCAACGGCGAATTTAATCCGCGTACATCGGCCACGCCTTTGAGCGCAGAAAGTTCTTCGGTGAGATGGACGATGATGGGCGCAATCGTATCGGGATTGCGTTCGGTTACGACAACCGTCATCGGCAGCGAAACCCCAGGGCCAAGCGTTTCAGCCAATAGATCATAGCCAACAACTGCATCTTTATCGTCCGGCAAATCAGCCAGCAGGTTATACGTCACCCGTTGGCCGAGTCCGTAAATCGAAAACGGCAGCATAACCGCCACAATGATTAGAATCGTGATTAGTGGCCGTGAACTTACCTGTTTCGAGGTAAGTTCATAGAATCGTCCGGTAGCGCGATGTTTGGCCTGTCCCGGCCAAAATGCATGATCCCCTAAGACCGCGAGCAGCGCCGGCGTAAAAGTCAGCCCGGCTAGCAGCGACAGCACTACGCCAACTGCCAATGCTGGACCGCTGGTGTTAAAAATGCCCATTTCGGCAAACGCCATCGCCATAAACCCGACGAATATCGTTCCAGCGCTGCTGGTAATGGTTTCCCCGACCAGATGTACGGTGCGCTGTGTAGCCGTTCCCACCTGGCGTTGTTCGGCCATTTCTTCACGGAAGCGGCTGATCAAAAACAGGCAGTAATCGGTGCCCGCGCCGTACATCACCACCACTATCATGACGTTCGCATAGGTAGTGATTGTCATCAGGTGCTCGCCCATAAAAGCCACGATTCCGCGCACGATCAGATAGGCAATCGTCACCGCCATCAGCGGAATAAGTGGGCTGACGGGCGAGCGATACACCAGCAGCAGCATCAGAATCACAAGGACGATAGTCACCCAAATCGTCCGATCTACACTGGTTTTTACCGATTTAGTGGTGTCGTTTACAATGGGAGCTTCGCCCGTTTGATAAGTTTTAATGGCGGCTGGACGATGCTCTTTTAGCCACTCATCAATGGCCTCAATCGTTTCTGCCGTTTCAGGTTCAGGATTGCTCGTAGACAGGCTGACTCGTAGCATGGCAACTTGACGCTGATCATCGATCATCAGCGCAGCAGCCGCAGTCGATGTCGTCGGGGAAACCACCTTTTCGATATTATTAGGTGCATCCTCGCTGGTTAGCCATTCCGTGAGCCGACTCAGAAAACGCTGTACATCCTCATTATCAATGCCATTTTCTGCCTGACGAGCATCGATAATGATCAACGTGCTGCCGATGGAATAACTATCCGGAAAGGCGGTTTTATAGACCTCAGCCGCGTGCAGAAACGGTGCATCATCCGGTAAAAAATCTGCCTGATCCGAACTCGCCACCTCGTCAATATTCGGCGCAATCAAGGTCATGATGGCCGCTGCCGCCACCCAGGCAATAATGATCGGGAATCGATAGCGTGTAGCAAAACGTCCAAGACGCTCAAAAAACATAGATGACCTTACCTTACCTTATCCATCTAATGGGCCAAGCCCGTGTTTCAGAATTTCATACATCATGTCTGCAACTTGTTCCGCAGAATAACCCGTATCTTTTTCCAGCCACCACCCCAGCAACTGGATCAACACCCCAGCAATAAACTGTGCTTTGACATCCAGCGGATAATTCCCCCGCTCTGCTGCACCAAATTCTTGTAGAAAGCGCGTTGTAATTTCGGCTGTATACTGCCGCCCAAACTGGTTGAGTTCCGCCGATGCTTCACCACCCACCATGATGAGCAGCAGGTTTCGATTGGCTTCAGCCCACCGGAAGATTTTACGGTGACTGTTGCGCGCCCACTCCGGGCGTGAAGGGGCTTGCAGTCCACTGCTGAAAATTTCATCTACCAGAGCATCGAAGCCTTGCAGCATGAGTTCGCGGACACATGTTTCTTTGTTGGAGAAATGTTGGTAGAAGGTCGCCTTACTCACATTGGCGCGCTCAGTGATGTCGAGAATCTCAACATGCTGATACCCTTCTTCTGCGATCAGTTCACGTGCGGCGTTCAGCAAATTCTGGCGGGTCGATGCTTTGCGCTGTTCATGTCGGTTAATGAGCGGTATTTTCGAAACCATTTAACTTCTCGTCGAATCTTTGACGTTCCGTATAAGACCATACGTCGCGTCCACCATTTTAAGTGCATTTATGCCGCTGTCAAGCCAACAATTGACCACTGTCCTGGGTATCGTTAGAATGAACCCGTGCGCGGGCCGGACCGATTTGGCGGTGAGCATGGCAAGACGGAACTGGAATAAAGTATTCGTCACGGGTGGGACAAGTTTTATAGGCCTACGCGTCGTGGCGGCGTTGGTTGATGCTGGTGCCGATGTCACGGTGTTGGTCCTGCCCGATAACGAGGAAAAACTTGGCCCTTTGCGTCGGCATGTACGGCTTGTGTCGGGCGATGTGTGGAATCCCGCCAGTCTGAAAGGTCGCGCGCGTGGACAGGGTGCGGTGATTCACTTAGTGGGCAGCATTCGCGCCCAACCCGAACGCGGCCTCACTTTCCAACAGCTTAATTTAGTGTCGGCGCGAAATACGATTGGTATGTCTGTGAGTGATGGTGTGCCCTACTTCGTATTGCTCAGCGCCAATTCAAATCCGGCAGGTGTTTCGCGCGACTATCTACGGAGCAAGCGCGAAGCCGAAGAATATCTGCGCAACAGCGGCCTGCATTGGTCTATCGTGCGTGCGCCGCTGCTTTATGACCGGACACAACGCGGAAGTTTGTTGTTTCGCATAATGTCAGGCATCGGGTCTTTCCCCTTCATACGAGTTTTGACTGGGCGTCGTGCGCCGCTGCCAGTTGAAGTCGCGGGACGTGGTTTGGCGCAGATTGCCTTGCAGCAAGAGATTCCACGCAGCCAGTACTACTTCGCCAAGGATTTACGTCGTTGGGGTCGGATACAACATGGACGAACCCCAGATATTCACCCTCCTAAACTGCGCCGTTCGCACCGCGAATCGACACATGATCTGCATGAAGATGCGCCGTTTGGTTGGTTACCTGGTGAAACGCGACAGGATAAAGACGAATAACCGTTTTCGGGGAGAATTTTCTCCTTAATTCTCCCCGAAAATTGCGCCAGCCCTCAACTACAAATTGAAGAATGAGTCAGGCGCGTCGATGGCTTTCTCTTCGATCACACGCAGCAGTTCGCTCCAATTCATGCCCAACTGCCTCATACTCTGGAACGGCGTATAAGAATATACATCGCGGGAAGGATTGTCTAACGCGAGTATTCGCACCGGTTCAGGCAAGGTGTTCATATACACCAGATTCTGTCCTGGACCTTGAAAACCACCTGCCCAACGAAACAGAAATTCGTCAGGCCGCATCATTCGATCCAGATATGGCATGGGGATTTCCCAATCGGGAACATTAATGCACCCGTGCGTAAATCGTCGCAAGAGCGCGCTCTGTTTGACTGTGCTGCTCCAGAGATGCCAGGGTGAACCGTGTAAAGCAAAGCCGTTGCTGTCAAGATAATCATTGCCATGTAAAAAGGTAGTGAACGGAACGCCCGGATAATTGGGCATGTTCCGCGCTACATAGGCCCGCTGCAATGCGGAAATCTCGCGCGGTGTATTCTCAGTATTGATAATCACAGGGGTGCGCAATACAGGCGTTCCGCCTTCAAACGCAATCAGATCGCGTTTGTAGATGTCGAGAATAATGAATTTGCTGGTGCCCTCAGACACGCCAGTTACATTCCCCAGTGGTTCACCGATAGTTCGCCCTACAATCTGTAGCTTAGCCAGTTGGATATAGACAGGCCAACTAAAAGCATCGTCCCACTTATCATCGGGAACGATTTGTCCCCATTCTTCATCCACTGGGATAAAACGAACCAATGCGCCGTACATTAGATACGTTGTCCCAAACAAAGAGGTAGGTCGGATGGGATTATTGATTTGTGGCGCATCTTCACGGGGTTCGGTGTAGAGCGATATACCTGTTTCACGGACAAAACCGTAGTTGTATCCATCATCATACAGCTCGGCGGATGGCTTAGTGTTGCGGTTAAAGTCATTCGGATGCAGATAGCGCTGATGCATACGCATCGCTTCAGCAACATCGCCGAGAACTTTCATGACAGCCGGATCGCCTTCCGTTGCTGACATGAACGAAATCAAGTATGCGCCTGTATCCGGCATGAGCCAGACGCCAGCGTCGTTGCGCACATAAGTGCCAATATCCACCGGGCGCAGCATGCCTTCTTTGCTGTAGTGATCGGTGTAGGCGATGGCTGATTCTAAGGGAGAGATAAATTCCTGAAGCGAGATAGAAAGCAGACTGCGGCTCGCCTGGATCGCAGCCCGGAAGTGTTCATCGGTTGCCCACCGACTGTGATGTTCGCCTTGTGCCAGGAACCGGAAAATCTGTGCTATTTCGGCTGCTGTTGTAAAGTTTATTGCTTGATCCATGATTGGGCCATCTCCCGACAGATGAGCCGGATCGAAGCGATTATCACTATACCCATTGGTGGGTGTGTAGAACTCTTCAAAGGTCCAACGATAGAGGCCGTATTTCAAACCCAACCAATCTGGATCGATCAGAAAATCGTTGAAAGCAATAATAGGGTTGATTTTGCCCATCCGTTTCGCGACATCAGCTATCACAGACCCCGTTTTGCCGTTATTACTGTACACCGCCGTGCTGTATAGATTTGATCCATCTTCATCGTCCCATTCGTCGCGGGGTGTAAAGAGATAGTAGTAAAGGATAACCGCTGCTTTAAACGAACTCGCCATGGGATAAAGCCGGTCATCCTGAATTTGGATGGCGTATTCTTCCTCCTGATTGCCGTTGAGATACGCGAAATAGAGGCCCATCTCCCGATCTCGGAAGCTCTCCTCTAACGAGCTTCGCATTTCACGCACAATTCGGGGTTCGTCCCCACTGGTTCGTGGTCCAAGCGCCCAACTCAGGCCGGGATGAAATGGAGTGGCAGCAGCAAGTGCCGAATAGGACATCATTTTTATGGCTTGGCGGCGGGTGAATATTGAGGTACGTGAGGAACGACAAGATGCCATTGATGCGTGACTCCTTCTGTAATGTACTGGATACGTTCCATGTCGTTTTCCCCCTGACCTCACCTTGTACTAAAGAACCTCTAAGAATTCGACGAGTCTAACGGGGGATTTAAAAGAACATGCTCGGTTGCATGCTCTTTTAGTATAAGACCAGTTTTGGATGAATAGGGGAAACGACGCTCAGCCGCCGATTGATAATTGGGCTACCGTTTCCAGGAAATACCGATGGAAACGGTTATCGGGAGTCAGTTCGGGGTGGAACGCTGTTCCCAGCCATTTTCCTTGTTGTACAGCGACCATCGCGCCCTCATCCAAACTCGCCAGCACCTTAACACCACGTTCTTTATTCACGGCGGTTACAACGGGAGCGCGAATAAAGACGGCGTGGAAAGGAACTTCACCGAGTTCTTTCACCTGCAAATCGGTTTCAAAGCTGTCAACCTGGCGGCCAAATGCATTACGGTTGACCTGAATATCCATCACGCCAATCAAGGGCTGTGCGCGGCCAATATCTTTCGCTAAGAATATCAACCCGGCGCATGTGCCCCAGACCGGTTTTTCATGGGCGAATGTGCGCAGCGGTTCCAGCAAGCCATACTCAACGGCCAGCTTGCCGATGGTTGTACTTTCGCCGCCCGGAATAATTAACGCATCCAGATCGTTGAGTTGTTCAGGCAGCCGCACTTCAACGGCATTAACTCCAAGCCCGTTCAGCGTTTTCTCGTGTTCAATAAAAGCGCCTTGCAGCGCCAAGACTCCGACGTTTGCCATATGATTTGTTCCTATACTACTGGATCTGCTTCCAATTTACTGGTGTGTGGTGCAAGCAACAAGTCCGTCTGGACCTGTTTGGTTCCATGATCTTATTGGATTGGCGCAAAAATTGGTTGGCTGTTTTGCACGAATTGCACGAAGTAATATAAAAGCTGGGCTTGTTCGGCCCAGCTTATTGAGGGAACTATTCCACCACATAAAACAAGTGACCAGTACCCAGATTAGAGAGCACAGCTTTGGCGCTGTTGGCGGGGAGCCGTACTTCATCGCCACTTTCCAGAATACGATCCTGATGGTTGAAGGTGAGCCACGCTTGTCCGGAAATAATGCGGACCACTTGACCACCACATGACAGCCGATGAGTACTGTTTCGGCTCAACTGGAATACCTGAGAGGCATAGGAAGGATAAGAAATGCGGTCTCGTGCAAAATTGAGTGTAACCATACCTATACTCCATGTTGCTCATTAAAATTATAGTCGCAAATTTAAGCAATAATGGGTTTGCTTAAATAAAACCGGTGAAGATATTTGCTCCACCGGTTAAAATCCTACCATCCACGACCAGCAATACGCTGCTCATCGGGCATGGTGGTGACGTTGATGCCCACCATCGGTTCGCCCAGGTTACGGCTGACACGTCCGAGAATTTCGGGATCGTTGTAGTGTGTCACCGCCTCAACAATAGCTTTGGCACGCTTGGCTGGATCGCCGCTCTTAAAAATTCCCGATCCAACAAAGACGCCATCCACGCCAAGCTGCATCATCAGCGCCGCATCTGCCGGAGTCGCTACGCCGCCAGCGGCAAAGTTCACAACAGGCAGGCGTCCCAGCTCAGCAGTTTCCTTCACCAGTTCGTAGGGCGCGCCGATTTCTTTGGCATAGGTCATCAGTTCATCGGGGCGCATGCCGCTGATACGGCGAATTTCGCCCAACACAGAACGCGCGTGGCGTACTGCTTCTACCACATCGCCTGTTCCGGCTTCGCCTTTGGTGCGGATCATGGCTGCACCTTCACCAATACGGCGCAGCGCTTCGCCCAGATTGCGGCAGCCGCAGACAAATGGAACTTTAAACCCGTGTTTGTCGATATGGAACTGATCATCAGCAGGAGTCAGCACTTCACTCTCGTCAATGTAGTCAATGCCGATAGCTTCCAAAATCTGCGCTTCGACAAAATGACCAATGCGGCACTTCGCCATGACAGGAATTGTCACGGAATTCATGATCGACTCGATCAGGCCGGGGTCACTCATGCGGGCAACGCCACCCTGGACACGAATGTCGGCGGGAACGCGCTCCAACGCCATCACCGCGACTGCGCCCGCATCTTCGGCGATTCTGGCGTGGTCGGGTGTCACCACATCCATGATGACACCGCCTTTCAACATCTGCGCCAACCCGCGCTTCAGGGTTTCAGTACCTTTCTCCACTTCATTGTTTCCGTTCATTGCTCTTGCTCCTCAAATCATTGAATCCAATGGACAATATCGGTGATTACGACTTCTTCCACATGGCTGGGCGTTTGATATTCGGTGGGATTACCGGGGCCTTCGCCACTCATGAACAGGTGGTTCAAAGCGGGATAGGTCATGATGGTGACATCCGCAAATAATCCTGCACGCCAGCCTTCCAGGTCGGTCATCGTCACTTGATAATCACGTTCACCCTGTAAAATCAGGATTGGCATGGTGAGCGTTTGAGCCGTGCTTACCGGATCATATGCCTTGAGCGCCAGCCAATAGTCCAGGGGGAGGTTAAACGGCATGGGGCCAGTTGACGCACTGTCCAGCGTTTTAACTTGATCGGCCATCGCCTGGGCTTCAGCGACCTGCGCCTGATCGTCCGCAGACAGATCACCATCCAAACCAAGCAAATACTCCGCCTGGTAGACCATTAAATCTTCGAATGGGCGCGTGAAACCCGCCATGATGATGATTCCGGTAATTTCGGCATCCTGGCTGGCGATCTGCGGGGCAAGATAACCGCCCAAACTGTGGCCTAACACATAAATCCGGTTGGGATCGATACCTTCGGTTTCACGCAACAGCGTGACGGCGGCTAACGCATCATCGACAGATTCTTCCTGAATCGTGAAGCTGGGATCGGAGGCAACCTGTTGGCTATAAACGAGCGTGCGTTTATCGTAGCGCAGCACCGCTATGCCATTGCTCGCCAATCCCCAGGCGAGATCACGGAAGGGCTTGTTGGGACCGGCTGTTTCATCTCGATCATTGGGGCCGGAGCCGTGGACGAGGACCACAGCAGGAACCAGATCGTCACTGGCGGGCATAGTCAGCGTGCCGGGCAGCGTCCAATCACCCGAACCCACCGTGACATCCTGCTCGGTAAACGAAGCAGAATCGGCATAGGCGGGCGGTTCCCAAGTATCAGCCACCGGCTCATTACTCTCACTGGGGCGGAAGTACAGCCCGGTGATTTCTCCGTTGGCATCAACGCTGATCTGAGTATCTACGGCCAGAGTTTCAAACTGCAAGGTGATGACGACAACAGTTTGACCGCTGACTTCCAGGGTTTGCGTCCCAAGCTGTTCCTGAAACGCGCCTACCTGAGCAATGATTGAGTCCCACAGCTCTTCGAGCACCTCGGCAGAAACGGCCTGACGCATGTCAGCGTTAAATGGCTCGATGGCGGCATCGTATTCACCCGCGATCAGGTGATCAACCAATGTCTGAGCAATCGCTACCGGATCGTTGGTCTGGGCCAGCGCCAACGAGGGCAAGGCAAGCACCAGCAGCAGCGCAATCCCACACATGAAACGAAACATCGCCTATCCTCTATTCCTTTTTGGGATCGAGTTTCAGGGAAAGTGAATTGATGCAGTAACGCAAACCTGTTGTGTCGCGTGGACCATCTTCAAACAGGTGTCCGAGATGACTGCCGCAGAGGCTGCATACGACTTCCACACGGCGCATCCCGTGACTCAGGTCCGTCTTCAATTCGACATGACCTTTTTCGATCACATCCCAAAAGCTCGGCCAACCCGAACCAGAATGGTACTTTGTTTCTGATGAGAATAACTCCTGTCCACACGCTGCACAACGATAAACACCGGGCGTTTCGGTATCTACATATTCACCCGTAAAGGCGCGTTCTGTGCCAGCCTGACGTAAGACGGCGTACTGCTGCGGCGTCAATTCCCTGCGCCATTCCTCATCGGTTTTGTGAATTTTATCAGCCATGTTGTCCTCGTTACATTCACACACATTACAAGACATTACAGGATTGGTGTACGGCGAACTTCCGGCGCGAAAGTCTCCTGCCAGGCATACCATGCTGCACCCAGCCGGCGGAACCCTTCTTCGATGCGGGCCGGGGTGTTGCTGGCAAAGTTCAGGCGGATATGCCGGTTGCCGCTGCCATCAGTGTAAAACAGGGTGCCAATGGCGTAGGCTACGCCGTGCTGGATCGCTGTTATGTATAACTCGGCGGCGGTGGGGCCATCGTCAGGAAGCTGCACCCATAGATACAAACCGCCGGTTGGCTCAGTCCACCTGGAACCGGGCGGAAGATAATGTCTGGCGGCTGACAGCGCCGTTTCGCAGCGCAGCCGCAGTTCCGCACGCACCCGGTTGAGGTGTCCAATCAAGGCACCGCTGGCAAGGTAGAGATGCATGGCGCGCTGGTTTAAGCCCGGTGTACAAACATCGGCAGCACCTTTCACCCGCGCTAAACGATCCCGCAGGGCACCCTGCGCAATCAGATAACCGATGCGCGTGCCGGGAAGCAGAATCTTCGAGAAGCCGCTGACATGCAGCACAAGGCCGTCTTCGTCCAGCGCTTTGAGCGGCGGCGGCGGATCGTTGCGATAGCCCAGTTCGTGATAAACCGCATCTTCCAGAATCGGCACGTTATAACGCTTGGCTAACATCAATAGCTGGCGGCGGCGGTGAATCGGCATGACCGAACCTGTTGGATTGTGGTGAGTTGGGGCGACATAGATCAGACCGGGATGGTGTTCCTCAATGGCGGCTTCAAGCGCATCCAGCCGCATGCCTTGAGCATCGAGCGGGACACCTACCGGAATCACACGCCGGATATGAGCAATATCGAGCATGCCGAGATAGGTCGGGTTGCCTGTGAGCAAAACATCACCTTCACCCAGCATAGTCTGGATCACCAGATCAAGCGCCTGCTGCGCACCACCTGTGATCAGCACCTCATCCGAGTGACACTGGATGCCGAGCGAGGTCACATATTCGGAGACCGCGGCGCGCAGCGGCGGATAACCTTCGGCCTCTTCATAGGCGACGGCCACAGCTCCATCACGGTCCAGTACGGTGTTGAGCGCATGGCGGAGCGCTTCGACGGGCAGAAATTCTTCGGGCGGGGTTCCACCACTAAACGCGATCACACCCGGCTGGCGAGCAAGGCGTGTCATTTCACGCATGCTGAGATTGAGCGCCCCAGGAGGCGGCCAGGGCGGAAGATTTCCGGCGGCGGATGACAGGCGCAGCCCGGTGACATACGTTCCACGTCCGGGATGGGCGGCAATTAAACCCTGTTCCTGAAGCTGTGTGTAGGCATTCACCACACTGATGCGGCCTACACCAAGCTGTTTTGCCAGATCGCGGGTGGGAGGGAGGCGATCACCGGGCAGCATGCGCCCACTCTCGATCTGGAGGCGGAAATGGCGAGCCAACTGCTGGTAGATCGGCTCAACCGAGTCTTTATAAAGGGGAATGTCGGTAAGCAGTCGCATGGTATTCATGGTCCTATCGTAGCAGGACCATGATACCACCAATAGAACCAACTGGCACCAATTTTGTTAGTATTGACTATGCTGTTCGCGGTGTTCCTTGATGACCTGCATATACAGGTCTTCGTATAAATCGGCCACACGCTGCCAGGTGAACTGCTGCTCGACCAACTGGCGTCCATTTTTGGCTAATATCTGGCGCAGATTGGCATCTTTCATCAAACGGAAGACACTTTTGACCAGATCATCATCCGAAATGCCGAGCATGGCATGGTGGCCTTGCAGCACCGGAATGCCATCGCAGCTCAGGGGCGTGGCGACGACAGGTTTTTCCATCGCCATCGCTTCCAGAATTTTGTTTTTGATGCCAGCGCCATAACGCAGCGGACTGACAAAAATCAACGACTGCTCGAAGTAGGGGCGGAGATCGGGAACGCGCCCGGCGATTTCAATCGAATCGGAGGCGCAGGCTTGTAGTTCGGGCGAAGGACTGCCGCCGACAATGTACAGGCGCGCCTTCGGTACATATTTTTTGATCTGGGGGAAGATGTCGCGCGCGAGACGCAGGGCGGCATCGAGATTGGGCGGATAGTCGTAATTGCCCGTGAATAACAGGGTCGGTTCTTCAGGTTCAAACCCGGTGGGCGTGAAAAAGTCGGTATCGACACCGTTGGGGATGATGGCGGTCATGGTGTGCGGGTTCAGGGACTTGAGGGCGCGCGAGTCCTGATCGGTGAGCACGACGACACGCGAATAATTATCAAACATCCAGCTTTCGTATTTTTGGGCCATGGTGTACTGAAAACGCTTAACCCGCTTCGCCCAGCGTCCGGTTTCTTCGGTCATGGCGCGTTCGAGCCAGAGACTATAGGACTCGTAGGGGGCGATCAGGTTGGGGAAACGCTTGACCAATTCCCAGTATTCGTAGACATGAATGCCGCCGAAGAGATGAACCGCATCGTAAACATGAGTTTCCAGATTATGCTGAATGGCGTTCCACATTTCGGGCGACCATGAATTTTCGGCGCGGCGGGGGAAACGGCGATCCGGTTTGCGGCTACGCTGCCAGTAATCGAGCGGAGAACGGTAGGGTTCGCGGATCAGCTTCACGCTGCGAAAAAAGCGCTCGTAACGGGGTACTTCCGCAATATCGGCGGGTTCCTGGTAAAAGGCAAAGAGATCGATGTGATAGCGGCGTTTCGACAGTTCACGCGCCAGATGATAGGGGATCAGACGATCTCCACGATAAAGTGGAAAGGGTGGGCAACGGGAAATCAGGAGTAAGTCCATTGGCTATCTTCTCACTCAAGCAAACTTTCGACCAAGTCCGAAAACTGCCGCGCGTAACCTTCGGCGGTAAAACCAGCCAGCACATGACGGCGGCCTGCTTTGCCCATTTGCGCGCGCAGGGCCGGATCGCGCAGCAAGGTGATCACGGCGTTCGCCAGCGCGGCGGGGTCTTCGGGAGGAACCAGAAAACCCGTTGTGCCATCGACGACGGTTTCCTGTGGGCCACCGTTGTTCATGCTGACTACCGGAGTCGCCATTGCCATACTTTCCAGGTGAACCATACCCAGCGACTCGAAGCGCGACGGGCAAACCATCACATCGGCGGCGGCGATCACCTGACGGGCGTCTTCCCAAAAGCCGAGATAGGTCAAACATTCACGCAGAACCGGATCGGTTTGGGCGGTTTGTAGAATCTGATTTTTGTACGTTTCATCTTTGGACACCCCAAAGACGTTTTCTCCGGCAGCGGCAAAACGCACGTCGGGCAGCACCGCATGAACGCGCCGGGCGACTTCCTGAAAAATATCGTGGCCTTTCACCTGTTGGAAACGGGCGATCAGGGCGACGAGCGGCACATCGGGACCGATGCCGAGTTTGGCGCGCACGGCTGCACCATCATCTGCTTCGGGATAATAGTAAGCCGGATCGACGCCGGGCACAATGACCCGGATGGAATCCGGGGACATGAAAGGTTGATCGCCTAACCAGCGATCTCGCACGGCGCGGGTGATGGCAATGATCTGCGTCACCTGATCGCGGAAAAAATGGATTTGCCAGGGTTTGGCAGGGAACCACCAACCCATCGCATTCCAGATCACGGGAACATGACCGGCTGAACGTCCAGCGGCCACAGCAAAGGGCAGCGAGTGGTAATCGCTGTGGATGGCGTCGATGTGGAGAGCGGTGAGCAGGCGGGCGAGTTTGCGGCTGATGGGAAAACGCATCCAGAGCGCGGGGACAAACCAGGTTGTGATGCCGCGATAGGGCAGAATGTGAACCGTCACGCCATGCTTGCGCGCAGCATCGGGAAGCTGACCTTCACGCGGGCAGACGAGATGCAGATCGAAACGAGCCGGATCGAGAGCGGCCATCAGATTAAGCTGGACACTTTCGCCACCACCCAAACCGGTGTAGGCCGAGATAAAGAGGAGTTTACGTTTAGAAGGCATAACGACCTGGGTCAAATAAATCGAGATGCGCCTGTATCCAGTTTATCGTTTTTTGCAGTCCTTCTTCAAGCGAAATTTCCGGTTCCCAGCCCATGATTTCCTTTGCCAAGCGGTTATCGGAACGCAGGCGGGTGACTTCGCTGTTTTCGGGGCGCAGGCGCTGCTCGTCGGTGACAAGCTGGACATCACGCCCGATCAGTTTAATGATCGTGGCGGCCAGTTCGCCAATGGTGATCGAACGACCGGTGCCCAGATTGATCGGGCGGCCAATGGCGGCGTCACATTGGGCGGACAACATAAAACCGCGCACGGTGTCGGTCACAAAGGTCAGGTCACGGGTGGGATGCAGCGCGCCGAGTTTGACCGTGTTCCCGGTGAGGGCCTGGGTGATGATGGTGGGAATCACGGCGCGGGTGCTCTGACGCGGACCAAAGGTGTTAAAGGGGCGGATGATACGCACGGGCAGGTTATACGTCGCGTAAAAGCTCTGCGCCAGCGCATCCTGCGCGACCTTGGTAGCGGCATAGGGTGACTGGGGATGGAGCGGGTGTTTTTCGTCAATGGGTTCGTACTGCGCGGAACCATAGACCTCGCTGGTCGATGTGACCATGACATGCGGCGTGCCCTGGTCGCGAGCGGCAGTGAGCACATTCAGCGTCCCTGTAACGTTCACTTCCATGACTTCGCGCGGGTGCTGGTAGGAATAGGGAATGGTGATGACCGCGCCAAGATGGTACACCTCATCCATGCCGCGGACTGCTTTGGAAACGGCTTCGGCATCGCGCAAATCGCCAAAGTAGAGTTCGACCTGCTGGCGCACAGCGGGCGGCAGTAAGTCGAGATTGGCGGCATGGTGTCCGGCGTTGTAGCGGACGAAGGCGCGCACCTGGGTTCCCTGACGGACTAACATTTCAACCAGATGGCTGCCGATAAAACCGGCGGCACCCGTCACTAACGCCCGTTTGGATGCGGTCATAACTTATATCCCTTTCGTATACCCCCCTCCCCCCCTTTGTGAGGCGGTTGAGGGAGAAATGCTGGTCAAAAACACGAGTTCCTGGCAAGAACTGCCATTTTTTGTCAAAAAGTGTGTTTAGTGGCGACACATAATTTATTCTACGAAGGCCAGCGCCTGCGCCAGAACTGCTTCAAAGGTTGAGCCAAACCCGTGATATTCGTTGTCCATTTCGGCGCGGCAACTGGCATAACCCTGGGCGCGCAGCAGGTCGTCGATCTGGCGCGTCGGCTCGAAAAACTGCGCATACTGCCCGGTGATCAAATAAGAGCGCAAACCGGGATTTTGCTTCGCCTCGATGAGCGGGCGAAGCTGATCCAGATCGAAGACAAAACCCTCAACGCCGATGAAACCGCTAACGGGCAACGCACGAGTCAACGCTATTTTTTGAGCGACTTCGCCACCCATCGAGTACCCGGCCATGATCACCCGCTGGGGATCGATGGCATACCGTGCGGTTAAATCCGCGTACAACTGCTGTATTTCGGCCAGCGCCTGATCGTAATCGTCCCAGACAAAATAGCCGCCAGCCCAGGAAAGCTGGGTGGACTGCGGCACTGCGACGAGCCAGCCCTGCGCGGCGGCACTGCGCCAATGGGGCGCGTAATCGGCCAGATGGCTCTCGTTGCCGTGCAGCGTGATGAGCAGGGGCCAGGGGCGCAGCGTGGACGGCTCGAAAAGAGCCAACTCTGGCTTGATGGTAGATTCGTCATGCTCACGGCGCTGCTGGCATTCGGCGATAATCCGCTGAAATTCGGGATAGTCCTGTAACGAGGCGAAATCCGGCTCGTACTTGAGCGCTTCTTCGTGGTACCAATAACCGGCGGCTAAAGCGGATTGGAAGGTAACTATTGCGCCGGGGGCATCGCCCAGCAGCGCCTGACAGGAGGCTTGCCACACCAAAATTTTCCCGGCGTGATTGGGAAGTTGATCTGCCGCGTTGTTAAGCAGGTCGAGTGCTTCCTGGTACGCCTGACGGTGGAAACAGTCATTAAACCGGTTTGCCAGTTGGCCAAAATACATTGTCACGCTCTCCAGTGGCTAAATGTGGGTACGGGTGAGAAAAGCGGGCGCAGCAAGCCAACACCCCGCCGGGCACCCGGCCCCCCCCTTGACGACGCGGTGAGGGGAAAAATATTTATTTCGCGACGCGACACGGGAAGAAATGAACAGGCCCGCGAAAACGTTTGTGTAGTTGTTAAAGATCGCGCGAAGGGCGCACTCTCATCGTAGCACAGATGTTCGGCGCTGTCATCGTCATTCACCGACTAACTTCGATGGTGAACTTCGATGGTAAATAATGACTCACTTACCGCGCAGGCGCGCTTTCCAGTTCATGGCGGTGCGAGTCGGGTAGATCAGAGCGGCGAGCAGATAGGCGCGCAGCGACCCGAAATGTTTGCGCGTGTAGGTGATCAGGTCGCGGAAATAGACCTGAGTTGCCAAGCGCTGCACCTGACTCACGCTGGCGTGTTCATCGTGAATGATGGTGGCCCCGGCGACATAGTGAATTTCGTGCCCGGCGTGAATGATGCGCCAGCAGATGTCATCTTCGGTGAAATAGAGCTTCAGTTTTTCATCGAAGTAATTGATCTGATCCAGAAGAGGGCGGCGAACCATCAGATTCGAGTCGGGCACGACTTCAACCGATTTGTCCGATTCGCGGTCCCAGTCGGCGTACCACATAACCTGACGGCGGCGATCGCACCAGGGCTTGAGGAACAGGCCGAGCAGCGTGTAGCCCAGCAGCAGATCGGTGTAGGTCGCAAAGCGGGAACAGTTACGCTGTAAGCGGCCATCTCCGAAGATCATGCGGGAGGTGATGCCGCCCACGTTGGGATGCGCATCCAGATAGGCGACCATCGTTGGCAGGGCGTTGGGCTGGATCACCGTGTCGGGATTCAGGATCAGGACATAGTCGCCCTGCGCAACGCGCATGCCGAGATTGTTGCCGCCCGTAAACCAGAGATTCGCGCCGGATTCGATGACTTTGACCTGCGGGAAATCCTGGCGGACCATGTCCGCGCTGCCGTCTTTGGAATCGTTATCGACGACAATAATTTCATGTGCGAGATCGGCGGTGGTGTCCAGCAACGATTGCAGCGCCCGCGCGAGTTGGTCGCGGGTGTTGTAGTTGCAGATAACGGTGGTCAGGTTCATCAGCTAGCCGCCCTTGTAAAACGCACGAACACCCTCGATCACGGTTTCGAGCTGGTCACTAGTCAGCGAGGGATAGATGGGCAATGTGATCAATTTCTGCCAAACCTCTTCGGTTACGGGCACATCGGCGGAATAGGGACGGTAGAGCTTGAAGAGGTGATTGGGATAGTAGTGGACACTGGTGCCGATGCCGCGCGCCGCCAAAAAGTCCATCAGTTCGTCGCGGCGATCCGTTTTCAGGACGTAGATCAGATGGGTGCTCTTCACATTGTCGTGAACGGCCAGCGGCTCGACAGGCAGATCGACAAACGCCTGATTGTAGGAATTCCAGATGTGCAGGCGCGCCAGCCGGTGCTGTTCGGCTTTGCGAAGCTGCACCAGTCCGATGGCGGCGGCAATGTCGCTCAGATGGTATTTGTAACCGAGTTCATCCACGTCGTACTGCCAGGAGTAGGTCCGGGCGCGGGCGCGTTCCCAGGTGCTTTTGGAAATGCCGCACCAGCGAAGCCGCATCGAGCGCTCGTGCTGTTCCTGGGTTTTGACAACGAGCGCGCCGCCTTCACCCATCGTCACATTTTTGACCGCATGGAAACTGAAGCAGCCCGCAGCACCAAACGTGCCGACGGGTTGGCCGTGATATTCGGACCCGGCAGCGTGGGCGCAGTCTTCGATCAGCGCCAGATTGTGTTCCTGGGCGAGCTGGGTGAAAGCGTCGAGATCGGCGGGATGCCCGGCATAATGGACGACCAGGATCGCGCGGGTGCGCGGCGTGATTTTGCGGCGCACATCGTCGGGATCGAGGGTCAGGGTGTCGGGGCGAACATCGCCGAAGACGGGAGTCGCGTTGTTGTACAGAATGGCGTGATTAGTCGAAACAAAGGTCAGCGAGGGCGTGATCACTTCGCCGCCGTCGATATTCAGGACTTTAAAAGCCATATCCAGCGCGGAGGAGCAGGAATTCATGCCGCTGACAAATTCCGAGCCGATGGATGCGCCAAATGCTTTTTCAAATTCAGCCGTTTTGGGGCCGAGGCCAATCCAGCCAGTTTCAAAACATTCTTTGACGGCGGCGAGTTCTTCATCGCCTACCGCCGGTTTAAAGACGGGGATCATGTGCCAACCCTCAGCAGGTATGTGGTATTAAACGGGCGCGAGTATAGCGCAAAGCATCCGGCTGGTAAATGACGAACGCCGAACGGGTGGCTGACAGACTCAGGCTGCGCCCTTATTTGCTTGCCCTCCCCTTCCCTGAGAGAAGGGGAGGCAAACCCACAGGCTGAGGTTGGATCGGCCTAAATCAAGCGCGGCGAAGGTGCAGGCGTTGAAACAGCCAGACGCCGAGCAAAAAGTAAGCCATAGAGAGGACGGTCAAGGCGGCCAGTTCGTAGAGGATGTCTCCGAATCCGGCTCCCAGGGCGGTCACTTTGTTGATGGCGGTTACGGCATGGGTCGGCGGAAGCAGATCGAGCAGGCCAATGGTCCGGCCCGCGATTTTGAACAAGGGCACAGTGGACATGGGCATAAACATGCCGGAGAAAAAGGTCATCAGAAAGAGCGGGAAATTCGAGACCATAAAGGCACGGGCTACCGTGCGCGAAAAACAGGCGACAATCAACCCGACGCCGATCATCGCCATGCTGGTGATGCCGCCCAATAAAACAGCGAGCCACAAGGGGCCTTCGCTGTGAAACCCACAAGCCACCGCCGTAAGAAAGGTGATCAGAACACCGATCACGCCGATCAAAATCTGGGAGAGGCTGACACCACCCATCAGATCGAAGGCGGTCATGGGAGTCATCTGCAAACGCCGCACCGTGCCAGACTCAATCTCACGGGCGATGGTCATAGAAGTCTGGTAGATCAAGAGGACGGCGGCCATGATAAACAGGCCGGGCACCCAGGTTTCAAATTCGGAGCGGGCGGCAGAGTCGCCCAACGCCGTTTCTTTAAACGTCACCGGAGCCATTGTGCTGCTGAGGGTTTGGAGATAGTTGGACATGGCGGCATTGGCAACCACCGAGACAACAGAATAATAGGGATTGCTCAGATCGCCGACGACTTCAATTTCAGCGGGAGAGTCCCCCAGCAGAGCGCGGGAATAATCTTCGGGAAAGACAACCAACATATCCGCCTGACGGTCTCTTAGCTTCTTTTCGGCAGCCTGACGGTTTTCGATCTGCTTGATCTTGAGCACACCCTGCCCGTTCTGATAGTTCACGTCATGGAGGGCCTTGATCGTGTCGTTGGAGGCGCTCCACGCGCCGCCATTCACAGACGCACCCGCGTCGTGATTGATGATCAAGAGGTCGTAGGTGGTCGAGCCGCCGCCAAACATCACCCAATAGAAGAGGACGAAAAACGGGCCGAGCGATAAGGTCAGGAGCAGAGTCCAGAAATCGCGCAGTTGTTCGCGTATGGTTTTGCGGAGCACGCTCATCAGTCTCATTCCCGTAACCTCCTCCCGGTTAAGGCAATAAACACATCTTCCAGGGTGCTGGCGCGCAACCGGACATCGGACAGATTCAACCCATCCGATTTCAAGCTGTCGAGCACCGCCGGCAACTGCTCGACTACATTACGTGCCCGAATCACAAGGGTATGGTCGGCAATCGAAACGGTGGGGATGAAACGCGATACCTGTTCACAGGCCCGGTTCACCTGATCGCCGGTATCCAGGCCGATTTCCAAAACGTCCCCTTCCCCGATCTGGTGCTTGAGATGATCCGGGGTATCCAACTGCAATAACTGGCCGTGATCGATGATGGCAACGCGATCCGCCAGCCGTTCGGCTTCGTCCGTGCGCCGTCTAACGGCGTAAGTGACTGCGCGTAAACCGCGTCATAGGTTGAAGA
>CAYYNB010000110.1:0-6371 GCA_964472565.1 uncultured Anaerolineaceae bacterium
TTGTGCGATGATGGCGCGCCCCTCATCTACACTTCGGACAAAATAAAGTCCTTTGACGCCCGGAATCCGGCTCAGAAAGAAGTTGTGGAAAATATCGACGACGGTTTGGAACCAGAGCGTTCCCCCGACAAAGACCATCAGACCAATCGTTGGCCGGATCTCCTGCGCCAGATTTTCCATCCGTGCTAACGGGTTGGGCGGAATCATCCGGGTTTTTCGCATATCAAAGAGCTGGTGAACCGTATAGTTAATTCCTTCAAGCAGGTCGTCATCTTCCTGCGAGGCCTGAAACAGTTCATCCCAGGTCCAGACTTCTGAAAAGTCATATACAAGGACCGTGCGTTCGGAATTATCCCAACCAACGGTAATCGCCATGCTGTTTTCCCCTGACATACTGACAAATCTAGTTTCATTAAATCAGAGGAAAACTTAAAGGCCATTAAAATTATGCAAATAAGGAGTAAAACCGGGCAGGCTGTGCGGCCTGCCCCGCGTTCGCTATTACTCCCGTGCCTTGCGTTCCATGATCTTCATTAATGTTTCCAGCAGGTCAATCGGCATGGGGAAGAGAATCGTCGAATTTTTCTCCACGGCGATTTCCGTCAGCGTCTGCAAATAACGCAGTTGAAGGGCTGCCGGTTCCTGGGACATAATGGCCGCTGCCTGCTGTAACTGCTGTGAGGCCAGCATTTCACCTTCAGCGTGGATAATCTTCGCTCGTTTTTCGCGTTCCGCTTCCGCCTGCCGCGCCATCGCGCGCTGCATCTGCGGCGGCAGTTCCACATCTTTGATCTCCACGATGCTCACCTTGACGCCCCAGGGTTCAGTCTGTTCATCGATGATGTGCTGAAGATTCGTGTTCACCTGTTCGCGCTGGCTGAGCAAATCGTCCAGTTCAACCTGACCGATCACGCTGCGGAGCGTGGTCTGGGCGATCTGGAAGGTCGCGTCAGCGTAGTTCCGTACCGCGACCACCGCACGCCGGGGTTCCACCACCTGAAAATACGCCACCGCGTTTACGCCGACGGTCACGTTATCTCGCGTGATGCACTCCTGGCGTGGAATGTCCAGCGTCACCACGCGCAGATCAACTTTCACCACCCGGTCAATTCCAAACGGCCACACAAAAAAGAGGCCCGGTCCTTTAACCGACTGAACCAGCCGCCCCAGGTGAAAAACCACGCCGCGCTCATATTCTTGCGCCATACGTACGGCAGACAGAATCAAAAATAAAGCGACGAACCCGGCCAGACAGCAGAGACTGAGAATAACTTCCATAGTATGCTCCTTGAACAGTTTTATTGTATCACTGACTGATGTTACGCACTTTGGATGTGGCTGAGGCCAACAAGGGGCTTGAGCGCCTTGCATCCGACTGGTGTGTAGCATCAGTTACGGAGTCAGTTCGCTAAAAGAACGTTCCTGATCTACATTATCTAGTGTAGAACATCTTATCTCTGGGAAAAAGTTATGCCCTTACAAGCTTTTGCCGGACATTTGTTAGTGGTGGGCGGGCGTGCCGTCAGCATGCCGCCACCTGGTGCTTTAGCCGAAACCGCGCCCAAACGTGCTCCCCGCATCCGTGAAGGGGATACCTTTTTTATTCTGCTCACCCCTGTTGGGCAGGCTGCCGCGCCTGCCTCCTTTTTTGAGAACCTCGCGCGCCTTGCCGCCGACACCTATTTTAGCAGCAGCGGCGGCATCACCGGCGGACTTCGCGAAGCGATCACGACGGTGAACGGGCATTTAATCGCCTCGAATCAGCAGTCAGGCGACGCCCAAAAGGTCAACGCCTTGGCCCTGGTGCTGCACGGCGATGAACTTTACACCGCGCGCAGTGGGCAGGTTTTTGGCGCGCTTTGTCAGTCTGCCGCGCTGCTCACTTTTCCGGCTGATCGCCGCGATTCCCTGTCCATGAACCTTACCCCATTGGGCACAGGGCCGGACCCTGAAATTCAACTGGGACGTTATGCCGTTGCCGCCGGTCAGACCATGCTTCTTGCGGATATGGGCCTCTTGGAGGCCGACGACTCCGCGCTGGTGACCGCCTTGCAAGGCGACAGTGTGCGCGTTGTGCTCGATCAGATCAAGGGCCTCGCGCGCGGCAGCGCCTCCGCCACCGTGATTCAGTTTATCGAACCCGGCACGCCCGATCCTGAGCACCTTGCGCCGCAGAGCAGCACCCAGAAGTTCCGCGTGGAGCTGCCTTCGCCGCGCAGTTCAAAAGTACCTGGCGTGCCATCGGACGTATCGAACACCGCGCCGCCGCTTCCTGCGCGAACCGGGCGCACCACTACCGGCCAACTGCGCCCGCCTCCCGACGAAGACACAACAGGCCGCCGCGCCAAAGCCGCGCTGGAGCGTGTATCGGATATGGCATCAACCGTTGCGGATCGGTCATCGCCTGCGGTCCAGAATTTCCCGGCGCTGCTCGTGTATGGGATTCGGCGTGTGTTACGTGCCCTGTTGAGCGGGGTGCTGGCGTTCCTCAACTTTTTGCAGCGCGCCCTGAATCAGGTGTTGCCCGCGCCCGATGCCGAAGGTCGCCAGGGCATCCCCACCAATATCGCCGTGATCATGGCGATTCTGATCCCGGTTGTGATTGTGGTCGTGGTGCTTGGCTTGTCTATGTCCAAACAGGGGCGCACCCAGTTTGAGATCGAACGTGATACCGCTGTCCAGGCCTACAATAAAGCCACTGAGTTAGACGAGCAGGCCGGGCCAACCTGCGAGATTCCGACTCTGCGCGCCAATTGGGTCGAGGTGCTCCGCTTGGCGAATAAAGCCGCCGAGCGCCGCCCCAATGACGAAACCCTCAACAAAATCCGGCTGGATGCGCAAAACTACCTGGATTGTTACGATGGGGTCGAGCGCCGCACCATCACCCTCCTGCACGAATTCCCCGCCGGCGCGGAACTGATCGGCCCGATTGTTAACAATGGGATTTATCTCTACACGCTGGATCGTGCCCACAGCGCCGTCTACTACGATATTCTCAACGAGCGCCGCGACGGACTCAGCACGCGCAACGATGATCCGATCATCTATAAGGGGCAGGCGGTTTTTACCTACATTATCGGTGATATTTTCGACATCGAGTGGATGGAAGATGGCGCAACCGCTAACAAAAACGTGTTGATCGCTTTGGATCGGAATGGTATTTTGGCCGAATACTCCCAGACCTTTTTTTCTACCGCCCAACAGTTGGTCACCACCGAATGGCAGCATCCGGTGGCGATGGCGGTTTTTGGCGCGAACCTCTATGTCCTCGATCCCCCGGCTAATCAGGTCTGGCGTTACAAATCTGCCCCCGGTGAAAATCGCTACGTGGCTGCACCTGAATCCTATTTTGCCACCGAGCAGTTACCCGATCTGACCGGGGCGGTGGATATTGGCATCAGTGATAAAGGCGAACTCTACATTTTGTTTGAAGACGCCCACATCAAGAAATTTTTGAGCGGCGTGGAGCAGGGTTTTGAATATTCCAGCGTCCCCGGCGGCGCGCTGACCAGTGGAACCGCGCTCTTTGTGGACAACGATCCCATGTCCAGCAGTTTGTTCGTCGTGGATAAAGTCAGCCAGACGGTTTATCATACCTCGTGGGCGGGCAAGTTCCGCGGTGGGTTGCGTCCCCAGAACGATCCCGACGCTTTCCGTAATCTGTCGGGTGTGTATGCCGATCAAGTCACCAGCAACGCGATCTATGTGGCGTCGGGTAACAAGCTCTACTACTTCCGGCGCAACTAATCGTCAGGTAATCAACAGGCGAACGCGGGCTGCAAGTCCGCGTTTTGCGTTATAATGCTCCCCGATCAGGAGAAAATGGTTATGCGTATTCCTCAATGGTTTGTGATGGTGTGGGTGGTGGTCTTTGGTGTTACGGCGGTTTTGGCGTCCATTCTGACGCATCATTTTGTGCGTGATCGTGCTATCGAACTGGACAATGTGCTCAGCCTGCCGCGCCCGGCCCGCCCGCTTGATCTGGCCGACTATTTTGTCGATCTCCTCAATCCGCCCGATGCGGCTCCTAAGACCAACGAGTTGATTATGCCGACGCTCACCCCTGAGCCAGCCGCGCCCACGCCCGAACCGACTCAGCCGCCCCTCGCGACAGAAGCAATGTCTACCGCCGAAGCCCTTCCAGCCGCTACCGTTGAAGTGCTTCCTGCTGTCACTGCCGAAGTTGCGTCCGTCGCCACCCCCGATCCGGCGGTAGTCCAGGCTGCGCCCCCCGTCTGGAACGATCCCCGCCGCGTCAATATCCTGCTGTTGGGCATCGATCAGCGCGCCGGTGAACAGGGACCGTTTCCCACTGATACCATCATATTGTTGTCGATTGATCCGGCAGGCCAAACCGCTGCCATGCTCACCATCCCGCGTGACCTCTGGGTAGACTATCCGACAGGGCAGACCGGGCGCATCAATGCCGCCAACATCATTGGCGATCAGGTGCAGTATCCCGGTGGTGGTGGCCCGGCGATGGCGGTCAAAACGGTTGAGCAGACGATTGGCGTCAAAATTCAGTTTTATGTGCTGATCAATTTTGAAGTGTTCACGGCGCTGATCGATGTGATCGGCCCAGTGGAAGTCTGTCCCAACGAACCGATTGATGATGACAAGTACCCCGATGGCAGCTATGGTTACATCACGATCCATTTTGATGCCGGTTGCCAGGACTTAGAGGCTGAACGCCTGCTCCAATATGCTCGCACCCGTCACGGCGACAGCGATATTTCGCGCAGCAGCCGCCAGCAGGAAGTCATCCTCGCCGTGCGTGAAAAAGTCCTGACAACGGGTGGCATCATCAAACTGCTGCCCCAGGCTCTCAATTTATGGGAATCCTTGCAGGCCAATTTCGCCACCAATATGACCTTTGACGATATGATGAGCCTCGCCCAAAAAGCCGAATCCATCCCGGAAGAGAATATCCGTCAAAGCCAGATTTCGTTCGGTGAAGTCCGCACCGGGGTAACGCCCGAAGGGGACCAGATTTTAGTGCCCATTCCCAGCGATATTGCCCTGCTCCTGAGCGATCTGTTCCGCCCCGCTGGAACGCCATCCTCGCGCCCCGAAGCGCAGTAAGGCCGGACCAAGAAAAAAAGGCTCAACTCCGGTTGGGCCTTTTTTATTATTATGCGTGAGCAGTGGGCAGCGGCGGCCCGCCCCGCTGGTAGCCCGTTGAGTCCAGCGCCACGAACCAGTCGAAATCCGTGAAGCTCTGCGGCGTGAGTGGAAAATATGAGAAGTTGACCGTGCTGCCGGATCGCACCGGGATCGCGGCGGTTTCCGCTTCCGAATGCCCCGCTGTCGGGAAAAAACGTCCCGGTCCCTGTGTCGCGGTCAGCATCGCTTCCAGCGTTCCCGCTTCCGGCTGTCCAATCTCATTCTCTGCCGAGACGCCGAGCGCCGATCCGATCACCACATACCGCGCCCCGAACATCGCGCTCAGATGCGCGCCCACCGGCCACCACGTGAGCAAATCCGGGCCAAGCTGCCATTCCGCTTGGCCGCGTTTCAGATGGCTGTTATGCGCGAACAGAAATACCTTTCCCCGGCTGCGTTCCACGATATACGCCACATTATCCGCCATCATCGCGTCGCGCATACCGAGCAGCCGCGCCGTTCGCTGCTCAGATACCCGCGCCAGTTCCGCGTGATAGTTCAATAACTGCCGCGCTTCCGCCGCATACTGTAAGGCTTCGCGGTGCGGTTCGGCGTCACTCTTCATCACCAGTTCAGGCCGCCGCATCTGGAGTTCAGCTATCAAGTCCTCTGTTGCGATGCGCAGCGCGGTTGCTTCCGGCGACAGGCCCACCGCCTGGGTATAGTCCATCATCGCCGCTGGATTTTCCCACGCTGCGTCGTGTCCTAGCAGCGGCTCAATCCGCTGGCGGTAGCTTTGGCCGCTTGTTTCATCCACCGCCGTCAGATAATCGAGCACAAACGCCAGCACCTGGCGCGGGCTGTCCGTCCCGGTCATTTCCGTTGGGCTGTCAAACCCATAAAACTGAATGGGGGCGGCGTGCTGTGCATTGTATGCCCGCATCCATTCCACCAGTTCCCGGTTTGCCTCAAGCTGCCCAAAACCATGACTGAAACCGGCGTCTTTGATCGCCTCATACGCATCCGGTCCCCGCCCGGCCACATAGTCATTGATCAGGTGCCCCTTCGGAAAACTGCTCTCCATCGCAATCGCGCTGAATCCATGCGCCTCGACCAGATGCTGAAAAATCCGGTTGCGCAGCATCAGAAAGTCCTCGCCGCCGTGCAGCGGTTCACCCAACCCCAACAGGTCTATCGGTTCGCGCGCCATCACCTTGTCGATAGCAGCGTTCAACGTTGCATCCATCGCAAACGGGATGCTTTCCTGC
>CAYYNB010000110.1:6471-20242 GCA_964472565.1 uncultured Anaerolineaceae bacterium
TATATAGATATGACATTCCGCTGATTTTCGCAATGCAAGTAATCACTTGCTTGTAATTATTCTCCTGAGTATGCTTATCATGCAAGTGTCCACTTGCACTCCGATTTCATTTACTGTGGAGCGGATAGCATGTCGGCTGAAACATCAGATACCCGCCAGCGGATTATTGACGCGGCGCTGGCCCTGTTCGGTCAAATCGGTTTTGTGCGGGCCACCACCCGTGCCATTGCGGCGGCTGCGGAGGTCAACGAAGTGACTCTGTTTCGTCATTTCGGCAGCAAAAAACAGCTTTTGGCGGCGTGTGTAGCTTCTTTCAACAACCAGGGTTTTGCCGCCACCTTTACCCAGAAGCTGACCGGCGACTACGCGCGCGACATTTTCGCGATGGCTCAGACGCAAATCGCGGGGATGCTCGCTGGATTTGACCTCGTTCGGTTGCTGCTGTGTGATGTGCAGGAAATGCCCGACTTACAGCAGATTGCAGCCGCCGGGGCGCAGGGCAACACCGCCCTGGTCGCGGATTATTTCCGCCAGCAGATCGATGCCGGTGTGGTGCGCGCCGATCTCGATCCGTTGGCGTTGGCACAGGCTTTTGACAGCCTTTTTTCGTGGCCTGTCGTCATCGAAAAAGTGTTGGCGACGGGCCGCATCCCCTCCGATTCGCTCGTGCAGCAGTGGGTGGCTATTTTTGTGCAGGGTACTCGATCATGAAGAGGCGTAAAATGTTGTGGACGATTCTCGTTGTACTCGTCACTATTCCGTTGGGTCTGGTGCTGATCGTGGGCTTCGGTCTTCGTTTTAAACCGGCCAGATTTGCGTCCTATCCGGGGACGACTCCCACACTGTCCACCGTCGCCATACCGGACGATCTGCCCGCTCCCGTTGATCGTTATCTGCGGACAGTCGCGGGCGGCGACGAAATCCCGCTGACCGAGTCAGCGGTTCTCACGGGTCCGGCTCGTCTGCGGTTTGGCGGCATCACCTTCAATTCCCGCGCCCGTTTTATCGAGTCAGGTGGGCATGGCTACCGCCATTACATCGAACTCACGTTGTTTGGGCAGCCTGTTCTGAAAGCCAACGAAATCATCCTGGACGGTACCTCGCGCATGGAGCTTCCATTTGGCGTGCAGGAAGGGTTGGAGATTGATCAGGCCGCGAATCTGTCTGCCTGGGGCGAACAGGCCGCGTGGATGCCCTCCGTGCTGCTCACCGATCCGCGCGTGCGTTGGGAACCGGTGGACGATACGGCTGCGCGTTTGATCGTGCCGTTTAAAACCGGTGAAGATGAATTCCTGGTGAAGTTCGATCCCGAAACCGGGTTGCTCCGTTCGATGGAAGCTATGCGTTTTAAGGAAAAAGGCGGCGAAAAAGTTCTCTGGACAATCTATATCGTCTCCTGGGCCAGATTTCACGGCCTCCTGCTCCCCTCTGCTATCACCCTGACCTGGGCCGATGAGGGTAGTTCCTGGGCGACGTTCACCATCGATGAGGTGGTTTATAACGTTGTATATCCGCGCCAACGGGCCGTAAAAGGCACCCCTTTGCACTTGGGTGATTGGCCGTAGCGTGTGCGGTCTCGTATAATTGCTTCTGGATCAATTTCACAGGAGAAGAAATACCATGCATAAGTTATTGGCCGCACTCGTGATCGTTTTTCTGGCGTTGACAGTTGTCAATCTTCCCACCCCTGTTGCTCAGGCGCAGGGTGGCGAGCTTCAATTTGATCAGCCTGTTCAGGGCACTATCAGCGATAGTTCCTACGAACAGACCTACACCTTCCAGGGGACTGCTGGCCAGTTGATTCTGATCGCAATGGATGCCGTTGAAGACGACTATGAACTCGATCCCGCGCTGCTGCTTAATGATGCCTCTGGAAATCGTCTGTCCGAAAATGATGACTTTGGTTCCGGCTTTAATGCGATGATCGCCTATGCCCTCACCGAAGATGGCACCTACACGGTGATTGCGACACGTTCCGGCGGTTCAACGGGCAGCGGCGGCGGTGACTATACCCTGACGCTGAGCGAGGCCGAACTGTTTCAGCCGGGTTCTACCGTTGAAGCCGTCATCAATTCCAATTATGAGCTTGCCAAACCTAACATCTACTTCATCAAGCCCAATGCCGACGGAACATGGGCGCTCAGCTTTAACCAGCCCGGCGGCGATCTGTATGCCAGCATCTCGCTGGTCACAACCGACTCCGAAGAGGGCGAAATCCACGTCTTAGACATCGAAGGCACAGGCGGGGTTCGCAGCGGCACGATGAATGTCGATCTGATAGCCAACCAGATCTATATTTTGACTGTGGAACAGAGCTGGTATTCCTACTCGTGGGATGAGATGGAAGTCACCGTGACTCTCACCCTGAATGAGGCCGCTCAATAACGCTTGCTGGTAGGTGATGCTGCGCCGGATTGCCCTTGCGTCCGGCGCTTTTTATTTCACGGGACCAGCACGGCATCCACCGTGATGATATGGTCACTTCGCGCGATCACTGTCGTTCCATAATACAGCGCGAAGCCCTTCAACTGCTCCCCATCCATTTCCGCTGTGCTGATTACGTACTGCGCTTCGTCCAGCCACTGGATATACCCCGCCAGCGCATAGGTGGTCAGCCGGCTGGGCGGCTCGTCTGGCCGTCCCACCCAGATGGATGTTACCCCATCCGCCCCGGCCTCTTGAATCTGGATTTGGTTGGTGTCCGGCAGCCAGCTATAAAACAGCACCCCGCGTTCCCCCAGTTGCCAGTACGGTTGTGGATCGCTTCCGTCACGGTGCGCCACGATCAACTGCTGCGGCAGATTATCCAGCGCCTCGCGCCGCTCCAGGTAGGCGATCCATTCTCCATCCGCCGAAAATTCCGGCAGTCCGAAAAAATCCGCCTCCACCTGACCCGCAATCTCTGGTGCGCCTTCGACGGGGATCAGCGCTAGAACGGTCTTTTTATCCGTTGCACCATACACCAGGTCCGCCGGAGGAAGCGCGGTCAGCACGCCGCTGCTGTCCGCCAGCCACCGCACCTCTGGATACCAGGGCCATTCGCTGGCCGACGCCACGCTGGGAAATTGCAGCGAGTTCACCACCTGCTCGGCTTCCAGATCGTAAATCTGAATCCGCCCCGGCTCGCCAGTGGTTTCTTCCGGTTGGGCATACGCCCCCGCCGCCACAATCGCCAGATACGCGCCATCTGGACTGCGAAACGCGCGCCGTCCGCCCTCGCCATCCGGCAGCAGTTGTTCAACCGCCCCGCTGCCCACATCCGCCTGCCACAGATCATTCGCCGCCTGGCGGTTGAGGCCGCTGCCCACGTCGGTCATAAAGTACAGCGTTTGCCCATCTTTTGACCATTCCAGGTCCGGCGCGATTTGGTGATCCGGCGATTGGAAATCAATCCATGTTAGTTCAGCCGTAGCCGCGTCGATCAGCCCAATCTGGGCCTGTTCCTGCTGCCAGAAGGCCACCGTCAACCCGTCGGGCGCGACATCGGGCACTACGCCCGCCATTTCGATCAGTTGCCGCGCCTTTGGCACATCGCTGCGCCAGTACCACACCCCGCTGGCGTCCGCCCACACCACCACGACAGCGCTTTCTTCTTGCGCGTGGGCGGGCACTGCGATCACGAGCAGTAGGATCACCAGCATAATTTTTCTCATGGTTTCGTTTTACTCCGGCTTGCGTCCCACGAATGCGCTCATCCGGCTGCCATCCCGTGTATGGAGCGCCGTCCACCCTGGAAAATAATGGGGCAGTTCGCCCCGTTCCAACAGGTAATAGCGGCTGGTTTCCGGGTGCTCTTGGAGGTGGCCCACGTTCCGCGTTTCATAGATCACCAGTCCGCCGGGGCGCACCCGCTCGCGGATCGCCGGGAACAGCCGCCGGTCCAGAAATCGGAAGACCACCACCAGATCGTAGTGCCGGTTGGGGAGGAGAAAATTATCTAAATCCGCCGCGACAAACTGAATACCCGCGAGTCCGCGTCGTCTGGCTTCCTGCTGCCCTTGTCGCAGCGCTTCCAGGCTGATGTCGAGCGCATCGACCCGGTAGCCTTGTTCGGCCAGCCACAGCGCATTCCGCCCCAACCCACACGCCAGTTCCAGCGCGCGGCTGTGCGCTCCTGCCGGGAATGCATAGCGCACCAGCAGCGGCGTCGGCCCTTTTGAATAATCGCCTGTGTTCTCGGCATACCGGCTGTCCCAGCGTTGGCGATCCGCCTGTGCCATATCTACTTCAAGCCCATATAAACCGGGATATACTCCAGCGCGTCGGGTACGGCTTTCATCGCTTCTTTGTCCCCCGGCATCAACATCATCCGTGGACTCCGTTCCCGCAGCCGGAACACCTGATAGGCGTCGCGCACCTCTTCCCAGGTCGGTGTTCGCCAATGTTCCGGCAGGCTGAGCGCGCTTGCCATCGCCCGGACCTTTTGCCCTTCCAGGCTGTTCCAGGTATCACGCCCGCCGCCCATCAGCACATCCCGCGCTTGTTCCTGGTCCTTTTTCGATTCACCTTCTTGTTTTGCCAACCGCCCGAAAAGTTTCCCGCCGATCCGTTCCGCCATTTTGTTCGCATGTTTGGAATCCACGCCGTGTTCATCAGCCAGTTGTTGGATCTCCGGCGGTAGCGCATCCGCCCCCAAAATCACCACCGGCGGCTCTTTCGACACGATCTCATCCATCCGCATTTCGCCCGCAGCGGCCCGCTGAAGCTCCGCCAGGCTGGTCCGCACATACGGACGGAGCGCTTCCAGATCATCCTTGCGGCTGCCATTCTGATACAGCGCAAACCCGCTGCTGTCCTCGTCCAGCCACCCGTACAGGATGTCTTCCTCAAGGGCGCGGTTGATTTCAGCCAGCAGTTCTTCGACGGGTTCACCCAACACACGCACCCACCCATTCAGAGCCGGAGCGACAAAGTGCCGAGCCATTTTTTTGAGTCCGGTGGGGGTGCCGCTGCCGCCTGGAAACGGATCATAGGCTTGGTAGCCGTGTGTTTCCAACACCGACTGCACGGCTTCCGCGATTTTTTTAGGGTTCGCTGTGGGGATGTACAGGCTCTGCCACATCATTACTTGCTCCTTTGGGCGCGATCCGCCCTAAAGCTTGCGCGTAATCATCCGCGCGCCAGTAGGTGGTCATATGCGTGAGTTCAACGAATCCCAGCCGCCGGTAGAGCC
Source organism: uncultured Anaerolineaceae bacterium (assembly GCA_964472565.1). GTDB lineage: Bacteria > Chloroflexota > Anaerolineae > Aggregatilineales > Aggregatilineaceae > DATAMF01. The sequence goes on from CAYYNB010000110.1 coordinate 11,645, forward strand.
GCGTGTAGTCACCGGTGGGCGCAATCGTGAACACAATCTCGCACCCTCGTTCGAGTGCTGTTTGTGTGCCGGTGCTGATCAGCGCTTCTTCCAATCCCATCCCATGCCACAGCGGCGTGGTCACCACCGCTTCCAGTTCGGCGGTGGGCGGCCTCAGGCTGACTCGCGCAGCTCCCAGCGGGGTTGTTTCATAATTGGCAATGACAAACGCGAATTCGCCCGCTTCGATTCCTGCCAGCAGCGGGTCAATGGCCCCTGGTTCAATGCTGAGCGCTTCCGAGTTATAGTATCCGGCCCGAAAGATGCGCAGCCATGTGGCTAGTTCCGCCGGGGTGGTCGCCAGCACCGGCTGGATCGATGGCCCAAAGGTGTGTGGGATTCGTCCGCGTGGGGTTTCTTCCGGCAGATCCGGCCCTAACATCGGCTGGTAAACCATTACCAGCCGCTCATCTTCGGTGGATAGTTCCATCAGCGAGAGCTGCTGTTTGAATGCATCCGGAAACAGCGCATCCAGAATCAGCAGGCGGGGAATCCGCCCCAACCGCTCCAATCCCATAAACGCCGCGCGCAGGTCCGCATGTCGAATCCACGCCACACCCTTATGTGGAATCACGCAGTTAAGATGCGGTGCCGGATTGCTGGCATGAAAATAAACGTCCACCGTGCCAATCTGTTCATGCACAGCCTGTGCGCGTAAAATGGACGTGTAGAGGTGCATTTGAACGCTGCGTAAAGTCTGTCGTTCTTCCCGGTTCAGAATGCTCATCGCTCACTATCATTTCTCTGTGGAACTCACCTCCCTCCAGTTTACACCTTTTGAGCGAGAACGCCATTCACGCCCCTGTTTCTTGGTTGGAGAGGGGGATACGGGTTCAAGCTGCAAGACGCTGGGGAAAATAAGGGTTTACGAGGGGTGCGCGGCGAAAAACTCCCACAGCACCTCAGCGGCCTTGATGTCCGTATTCACCGCCCCCGCCGCGCCCGAAAACCGCTCCGCCCGTCCCGGTATATTATGTCCGCCCCCTTGAATCGCGTAGAATAAAATATCGCCGTGTTCCGCGCACCCACCGAATGTATAACGGTAAACCAGCGTCGTCGCCGCCGCATTGGTCGAGGGCAGCACCACGTAATCGCTTTGGTCCGCTTGGCATTGGTTGTGCAGCGCCCAGAAGGTGATCGTATCCGGCACCGACAGGCTGATCACGCGCCCGCCATAGGTAAACGCCTCCCAGGTGACGTTATCATCCAGCGTCCCATGCACAAAGACCAGCGGCACGGGTGGGGCGGTGATGCACATTTCCCCCACTTCAGGAAACAGCGTCGCGCTGATCACCCCGAATCCGGCGAATTCATCCGGCGCTTCACACGCTACCCGCTGCGTCATAAATCCGCCGTTCGAGAACCCCACCACGTACACGCGCTCCTGGTCGATGTTCAAATCCACATCGAGATCATCCACCAGTTTGATCAGAAAGTCGGTATCATCCACCCCGTTATCGATAGCGCTCTCGAACCCGTGTGTGATGTTCCACTGTTTTTCGATTCCATCCGGGTACACCATGATAAAGTTATGTTCTGCCGCCACCGGATTCATATCCAGATAATACGCCAGTCCCGCCCCGCTGCCTGTCCGCCCATGCAGCGCGATCACGACGGGCACGGCTTCGGTGCCGTCGTAGCTTGGCGGCACATACACCGTATACCCGCGTGGGTACCCGCCGTAGACCTCCGGCGCTGTGCTGGGCGGGGTGATGGTCCAGTCATCCGCGAAGAAAAATCGGGTGATTTCCTCGGTGGCATCCACCCCGAACTGGTTCAGCGTATAATCCCCCTTGCGCGGCCAGTTATGCCCCGCCCCCTGGATCGTATACACCGCATTTTGCACACCTTCTGTGCAGTCCGTCGCCAGCATCAGCGCGCTGTCCTTATCCACCGTTTTGCACTGCCCGCGCTCTGCCCAGAATTTCAGCGTATCCGTCCGGCTCATACTGTGGACCAATACCCCATCATCGATTTCCTGCTCGTGCCCTTCATACGGATTTGGGTAATCCGGGTCTTGATCGCCTATCATCACCAGCATGGATACCGGCTGTGTTGGGCCTGTGTCGGCGCAGTCTTCCGCCAGGTAATCCCACATCAGCGCCCCCACGACGGCTGCTTTGGCGAACTGTTCCGGCATTGCGCACGCCAGCTTATAGGCCATCGTCCCGCCGTTCGCCAGTCCGGTTAAATAGACTTGATCAATGCGATAGTCCGCCGCCAGTTCATCCACCACCGCCGCGATGTTTGCCGCGTCATCTTCCTGCGGCAGATCATCCGCCCAGCCTCGTTCCAGCCGCCCTTCATTCCATCCCAGCGTGGCGCTGTCTGGATACGCGACGATGAATCCCTGCGCTTCTGCCGCCGCGTCAAATCCGGTGATCGCCGCCATCGCCCGCCCCGACGATCCGAACGGGTGCAGCACGATCACCAGCGGTACTGCCGTTTCCCCATCATACGACGTGGGCACATAATAGTACATCGTCTCATCGAGCGTCCGCGCACCGCTGCCACCCTGTGCCGCCGCCGGACTCGCCCACACCAGCATCAAAACCAGCCAAATCACGCTTCTTTTCATTTTGGGGCCTCCGAATTGAGGGATATAGTGAATTATACGGCTTTTGGTCACGCTGCGGTCACGCTTTGGTCACGCTTGCTCCCTATACTGTATAATGTTCACTGCAATCCGATTTTTGGGAGGAGACACCCTATCATGAAAAAAATGGCCTTGATCCTGATGCTTGCCTTGTTGGTCCCAACGGTCCTCGCCGCGTGTGGGGGCGGCAGCCCGGTTGATACCGTCAAAGACATGGTTAAAGCGATCGAAGACGAAGACGCAGACAAAATGAATGATCTCGCTTGCGAGAAAGATGACAATCCCTTCGGTGACTCCGAAGGTGCCGAAATGTCCTTCGACGATATGAAGTACGAAGAAAAGAGCAAAGACGGCGATAAGGCCGAAGTCAAGATGACCGGCACCATGAAGATCAAGTATGAAGGCGAAGAAACCGAAATTCCAATTGACGAAGTTGTCAAGCTGGAAAAGAAAGACGGCGATTGGTGCATCACTGATTTCGGCGAATAAACCTTCGACCTGCTAAGGTCACTGAGGGAGGGGAGATGGGGCGATAAAACGCCCCATTTTCACTTCACTTCGCGCTTCCATCCGTTTTCGGATGCGCCTCGAAAAATTCCCACAGCACGTCTGCCGCTTTGATGTCCATATTCGTCGGCCCGAAATAGTCTTCTTCCAGCCGGTCCACCCCCGGCAGCGTATGTCCGCCGCCGTCGATCACCCAGAACTCCACAATACTGTTTTCCGCGCATCCATCGAATGTGTAGTGATACACTTCTGTTTCTGCTGCTGCATCTTTTTTCGGCAGCACCTCGTAATCTGTCTGTTGCGGATCACACCCATTATGCACCGCCCAGAACAGCGCCGTATCATATGCCGGGTACGAAATCACCGTCCCATTCTCATATTGCAGCCCTTCCCACGCCACATTCTGATCCGCCGTCCCGTGCATCAGCAGAATTGGCACGGGCGCAGAGTTTTCGCACAGATCGATAAAGCCGGGAAACAGCGTCGCGCCCACTTCTCCAAACGCCGCGAATTGATCCGCCGCATCACACGCCATGCGCTGCGTCATAAATCCCCCGTTCGAAAACCCGGTGACATACCACCGCGCCGGATCAATGTTGAAATCCTGTGACAAATCGCCCGCCAGGTACGTCAGGAATTTCACATCATCCTGATCCGAATATTCCCAGCCGGTGAATCCCTTCACATAATTCCATTCCTGGTCTACCCCGTCAGGATAGACCACGATGAATCCGTTTTTTTCTGCTACCGAATTCATATCCAGCAGATACGCCATCCCCATTCCTGTATCGGGTCGCCCGTGCAGCGCGATCACCAGGGAGGTTGGTTCTGCCGGATCATAACTTGGCGGCACATACACCACGTAGCTGCGTGGCCGTCCGCCCCACAGGATATGCTCGCCTGCTTCGGCGTTGATCAGGCTGGTCAGTTTCGCCCCGCCGAAGAAATACTGTGTGATCACCTCCGTTGCGTCGATTCCAAACTGGTTGAGTTTGTAATCCCCCACACGCGGCCAGTTGTTCCCTACCGCATGCATTTCATAAAACCCCACTTCGGTATCATCCGCGCAGGCATAAACCTGGCTGTGCTTCTTTTCATCTGCGCTGACCGGGCTTGTCTCACAGCCGTTCCGTTCCCGCCAGAATTCAATCGTTTCGTCAAAGCTCAGAACGTCCAGTTCTTCCGTCCGGCTCTCGACTTCGCGCCCTTCTTCGGGATAATACACATCCTGATCGCCCACCATCATCAGCAGCGAGACGGGTTTTGTTGCGGGGGCGGCACACACCTCCAGGTGATAATCCCACAGTCCCGCCCCCACGACAGCAACTCCGGCGAACAGGTCCGGTTTTTCGCAGGCCATCCGGTAGGCCATCAAGCCCCCGTTTGCCAGTCCTGTCAGGTATACCTCGCTGACTTGATACTGGGTCTTCATCTCGTTGATCAGCTTTTCGAGATACCCCACATCATCCACCGAAACTCCGTCCACTGTCCCATAGTTGTCCCGTCCATCCCCCCACGCAAAGTCCGCCGTATCAGGATAGGCCGCGATGAAGCCATATTCCTCAGCCTTGTCATCCATACCGCTGAGCGCTTCGATGGCCCGCCCCGACGAGGCAAACGGGTGCAGCACGATCATCAGCGCCGCCCCCTCCTCATACGTCGAAGGGATATACGTGGTATAACTGCGCGTAAATCCTGCGTGTTCCAGCGTGTGAATTTCGCTTTCCCCATTCCCTTGTGCCCCGGCAGGCATCACCATCGCCGCCAGCAGCAGCAGGCTGATCAGACTGAATCGCCGCATAGTCACCTATCCTGTTTATTTAAGGCCGATCCAAGAACCACATCCTGTGAGTTTGCCTCCCCTTCCCTTAGGGAAGGGGCAAGGGGGATGGGGTAAAGAAAATATTGGCGCAGCCTAAAGACGTCTGTCCACTTATACGTGTCCACCGCCTCAGCTTGATAGGTGATACTCCTCCACCCGATCCAACCATTCGCTCAGCATGACACTGAACAGCGCTTCCTGCTCGATCTGCAAGTTGTGTCCGGCCCGATCCAACACGGCGAACGTCGCGCGTGGATAGCTTTCGATCAGTTTCCAGGCGTCCCGGTAGCCCACCGATGCATCCTGCCGCCCGGTCAAAATCAGCGTGGGAGCCTCAAAAGGTTGTTGTTCCACATCAAACGAAAATGAATAGCGCCCGCCGTGCTGAAGACGCTGCAAAAAAACTTTATCTGCCATCACGAGTCCGCTCATAATCTCGTCGCGGAAACGCTGCCAGTTATGTTCACTCTGCACCACCGCCATCGCCGCGAATTCTTGTCCCTCCGCCGGACTGAGCCTGTTGAACAGTTCGGGATCATATACCAGCGTCGTTTGGGGCGGCACATCGCGTCTTTCATACTCGGCTATAATCGCCGGGCATAGCAAAAACGCGCCGTCCACCATATCGCCCCGCCAGTGCAGCACACCGCGCGCCAGGTACCCGCCATACGACTCGCCTACAATCACAAACCGTTGGCCCGGTATCACCTGGTCGATAAACCGCAGCACCACATCCAGCATATCATCCGTCGAGGTGATCCAGTCGGCAGCGGGCGTTTTGCCCATCCCCGGCAAATCCAGGTAGATTCGTTTCCATCCTTCGCGCTCGCGCAGACTGGGTTCTATACAGCCGCTCATCAGGCGGTGATCGGGCGTAAACCCATGCACGATCACCATCGGTCTTCCTTCGCCGTACTCTTCATAATAAACGGTAATATCAGCAAGCTGGCATTCCATGTAAACCATCCTGTCTTGGTGAATAACGATGTTTTACCAAGTGTAGAATCATCCCGCTCTCAATTCAAATTAGCATGACCGATTGACACTGCTCCCTATCTCGTGCTAGAGTGTGTTTATCGTCAACACAACGAGGTGTGAAGTGGTCCGCAGCTAGTTTTTTTGAAGGCGCTTATATTCACGCATGAGCAGTGAATTGCGCCTGGCTGCTGCCCGTAGACTATATTTCGTATTCTGTAGACCGCAGGCCAGCCCTGCGGTTTTTTGTTGTTTTTTAGGCTGGTCCAAGAAAATAATTCCCCACATTCTGTGAGTTTGACTCCCCTTCCCTAAGGGAAGGGGCAAGGGGGGATGGGGTAAAGAAAATATTGGCGCAGCCTTATTTTAGCCCATGAGGAGCTGAATCATGAACAAGAACGCAACCTTCCATTATCGTCCCACCACTTTTTCTGTCTGCCATCCGTTTTTAATCAAGGAGCATATGCACCATGTTAACCATCCGATCCTTCGCCGACGCCGACTACGTAAGCATGGTAGCCATTGACACAGCTACCTATCCCTACCCGTTAGGCCTCGAAACCTGGAAGCATATCGACTCCTCCCGTGATCCGGGCTTCATGTTCTGCCGCGATATGATCGAACGGGATGGTCAGGTCGTCGGTTTTGGCGAATACGGTCAGTTGCCCTGGATGTACCACCCGGATAAATATCATTTCTATGTGTTGGTTGACCCCGACCACGAATCGTCTGACATCCGCCCCTTTTATTATGCCTATGTGATGGATCGTTTGGCGCAGTATCACCCGCTTGCGATCACCTCCGCCATGCTCGAAAATAAGGAACCCCATACCGGTTTTTTGCGCGAGGTCGGTTTTTGTGAGGTGATGCGCACCCAGCTTTCCGAACTGGATGTGACCGCGTTTGATCCGGCCCCCTTTGCGCCGTTTGTGGCGAAGGTCGCCGCCGCGCAGATTCAGATCGTCACACTGCGTGACCTGATGCAGCGCGATCCGAACTGGAAAGCCGCACTCTACGATCTGGAATGGGCGCTCGTGCAGGACATTCCGTCTCCCGAACCGGCGGTGCGGTCTTCGCTGGAGGTTTTCGAGGACTCGATGCTGAACGGCCCCAATACCCTGCTGGATGGCTGGTTTGTGGCGCTTGATGGGTCGTCGTATGTCGGAACCAGCCGCGCCTACCGCAACCCGGTCAACACCGACCAGCTTGACGGCAGTCTGACGGGCGTCATTCGCAGCCATCGCCGCCGCGGAATCGCAACTGTGCTCAAGCTGCACTTGATCGAATTTGCGCGCCAGTATGGAGCCGCGATCATTCTCACCGCAAACGAGGAAAATAACCCGATGTATCACCTGAATCTGACGTTGGGGTTCAAGCCGCGCCCCGCCTGGATCACCTACGAAAAATCGCTGGCGGCTGTCTCCTGATACTGTTTTTCTCCCGCTCCCCCTTGCTGACTCGCTTGGCGAGGGGGAGCGGTTTGTTGAGACAATTCACGAATTGCCCCATTGCCCCGCCTTTCTTCCCGTGCTGTGCGCTAATTGACGGCGTAAGCATTGCATGATATTTTATAGTCAGTCTGTGAAAGCAAATGCACAATCATTTGCAAACTCAATGCGCGTTTTTAACGCCTGAGACACTTGGCAATCAGAACCTGAATAAAGGTCTGATTCATCCTCACATGAAATATAGTGTGGATTCGGACAGCAAGTGGAGCTATTTTGACCAAATAGCTTGACAAATAACTGGAATACGAGACATGCGTGATTAGGCGTAATTGGCTGGAGCCTTGCTTAATCTCAATGCCCAATACACACCGGGCGACACAGACTGCATGAGATTCGTTTCCTCTTATATCGTCAAACATTTGCTCGAGGTAGCATCCATGCTTAATATTCCCACTTTTCATCGTGTCGTCGTGTTGATTGATGCGGATAACGCCCAGCTAAGCCACTTAGAACAAATTCTCAAAATTGCCGATCATTACGGTCATCTGGAAATATGCCGCGCCTATGGGGACTGGAAAAAACGTCCACTGTCTGCTTCCTATGATGATGTACGCAATCTCAATATTGAGTGCGTACAGGTTGAGCGTGCGAAAGACGCCGCGGATAAACAGCTCATGATTGAAGCCGGTGAAATCCTGGGTGCAGGTGACGCAGACCTGTTTATCATTGTCTCCGGCGATGGTGACTTTAGACAATTATGTGAGCGCATCAAACAAAAGGTGCGCAAAGTTGTTGGTATTGGTAACAAAGGACAAACATCAGCCCACTTAAAAGAATCCTGCGATTCTTTCTATTACATTGAAGACTTGGCAGAAGTACTTATCCAGCTTGAGCACACCCAAGAATTCATGGATCTGCTTTTTCGCGCATTGGCTTCAATGCCCTGTGATAAAGATGGTTGGGTACACCGCGGACCGCTGGGCAACAAACTGCGTGATCTGGACTCAGGATTCGAAGACCGATTTGGGAATAAGAAACTATCCGAATGGCTGCGTGATTTGAGCGGTCAGGTCGAAATAAATGCCCACATGGTTCGGTTAGCCGATCCGGAAATCCCTAAGCGGATAGCCCTTTTGCGAGAAGCCGTTATTCAAGTACAGCGCCCTGATAGCTTGGCACATATAGGTCAAATTGGACAGATACTGCGGACA